>CAIQIE010000289.1 GCA_903871805.1 uncultured Planctomycetaceae bacterium | reverse complement strand
GCGCAGGCGGGAATCCAGATCGCGGCACTGGATTCCCGCCTGCGCGGGAATGACGCAACCCAAAAACTAAGATTTGCCAAAGCACTCGGAGAGCACGCAAATTCCATGAAATCCTGTCTGACAAAGTCTCTGAATTGCTAAGAAATCGGGTTACGCGTAGGATTTCGCAGGAGAGAGTGCAAATCATCGCACTTGAAGCGGGATTGACAGCAGATCTGTTCCGCTGGCTGTTCGGGGTGATCAGATTTTGCAGCGAGCTGCAGAGGGTCTGAGCCGGCAACCGGCGACGCAGTTCCTGAAATCACGATCTTCGACATCAGTATCATTCCACCACCCCACCTGAATCTGGACTGGAGTTATCCTTATGACGTTAGCACCTGAACCATCTCGTCGTGGCTTTCTGCAGGGCACAGCGGCAGTCGCGGCCGGTGCCTCACTACTCAGCGGCCTGAACCCGGTACGTGCTGCCCATGTCAGCAGTGACGAAACCATTCGAATTGGTCTGATTGGTTGTGGTGGTCGCGGCCGAGGCGCTGCGGACCATGCGATGAACACCAGTGGCCCCACGAAACTGGTGGCCGCTGCGGATGCCTTTGAAGACAACCTTGGCAGCGCGATGAACGTGCTGTCGCGTCAGCATGGCGAAAAAGTCGACGTGCCAAAGGAACGTCAGTTTGTGGGTTTTGACGCCTACCAGAAGGTGCTGGAGCAGGATCTTGACCTGGTGATTCTGGCCACCCCGCCGGGATTTCGACCACTGCATTTCGAGGCAGCGATCAATGCCGGGAAGCACGTGTTTATGGAGAAGCCCGTCGCTGTCGACGCGATTGGTGTCCGAAAAGTCGTGGAAGTGGCACGACAGGCAAAGCAGAAAAATCTGGCGGTAGCGGTGGGCCTGCAGCGTCGTCATGAGCCGTTGTACGTGGAAACCATGAAGCGTCTTCACGACGGTGCGATTGGGCGCATTGTGGCAACTCGAGCCTACTGGAACGGAGACGGCGTCTGGGTTCGGCCTCGTAAAGAGGGACAGTCCGAGATGGAGTATCAGATGCGAAACTGGTACTACTTCAACTGGCTGTGTGGTGACCATATCACAGAGCAGCACATTCATAACCTGGATGTCATCAACTGGCTGATGGGCGGACCTCCAACCAAGGCCCAGGGACAGGGTGGCCGTCAGGTGCGTACAGGCAAGGAATATGGCGAGATCTACGATCATCACTTCGTCGAATTCACCTGGGAAAAAGACGGAGATCGCAGCATTCTGCTCAGTCAGTGCCGCCATATCGGCAACTGCTGGAGCAGCGTATCCGAGTACGCTCATGGTTCCACCGGCTGGTGCAATATCGGTGATGGCCAGATCTTCGACACGAAGGGCAACCTGGTCTGGGAATACCCTCGTATGGAAGATGGCAAGCGAAAGAACCTGCACGACGGACATCAGCAGGAGCACCATGACCTGTTTGCCTCACTCCGCCGTGGAGAGATTCCGAACGAAGGCGAATATGGTGCGATGAGCAGCATGATGTCTGTCCTGGGACGTATGGCCACCTATTCTGGTCGGGAAATTGGCTGGGAAGAAGCGCTGAACTCCAACCTCAGCATTTCGCCGGTTGAGAAGTTCCACAGCTTCGACGACACCCCGCCAATTCTGCCAAATGCGGACATGACTTACCCGATTCCCACTCCCGGAGTCACAAAAGTTCTCTGAACAAAAAGAGAACCGAGGTGAGAGCAAACATGAACTCAGCGGGCCGATTTCCAGAGGAATCGGCCCGTTTTTTGTTGACAAAGGGCTGTCGCGTAAACCTTTCAGCATCAGAGAATATGTCACTATCCGGAGCGGACATGGAATAAGCCGGCGGTGTCTGAACTTAACGACGACGGTTTTACCACCAAAATCACGATTTCTCTCTGGATGGTCCGGTGTGTTTTTGAGTTTCACGGGTTAGATTTTCGGCGGGATTCACACAACGCCATCGGTCGCTTGAAAACTCGGTTCTCTTGAGGGTGCAGCAGATGTTGTCAGAAATGACGAAAACATTCCGGTACCGATTGATAAACACCTGCGTTTGGCTGTTTCCAGCGTTGATCTGGACATTTCAGCCTTTGCCTGCAGGAGAGCAGCCGTCTCCGCGGCAGATTGCCGCGGCCGTTGACAAAACCCTCTGGTCGGAAGACATCGAAGACCAGGTTCCACTCTGCGACGATTCCACGTGGCTGCGGCGAGTGATGCTGGATCTTGTGGGGCGACCAGCAACCCCCGGAGAGATTACGGCATTCGGACTGGACCCGTCGGAAACCCGTAGAGAAGACCTGGTAAAGACACTTCTGCAGTCTCCCGACTATGGAAAAAACTGGGCCGGTTACTGGCGCGATGCGATTTTTCTGCGAGCCACCAATCAGCGGGCACCGATTGTGCGTGCAGCGTTCGTCGAGTGGATGACCGGAAAACTCAACGAAGGAACAGGCTGGGATCGGATCGCGGAGGAAATGATCACTGTGACCGGGCCGGTCAACAATAACGGGGCGACGGCGTTGCTGTTTGCTCATGAAGGGGTTGCCGAAGAAGTCGCGGCCGAAGTCTCGCGTCTGTTCCTGGGAATTCAGATTCAGTGTGCCAACTGCCACGACCATCCATGGGACGGATGGAAGCGGGAACAATTTCATCAATTCACGGCATTCTTTCCCCGTGTTTCTGTGCAGCGTGATCGCAACTCAGACAATAATTTCGACTTCGAAATTGCCTCGATGAATGCGGATCGCGGCCGTTTTTTTCAGTTGTCCCCCATCCTGATGAAACGCATGGACCGGGACAGTAACGGAGCAATTTCTGCTGAGGAGGCTAAAGGTACGCCGCTGGACAGACTCTTTGCAGGACAGGCCCTTGCGAACGTGGACCGAAACAGTGACGGCCAGGTCACCATGGAAGAAATGCGAACGGCTCAACCGCCGCAGCGACCGGGGCAGGGGATGGCGGAACATTTCATGTCGGACCTTGCCGACCCGGGGGCCCAGGGCAAGCAAATCGATCCTGCCTTTTTTCTCAGCTCTGTTTCGCTGACGTCGGGCATGGACGATCTGGAACGCCGTCGCAAGGCCGCCGAACTGATCACTCAGGGAAGCCAGGGATGGTTTGCAAAAGCGATCGTCAATCGCGTCTGGTTTGAACTGATGGGGACGGCATTTTATCTACCGGTGGATGACATCGGGCCAGAGCGAGAATGTCAGCACGAAGAAACACTCCGTGTTCTGTCGCAGGGATTTCAGCAATCCGGCTATGACTTGAAATGGCTGATGACCACGATCACGTTAAGTCGCACCTACCAGCGCGCCGCAAATCCAACAGCGGAGGGATTTGCCCGCTGCGAACCCATGCGACTGCGCAGCGACCAGTTTTATCACGCGCTCTGCCAGTCGTTGGGTGTTGACCGGTTGCCGATGCCAAACACTATGATTCGCCGGCCGAATGCAACTGCAAAAAACGATGCAGGATTGGACGAATTTGGAAAAATCTTTGGGTTCGATCCATCAACGCCGCGTGATGAATTGCAGGGCAGCGTTCCTGAGGCCCTTTTCATGATGAACTCACAGATTCTTGACCGAATTATCAGGACTCCCGGAGACAACGGCGTCATTGGGCAAATAGCCACAACGGTACTGGCGGACGAGGATATTATTCGTGAGTTGTACCTTCGCACGCTGGGACGGGAACCGTCGACTGGCGAATTAACCGTGGCCATGCAGTACGTACAGGACAGCGCGGGAGTGCGACCTGGCCTTGAAGATTTGCTGTGGGCGTTGATCAATTCTCCGGAATTCGCGACTCGCCCCTGACGACATATCTGACCGCGATCCTTCGCAAAATCACTTGTTTCTTGGTGAGTGCCGGCGTTATTTCAGAAATCCCGAGGCCGCTAAACAGAATTTCAAAAAAATCTGCGACACCTTTTTCGCAGCCCGGTGTTTAAGCCAGCATTGCCGAAGCAAAACGACGGCAGCTGTTGTTTGGAAACCAAAGAAGTTCGCATCTCGATCGCACACACGCAGAAAATAGCCGTCCTGTCTGGCGGTATCTGCATAGAGGTCTTCGCTCAACGGTATTTGCGGGTCCCGGCTGTAATTCAGGCAGCAAGCTACGGGGATTTGAACCGCCGTTTGGGTGCAGATTTTTAAGTTTTTCGTGTGTCATGACAACAATGGTGTTTGGGGCTGGCCCTATCAGCGGGCCGAGCCTCAAGTCCAGTTCAAGCCAAATGACGGCAAATACCACATGATGGGGCTCAGGCCCTGACGATCTACCAAAAAAAACTCATGCGAGAACAGGCATCAACGGGGTGCTGAAAGGACGGGGCTGGCAGGCTAAAAACTGCCGTGTTTGCAGGCTTCGGTAGCCAAGGCTTGCCAGCCCCATCCTCTCAGCACAACGCACTGATCGCCGAACAAAGTTCGCGTCTGGATCCAGACACACGCCATCACAAAACAGACACTATAAAACAGACTCTGTCTCGCCCCCGCAGAGACTTCTCTTCATGGTACTCGTCGCCGCGTGTCACTTCTGGTTCGCCGTAAATCTGTGACGTCCGGGGCCAGCGTTGCTCGGAAAACCTGAACGGTAAACTGACTTGGAAGGCTTGCTCGGAGACGAAGAGTTTGCAGGAATACCAACGGCGTCAGAAGATGCTTTTGACATTTCACCTTCGGATCTGCAAACTTCCAAAAATCGGTAGTAACAAAACCCTTACGACGTGGGCCGAGGCTCGGTAAACTACAGATCTCTGCGCATGAGTATTGTGAATACGGTCGGGCATTTCAAATCAGAATGCAAGCGAGACCTTCGGTATGATGGATTTTTCCAGCGAATCGATGCAAGCCTCTGGCCATGGTGTTTCTCGTCGCCAATTTGCGGCGCTGGGCGCTGGCACTGCCGCTTTGGTGTCGGATGCCTTCGGGATGCGGACGGCATTGGCATCCCATGCTGGTCAACTGCGACAGCAGGGCAAGTCCATGATTTTGCTCTGGATGCAGGGCGGACCCAGTCAGTTTGAAACACTGGATCCCAAGCCGGGTACGCAGGAAGGCGGTCCGACGAAGGACATCCAGACCAGTGTTGCTGGCATACGGCTTGCCGACAACTTCCCCAAAGTTGCCCAGCAGATGTCTGATATCGCCATCGTGCGTTCGATGACCAACAAGGAAGGCAGCCATCCGCGGGCGACCTATCAGTTGCACACCGGCTATGTTCCGGCGGGCAGTGTCCGCCATCCCTCTTTCGGCTCCTGCATTGCCCAGCAGATTAGTCAGCAGGGCTGTGATCTTCCTCCCTGTGTTTCCATCGGGCCAACTCAGGGGGCTGGTTTCCTTGGGATGGACTATGAACCCTTTGTCGTTGCGCGACCGGGGCAACTTCCCGACAATGTCGCATCGCCTGTCGTCCCGGACCGACTGGCCCGGCGCACGAATCTGCTGGGACAGCTGACTGGCGAATTTTCCCGAACAGGCTCTGAACAACTCGCAAAAACGCATACGGCTCTCTACAGCAAGGCTTCGAAACTGATCGTCACGCCGGAAACGGCCGCCTTCGACATATCGAGCGAACCGGCCGCGCTGAAAGCAGCCTATGGAGAATCCAATTTTGGTCGAGGCTGTCTGCTGGCTCGACGACTGATCGAGCAGGGCGTCTCGTTCGTGGAGGTGCGATCCAATAATTGGGATACGCATCAGGACAACTTCGCCGCAGTCGCTCGTAATTCCAGTGAAGTGGATCCGGCGACTGCGGCCTTGATTGTGGATCTGCGAGATCGCGGATTGCTGGCGAATACGCTGGTCGTGTGGATGGGAGAATTCGGCCGGACCCCAAAGATCAACCCACGTGAAGGCCGCGATCATTATCCGCGTGTCTTCAGCATGATGATGGCAGGTTGCGGAATTCGGGGCGGTCAGGTGTATGGTTCCAGTTCAGCGGATGGCTCGGTTGTTCAGGACAATCCGGTGACAGTGCCCGATTTGCTGCGAACGCAGTGTCAGGCACTGGGCTTGAATCCCGATCTGGAAAATATGAGCCCCCAGGGGCGTCCACTGAAAGTGGTCGACGGCGGCAAAGTCATCGACGCCCTGCTGTCCTGACGTCAGTCTTCGGCTGGCGTGCTCCAGGATATCGCACGGATCACTTTCGCGAGGCCGACAAGCGAGTACGCCTTTGCTCAACAGCGACACGACTGGTCAGCGGGGTCCTGATCAATCATTCGTCATCTTGTGACTCGTATCACAATCCGGCGGTTCGGGCTGGTGCGTAAAATGCGGAACTGCAAACCAATTGCGCTAAGCTCAAGACACAGACAGTACTTCAGGATCACACGAAATGTCTGAATCTGTCGCTCGACCAGCGTACTGACTCAACTCTGCAAGTCCCCATTGGCGCAACAAAAAGTCGCTGGCAGTTGCACCTTGGCATCTGCCAGCGACTTGGACGATCGTTATGTATCAGCGGCGCATCAGGCTTCGATGCCTGGAACCGGAAAGTGGCGGGCGAACGCGGCAATTTCGGTTCGCACGGCTTCCAGAGTCGCGGGATTTTCGTGGCCTTTCAGAGCCCGCAGAATCCATGCTCCGACCTGTTTCATTTCGTCAGCCTTCATTCCCCGGGTTGTCAGGGCGGCGGTGCCGATACGAATACCGCTGGGATCCATCGGTTTTCGCTGGTCGTAGGGAATCATGTTTTTGTTGACGGTGATACCGGCATGTTCCAGAGCGTGTTCGGCAACTTTTCCGGACAGATCAATGGCCGTCACATCGCACATCATCAAATGGTTGTCTGTACCACCGGACACCAGACGCAGACCGCCCGCCATCAGGACTTCGGCCAGGGTCTGAGCGTTTGTGACGATTTGCCGGGCGTAGTCTTTGAAATCGGGGCGCAGGGCTTCTCCGAAGCAGACAGCCTTTGCCGCTACGATATGCATCAGCGGCCCACCCTGAATTCCCGGAAAAACGGCGCGATCCACGGCAGCCGCATAGTCTTTGCGGCAGAGGATAAACCCCGACCTTGGGCCTCGAAGCGTTTTGTGGGACGTGGAAGTGACATAGTCTGCAACGGGCACCGGGCTGTTGTGAACGCCCGCTGCGACAAGTCCGGAGTAGTGAGCCATGTCGACCATGAAAAGAGCGCCGACAGATTTGGCAATTTCGGCAAACTTTGCGTGATCGATTTCTCGGGGATAGGCACTGGCACCTGCCACAATCATCTTTGGCTTGTGCTCACGGGCCAGAGTGACCACCTGGTCGAAGTCGATTCGGTGATCGTCCCTGCGGACGCCGTAATGCAGTGTGCGGTAGAGTTTTCCGCTGAAATTCAGGTGCATTCCATGTGTCAGATGTCCGCCGTGAGCCAGGTCCATGGCCAGAATTGTATCGCCGGGATTAAGAGTAGACATGTACACAGCCATGTTGGCCTGGGAGCCGGCATGGGGCTGTACGTTGGCATGTTCTGCACCGAACAGCTGCACGGCACGATCGCGTGCGATGTTTTCCAGCACATCCACATTTTCGCAACCGCCGTAATATCGTTTCCCCGGATAACCTTCGGCATACTTATTGGTCAGCACCGTTCCGGCCGCTTCCATCACGGCTGCGCTGGTATAGTTCTCGGAAGCGATCAATTCGAGTCCATCGACCTGACGGCGACGTTCCTTTTGAATGGCTTCCCAAACACTCGGATCTGAGGATTGAAGAGCAGACATTGCAATTTCTCTTTACTGGATCTTTGCTGAGTATCGCAGACAGGTCAGCGGCACTCGGGAGCAGGGTGGGTCGGTCGGAGAGAAGTCAGCAGCCGAAAAGCAAGCCCGTCGGCTCTGATTCCTGGAAAAACGGGCACATGGCAGAGTCTGACACGGCACCGCAAACGAGTTTGACTTCTTATAACAGCCAGACGCCTTAATGCTACCCATCTGGAAATTTCGACGGTATCTTCGTTCGGGATTGGAAGTGGAATTCCACAGGATGGGACACAACACGTTCATCAAGAGACAGGGTCTTGGGTACAACAACGGATCAGGAATCACAAAGCGGGAACTCTGCGAAAACAGAGACGAATTTACCGATGGCGACAAGTCTGGAGGAACTTGCAGCGTTCTCTGCGGTCAACTCTCTGCCGCTGGCAGGAGAAACGCTCGCATTTACGGGGACACTGGCATCCATGACGCACAGGGCCGCCATGGAACTGGTCGAACAACACGGTGGGCGTTCCACCCAGTCCGTCACCTTGCAGACCACGATGCTGATCATCGGCGAAGAGGGCTGGCCGCTGGAAGACGACGGCCGCACGTCTCAGAAACTTCAGCAGGCCACACAGAGCCTCGCCGACGGCCATTCGATGCGGATCATTGCCGAATCCGATTGGCTGCAAATGCTGGGTCTCGATGATCGCCGCGATGAAATTCGCAAAGCCCATACCCCAGCGATGCTCAGCCGACTGCTTGACGTTCCGGTCCGCCTGATCCGACGCTGGGCGCGGCTGGGCCTGATTCGTCCCGTTCGGCGTATCTGCCGCCTGCCTTACTTCGACTACAGGGAAGTGGCCAGCGCTCGCCGACTGGCAACACTACTGGATGAAGGGGTCTCCGCGGAAACCCTTGAAAAAAGTCTGTCAGAACTCAGCCAGACAATCTCCGGAACCGACCGTTCCCTTGCTCAGCTGACGTTGCTGGTGCATGACGAAAAAGTGCTGATCCGGGACGATCGTGGCGTGCTGATCCCCAGAACGGGACAGCGCCTTCTGGATTTTGATTTTGCCGATCCTCCCAAAGTTTTTGCGGCACCAGCGGAGGCTCCGACTGCAGCGACGGCGAAACCGGAGCACGAAGACGACGCGACGCCCTTTTTGCTTCCCTTCACTGGTGGTCATAAAACTCCGGTCGAGCGATCCATGGCCGACTGGAACGCCGAAGAATGGTTTCATGAGGGATGCCGGCTGACAGAAGAGTCTGAGCTGGAATCTGCCATCAATGCGTTTCGAAACTCACTGTCGCTCCTCGGATCAGACCGTGGCATGGTTTCGAAACCTGACGACCCTGCGGACGAAGAACGTCTGCTGTTTCCCGATCCCGCCGACGTGAACTTTCATCTGGCAGACGCGTTGTATCGAGAAGGGCGAACGGAAGCCGCTGTGGAACGCTACTACTGTGCCATTGAAGTCGCTCCTGACTTCATCGAGGCGTGGACACAACTTGGCTGCCTGCAGGCGGAACTGGAAGAATTCGACGCTGCGGAACAGTCGCTGTGCACGGCCATGTCGATACACCCTGGCAACCCGGATGTCCTGCTGCATTATGCTCAATTGCTGGATCGCACCGCGCGAGAAAACGAAGCCGCGGGCTACTGGGCGCAGTACCTCCAGCATGACACGCGCGGCCCCTGGGCCGACCATGCACGCGACCGCATTGCCGCCCACGAAGTACGGCAGCAAATGTGAAGCAAAGAGCGGAGGCCAGGTCTGAATAGAACGAGAACTTCCCGAACTCATTGCACATAAGCGCTTCTTCTGGGCCGCTCCGTCGTCTCTGAGGGTTCCTCGTGCCGCTTTGGACGTCGCTTGAGGCAGCAATGATCTATGCGGCCTGAACGATCCAGGACAAGACGTATGTGGCGATGGCTGCCAACAGGCAGTCGTACTTGTGATCTGTCGACATGACCGCTGACAACATCGGCAGGAACTGATCGAACGCAGGAAATGTGCGTTCTAAGCGGATCTGATAGGGGCAGGCTCCGGACTTTAGGCCAGCTGGCACCGGAAAACGTAAGTGATTTCCTGCAAACGCTTTGTTTGCATCCGTTCATCCTGAATCACACCACTTCAAGCGTTCGTTCCGAGTGGTCTTGGTCGTTTGTTTTTTCAGTCGCCTGGCGTTTGAAAGAGGCGTGCGACAGATTTCACCACGGAATCCAGTGAGCACACGGAGGAATCGGACAGGCCTTTGTGTTTTTTCTCCTCCATGTAGACCATGTTCTCTGTGGTGAATAATGCCACTGCTGGCCGTGTCGGCTTCACGTTCGGAAAAAGGACACAGGGGCCACGGACCTTGCCGACATCCATTTTTTCCGGAATGCGTGGGGCCAGTGATCCTGCCTTCTGCCACACATGGTCGGCGTGAGGCCCGTTGTTGATGGATTCCTGTGACGGCGCGGGGCTTGCCACCGGCTCTTTTCTGACAGACCTTCAGGCTGAAACGCACGCCGGTTGGTCGTCACTATGACCAGGCCAAGTGCGAGGCTCCTGCAGACGTAAGTACTTTATAGTGACGTTCCTGTGCCATTCGTGGATGGCGACTTTTCTACTGCATAACGTTTTAACTAACAGCGGGCGTCCAACATCGGCCAGTCACGGGCGATTTTTAACCCATCATGGGCGAACATCGGGCCGGCGAACATCGGGCCAGCCACCTGTCCAAAAACTGGTGAGTGTAAAGCCGACCATGGGCGACCGACTCGGCGTCCCCTGCAAAACCTCGTCACTCCCTGGCATTGTTGTGTCGGCCTACCCGGCCTTTACGGGGGCCAATATCCGGGAACGGGCAGTAAAACTGATTGCCTGACTTCGGATGAACTCTGCAACCGCTCCCCTTTCGAAACAATCGCGGGCTGAATATCGAGCTTTTAATAGCACCGGCTTCGGGACTGCTACACTGACTATGTTCCATGGGAGGTCTTGCTCCCGACGGAACTGCCCGAATCGCTCTGCGAAAGCCATTCAGCCATTTGTTGCGCCCTCCCACGGCTGTCCGTCTC
>CAIQIE010000288.1 GCA_903871805.1 uncultured Planctomycetaceae bacterium | reverse complement strand
GCCGTTCTGTTGCGAAACCAGCTCACAACGCCTGTTCTGAGTCAGCTGCGGAGAGTTTCGATTGCCTGCGAAAACCTCTGCCCACCAGAATTCCCGCGGGGCAGGCGAGCAGGGCTGGCTGAAGGATCAGGTTGCCCACCACACTGGCTGTGAGCATGGCAACCATCATCATGCCGAACTGACGGATCGAGCCAAAGTCATTGACAAACTGTGTTGCCATTCCCAGCCCCAGCAGCATCCAGCTCTGATAGATTGGTCTTGCACATGCTCGCCACGCAAGCAATACCGAATCCGCCGTAGATAATCCTCGCCGAATTCCATTGCGAAACCAGACAACAAAGTGGATGGAATCATCTACGGTGACACCCAATGCCACACACGGTGCCAGCACGGCCCCAACATTGATCGGGATCCCCAGCCAGCCGATCGTTCCCAGAACCAGCAGCGTGGGAAACAGACTGGTCATCATCAGCAGAAAACCACTGGACAGTGTTCGCATCGTCAACACGATGGCAACCACAATCAGCACAACGTCACTCGCCAGCCCCTGAATCAAACCATCGACCAGTGAACGTCTGGCCTTATAGATCACGGGAGCAATTCCCGTGCACAACACCTTCACATCCCTGTAACGGTCCCCTGTCAATTCCTGCATGGCTCGCTTGCGCACCTCGTGGATTATCACGTTGTAGTCCACATGCTCTGCTCCGGGAAGTCGCAGGTTGATTCGCCATAATTCATCCCCATCCACAACCCGCAGAAACCCGGACGTTTCCAGCGGAGCCCGTTGCTGCTTCATGTATCGATTGATTCCAGCGCGCTGCAACACTCCAGAGTCCGGTCCGCTGAGTGACGGCGCAAAACTGGCGATGGACATGGTCCCCCCGATTTCCGGTAACAACTCCAGATTTTGCTGAATACGCCGAATCAGAAACAGCCGTTCAAAAGCACTCAGCCGGTTCTGACCAGGAAATCGCAGCACCACCTCAAACGAGGTCATCCTGCCAATCCGGTCTTCAATCCATGAACCCATCCGAATAATCTCAGCATCCTCCGAAAACTCATCCAGCAGATTCAAAGTAATCTGCAGTCGGGCAACTCCTGGAACAGAAATCGCCATCAGTGCCAGACAAAGACACGTAATGATCGAGCCATGACGAACCACCAGTTTCCCGGTGCGTACCCAGAACTCTGGCAATGGCGCATCGCCAATCTCGTCGTCAGCACTCAGTTTCATAAGTTCCTGCTTCTGTCCAGCTTTCAGCAAAGACAGCGCCGCCGGAAGCCAGAACACCAGCAAAATCCAGCTCAAACCAATCCCGATTGCAGAAAAAAAACCGAATTGCTGCACCGGGCGCAGGTCATTCAGGCAGATGGACAATAATCCAGTTGCGGTCGTACTTGTTGCCAGCGCCAGCGGCAACCAGGCACACTCGATCGCTCGTTCCGCCGCAGCAGCAGGCCCACGCTGCCGAACAGCCTCCTGATAGTAATTGCACATGTGAATGGCACCGGAAATCCCGGCGGTATAGACCATCGGAATCATGGTGATCAGCAGCGAATTCATCGGCACGCCGGAAATTGGCAGCACCGCAAGACTGAGCGCCGCACTATAAAAACCGGTCACAAGGACCATGACAATGATCCAGGTGTCCCGGAATGCCACCCATGCGATTACCACCGCAATTAGACAACTCAGCACAATCGCTTTGGACATGGACCGCAGGCTGGCAGCATCCAGCTCCGCATTCAGCACCGGGGCGCCCGCCCAGCGAATGTCCTGCGATGGAACGCCACTTTCTCCAAGAAACCGACGCAGAGTCTCCAGGGTCTGATGAACATTCATTCTGGCCGTGGGAGAGAGCCACAGCATGGCACAGGTCTGCTGCCCGTCACCGCCGATCATTGTCCCCGCCAGCCGCCGTTTTGCCTCGTCGATACTCAGGTTCAAAGGAGCAGATGTCAGGTCATTCAGCACCGATCGGCCGGTTGAAATCCGAAGCTCGAGGGACGGGATCGACTTCCGCGATTCGTGGGCTGACGGCTCGCGTTCGGACAACGATTCAGACAGCACGCGCTCCGCAAATCGATCCAGCCGTGGATCCTCCAGCGTGCAGCCCTCCCACGACACCAGAACAAACTCATCGTTACCGAAATACTCCAGAAACTGCTGGTACTCCACTGTTTCCTGGTAACCCTCGGGAAGCCAGTCCCGCACCTCATTCACACTGCTGCCCAGTGCCTTCAGTCCCAGGGCCGTCACGAAAGGCATCAGGCACCAGCCGAAAATCGCAATGACTCGACTGTATCGATGAAAGATCACCCGCCACATTTTGTCCGGCACTTTCGGAAAGGACGCAGAACACAGGGGCCCCTGAGATTGCAGCGACTGGTTCACTTGCCGCAGGAACACCCCCCGTCGATCATAGACGACACTCTGGCCGTTTTGCGAGTCGGGCCACTGGGGATGCTCGCTTTTTTCATGTCAAACGCACCGCAAGGCAAGTGATGGGATCAACGGAGTCCCCTCCACAATTCGAAAACACGGACCGTCGCACGCTGCTCTGCTGTCAGAGATTCCCCGCACGTCGCGTGCGGACCATACCTGCAGCGAGTCATCAGGCACAAAAAGCCTCATGCTGGCTTTGGTGAGCATTCATCGGTCGTCGATGACCAAACTGCAGTGGACTCCGCTATTCAGTGAGTTTGGCGAAATGAATACAGTCCACAGGCAAACGGAAACATACCAGTCAGCAGACAATCTCAGTTGCACTGACACCTGGCTGTTCCTGTTGAACGGTTGTTTGGTTCCAGTTCATCCGCTGTGTTAGGATCCGACCCGGAAAACAATCGCAGGCTGTTATTTGAACAGGCAGGGCTCGATGAACAACTCGGTAATTTCCAGTTTTTTGCTGATTTTCGTATTCCTGAGTAACGGGCAGCCCGGGCACCGTGTCTTCGCAGATGAACCATCCGCCATCTGGGGGCAAACGATTGCGGCTCAACCTTTTGACTCACAGTCGTTCCGAGAAGTGCAGATTCCTGAATGGCTTCACGACATACCAGGGTGCGGCTATACGCTGTCGGTGATGTCCTCAGAACAGAGGGCCGAAGCGGCACGTCATGGCGTCCGATTAAGCGAAATGGGATTTGTCGATCCGTTCTATGCTTACTACGACAGCAAACTTCTGAAACGAAGAAACCCACATGTGGTACCGGGGCAGCTTCAGAAGGACATCGCTGAGTATCAGGCATTGGGGGTCAGGATCCTGGGAGTTTATCCACCTTGCCTGCAGTCTGAGGTGTACGAACTTCACCCGGAATGGCGTCGAATTGCCACGAACACGACAGAGATTCCTGAGACAGACATGCAGAAATTTCCACACGGAGGGATGTTGTGTCTGCTGGGACCGTATGGCGATTTTTTTATTGAGGTTCTGGCTGAGATTCTCACACAGTTTCCCGATGTCGATGCCTTCAGTTTTGATGGACTGCATTACGGCGGCGTGTGCTACTGCAACCATTGCCGTCAGAGTTACCGAAAGGATACCGGGCAGGAAATTCCAAATACCGACATGAACGACGCCGAATTTCGGAAGTATCAGCACTGGGCTGACCGTCGAATGGAAGATCTTGTCCGACGGATGCAGACGCGTTTGAAAGGCATTAAACCTGATGTTGCACTGGTGACATGGAGCACAAACGCAGGACGCTTCGGACACTTCCTGAGCATCCCGCGAAATATGCCCGCAAGAATGAATCTGCTTCTGGACGCACCGGATCAGGAATTCTGGATGGATGAATCGAACAGAGGGTCCACCATCGTGCCTGCGTTCGCCAATGCCTGCATGTGGGCCTATACCAATCACCGAGTGGCATTCAGTGAACCCTATCTCATGAGCCACGGCAATCCGTATGGCAACGACAGTTTTCCGGGCCACGAAGTTCTGTCACGGATGTTGCTGGCCGTCACCTGGGGAACCAGTCCCAGCATCGCGGTCAAACAGCCCCAACGTCTGCAGGAGTCCGTGTATCACTGCATGTATGAGATCCAGAGGCGGCGAGAATGGTTGAGTCGGAAGCGTCCGGAGCCGTGGGCAGCCCTGGTCATGAGCGACAACACTCGCAACTTCTATGGTCGCAGTGCAGGGCAGGTGGAGGAGCGATACATGGCCAGCGTCTTTGGAGCGTTTCGGGCCGTTGTCGAGGAACACCTGCCAACCAATGTGATTAGTGACTGGAACCTGAATCCGCAGGATCTGGCGACGTATCAAGTCCTGATACTCCCGGATACCGCGTGTCTGGATCAGTCGCAGGCGGATGCCATTCGGGAGTTTGTGCGAAATGGCGGCGGCCTCGTGGCAACTCAGGATACATCCCTGTTTGATGAATTCGGAACACCGCGTGAAAACTTTGCCTTAGCAGACATTTTCGGCGTGGACTACCGCGGACTGGTGACTTCCTCCCCGGCGTTACCAGCGACGATTGACGAGAATTTCGCAAAATCCATCGGGCCGGATTACTGGGAAAAACGCCGGAATGTCTTCGACCTGCAACTGAAAACGGACTCATTTCTGAAACAAGGTTCGATAAAGGCGTACGTCGGCGAAGAACCAGTGACATTTAAGGGACCGGCAGTCAACGTCTCAGTTCAGGGCAATGCGGCAGAAACTCTGGCGGTGCTTAGGGTGAAGGGTGAAGCCGGTGCTGTTGATTCGCCGGCATTGACAGCACGGCAATTTGGCAAAGGGCGAGTGGTCTATATCGCTGCGGGGCTCGATTCTGCCTATTACCTTTACCCGTATCCTTATCAGCGACTGATCTTACGCGAAGCAATTACCTGGGCAGCGGCCGAATCACCGCCGATCCAGGTGCGGGCACCGATGTGTGTGCATAGCACGGTCATGCATCAGAAAAATCCGCTCGGCGGCGAGCGACTGATCGTACACCTGCTGAATAACGTCAACACGACAGCGGATCATGCCCTGCCGGTCGACGACGTCCCGCTGCGTGAGGAGATCATTCCAATTCATGGAATTCGCGTGGACATCAGAAAACAGTACACGGTGACCCGAGCCATGCTGCAACCGGAAGACATCGAGCTTCCACTGGAAAAAACGGCACACGGAGTCCAGGTTACTGTCCCCGTCCTCAGCCACCACTCTATGGTGATACTCGACCTTGACTCTGACAAACGCACTCCAGAGGAAACTCAAAAACAGAATTACCTCCGACGGTAGTCAAACAAACTCTGGCATTTACGGACGTCAGTTCTGAAACAGTTTCTATGTTCTGCGCCGGACCTGGGTTACCACCATTTTCATCCATTGCTGCCAGTCGTGGATGAGTTTCGCAATACTCGTCAAATCGTCAGCCACATTGTTGATGTGATATCAGCAGCATTCGACGACGACGATTTTTGAACCGGCGAATTACTACTGAGATACCCGTTATTGCACCCAGCACAATAAGCGAATTCGGCTCGGGGGCATGAGTAAAAGCAAGCGAATTCACGGTGAAGTCAACCCCGGGGGTATTGGTGGAAAATCCCACTTTAACCTGCTGGATCTGACTCATGTTCAGCCGACCCCAATTCTGCATACCTGTCAACCAGAAATAATTTAACCCCGCGTTGACAGTCGTGGTGGCAAGGTCCCCTGATGATGTCGTGACCCCGTCAAAAAGTGAAACAGACATAGTCACCTTGCCCCGTGCACTCACGTCAAACGTTGTGAAATCCACAATCAGCCGGCTGACGATTGAAAGATCCTGCCGCGTCGAAAAATTATAGGTCAGACATGTCATACAGAGCATATTTGCGCTGGGTGAGTCGACATTCATGACGCCATTCAGGATTTTAAAGTTTGATTTCTGGTTACTGCCGGTGCCGTTACGAATTTCACCAGAGCGCACGCCACCGAGGATCCCATTTGGAAACGATGGCGATACCGTATCTGTCCATGTCGCCATGTTGCCAGGGGCAAGTTCTATTCGCTTCCAGAATGACGACACGGCGCTTCCAGCCGTACTGCCGGTTGGGTTTACTGTTCCGTCCGAATTTAAGGCAGAAAAAACGACGTTTGATAATGTCAGGTTCGTCGAGAAATCATCAAGAAGGATCGAGTCGGCAAACACAGTGGCTTGTGCCAATGCCAGCAGGAACATTCCCCCTCGCAATAATCCATTAAAAAGTTTCATGAATTGACCCCCAAACACATTTTGCGATGTTCGCACAGATGCGACCGAGTCTGCGAAAGCAGTGACCAGCCAAGTAAAAAAACTAATAACAGACCTGACACCGTCTCTGCTTTGCCATTCGAAAACCGGAAATTCCGGCTACCAGAACTGTGCATTCCGCGCCGTAAGCCGTACCTTCAGTCACTCTGGACCAGTACATTTTCCGCCGCCCTGGATTTGTTCCGAAAACCGCTGGCTGCGTCTTTTAGAACAGAAATCATGCACACCAACTTCAGCGGCCTCACCCAAACCGTTTAAACTCTCTCCAGGTTCGATTAACACGAATCTATTGACTACTCTGAGTTGATTGCCGCGTGGCAAATCTGCCGCCTGCGAGTCCGCTATTCTGATGCAACACTCCCAATTAGCGTCAGTTTTGCAGCATCAACGCGGGGAAAATTAGTTCGTTGACGGAAAACGACAACCTGTCTATGGGCACAAAACCCTATCAGCTGGAAAGTCTCTACCAGTCACATCAGATGTGGAAAGTTGTGGAATTTTCGCATCACGGACGGCATCAATGTGTGGCGGCGTTGTCTTTTGGCAACAACTGAAATTTACCAACCAATTCAGGGCCGCCCAGGCCGGTAGCGTCATGGCAGAACTTCACAAATCATCGCAGAGTTTCAATGCAGCAAATGCCCATACAGCATGCACGCCGCTGGCTTCAAACGAAAGCCGGCCTCATCGCCAATTGGCAGAAAAAACTCCGCATGATATTTCCAGAGCTTTCAAACGCAGTGCCAGGGTAAAGAATCCAGAGCAGCTTCCTGCAGCAAATTGCTTTTCGATACGAACAATTTCTTTGGCCAAAAGGCGTAAGACCGAACAGCCGGCGCTACTTTCAGCAAGCTTTCCTGCCCATACACTCCTGAGTGTCAGACGAGAGGTCATGAACTTGAGATTGACATCGCCTCAGCGTGAGTCCTCCTTATCCAGCGGAATAAAAACCGAGCTGTGGCCCGTTACGATCACATTTTGTCACCACATACTTCTAAAAATCTGCGACCTCGGGTTCGGGGGGGCGTTTTTTCACGTTGGCTTTCCCGTGCGTAGTCGAACGTATGACGCACTCATTCCGGATGGTGGCACCTGATCGTGTGAGCAGGATCCCAGCTTTTTCGCGGATCCAGATGAAGTCCTCCGGTCCGCTCGGCTGTTCACCACCGCAGACGGCTCGTGGTCACAACTGGCGAAGGATTTTCAATGAAATCAAGGCGAGAAAACAAACCTCGGCATGGCGAAGAATACTCTTCCCCACTGGTTGCAGGGCGGCTGGATACTCAGTTCAGGTCGCTCGAGTGTCTATGAAGTTTAATGAATATTTGCTGTGGTGCCTGTGCTGCTTCTTAAGCCCTCTTCAGCCCAGTCTGCTGGCAAGTAGACGCAACAGGTGAAAACCGGCGACCGAAGTTTCCTGAGTTATAGAAGCAGCAGACTTTCGCTGTTCGATGCAGGCAGGCCGTCTTTTTTCCCACGGTGGCATCGGAAAGCCACGCTGGATAAATCAGCAGGGCGTATTCGAGATCAATGAGGCTGCTTAATCGATAGGTCCAGTGGACTGCGAGTACATCAGGAGGAAGCCGTCAGTGGTCCAGCAACGGCTCAGGTCGATTGTCGTAGACTATTGCCTCCAGGATAGTCCGACAGCGTCATCGCTGAAAATTATTGCCCTGCATTGTGAAGCTGGCTCATTGACTTGAGCGAGTTTGGCGAAGAACAGCACCAGCGATCTGAAGCCCCGAGGCATGCATCAGCGGCTTTGTTCCATCATGTGAGGCAAAGCCATATCGGGATCAAGCGTTCGGATCCATTCGTGTTGCCAGCCATAGGTCGCGAGGCTGCCAGGGGGCAACACGATTGGAGGCTCTGCTGACCTGCCCCCCAGGTTTGGCGGAGATGTTGATTTGTGAGCACAGCGGAAATCGCAGGTCTCGCTTCAGCAACCGCCCGTCTGCCCCTGCGGCCGACTATCCAATGCCGCTGCCCTGGCTGCCTGCAGGTTGCCGATTCCGTCGGATTGAAGCGTACAACGAGCCTCGAGGCGAACTTTGACGGCAGCTTCGTAAAGTACAACGCGTTACGATGAGCCGCCAGCAGGTCTCGGGGTATTCATTCTTGCCTTCGGAGCAAGGGCGAGTGGTGAGTGAGCGCGATAGTGCAGCCCGTGAGCCGTTAGGCATCATCGAGAGGTTTCAGGACATCGCGTGTTGGCAACTCTGCCAAAATGCTGCGGAGGGAGCGTTTGCCGCAAGACGCTAAAGAAAACTTCTCTGGAATTCTGATTTTCGATCTCTTCGGAGAAATTGAAGCTAAGCGAGCGTCGTGGCCCTCGACGGAGTTCATCGAAGGCGTCGGATCAGGACGCAACCGGCAAGGACAACTCCAAGTGCGATATACGGGCTCGGTTCCGGGATGGGCGCCAGGGAAAAACTATCAATGCGGAACTCAGCACCCGGTAAGTCGGAGCTAATAGAAATTGAGAGGCTGCTGACTTGTTTGATATTGCCCAACCTCATGGTCGCCGCCCGCATATCGAAGGCATTTTTACCCACGACAAGATTTTGATTCGAAAATGTCGCCATTGGATTCGCCACAGCGTCAGCGATGATGGCAGAATCGGAAACTGATAACGCGACACGTAAATGACTCTGTGCAGTCGCGTCGAGGGACTCGAACTGAATGACGAAATATGACCAGTCCGACATGTCAATCTTTGTATTGGACGGCATCTGATAGGTCATCTGGAGGCTTGACAGAATCGTGTCATCGTCAGTGTTCGTCGAAAGTAGGCCACCGCTGATGCTAAAGTAGGCACCCGAGCCAGGCTTACTCGAGATTGAGGCAAACCCCTTTCGCGTGGTACTGATGATTCCACTGCCTGAATCCTGCCATAATGCGGTGTTCGTCTCTCCAAGATTGATCTGATAATCCGGGTCCCCCAAGTATTCTGATACCACTGTTCCGAACACGCCCTGGCCACCCGAGCCATTCTGATTACGAAACAACAGGTTTGTCGAGAAATCGTCGATCAGGAGGGTGTCGGCCATCACGAAAGAGCACTGCAGCCCCGCCAGCAGCAGAATAAAAATGCGTTGATAAATCGCCACAGTATAAACTCCAGAACTTTACAGAATGATCACCAGGCTGAACAACCGCTGCGAAAAGGTCATCTTGCATGCCGACGCATCAGTCGTCTTTTCAACGACCTGCAAACGCTTCCCCTTCAATGACAGTTACATCCAGTGCGGAACTACAGAGACTTGGTGTGGCAGGAATACAACAGAAGTCCCACACTTTGCACACTACAGGAAAAGCAAGCAACAGTCGGGAAATTTGTAACCCAGTACAGGAAATCCCCCCAATCAATCAATCCCTCGCAAACAAACACGACGCATTTTACCCAGTTGAACGCCTTCATGAACTATCAGGGCGCCACGGTTTCCGGGAGGTCTCAAAAGACCGGCTCCTGTCACGACGGGCAGGAACGTGGATCGAAGCTTCCGCAATGCTTGCGCCAGGTTGACCAGAGATTGCTGTCAATTTCCCGTTCCCGCATTTTTCTCAGAGGACTGCAAAATCACGGAGTGTCATCCCATGGCGGGTCAGGCTTGCTGTTTCGCCGGGAAGCCCCATTTGTTTGCAGTTGCGATTTCCAGGGCTTCATGCTGGAATCGCATCCCGTGAAGAATTCGTTGCAAAAGAAACTCCCGAAAAAAGAAATCCACATGCTCCGCTGCCTCCGATTGCTGCCCTTTGGCATTCCACTGCTGCTTGCCTTTTGTCTGGAATTGACACTGCCAGGGGCCGCGCACGCTGATGTCTACACTGTCGCGTCAGGAAATTCCGAACAGATCCCGAAGCAGCCACAGGCGACAGTCGATGCGTCAGGCGCAGTGCATGTGGTCTATGGCATGGGTAACGAGGTGTTCTATTCCCGGACTGCAGCAGTTGATGGCAGGTTTGTAAAACCAGTCAGGGCATTTGCGGTTCCGAACATGTCGCTGGGAATGAGACGCGGTCCCAGGATTTGTGTTACGGGAAACACGATCGTTGCCACCGCGATTGGTGGAAAGCAGGGCAAGGGGCGTGACGGAGACCTGCTTTCATGGACCTCTGACAACATGGGCGCAACGTGGAGCGGACCAGTGCGAGTCAACGATGTCGAGTCGTCCGCACGTGAAGGACTGCATGCGATGGCCGCAGGAACATCCGGGGTTGTCTGGAGTGTCTGGCTGGACCTGCGGGATCCGGGAACGGCAATCTATTGCAGCAGGTCCGATGACGGGGGCAAAACATGGGGGCCGAATAAGCGGGCCTACAGTTCCCCGGAGAAAAGTGTGTGTGAATGCTGTCATCCCTCCGCGTTCTTTCACGGCAAAGCACTAATTGTCATGTTTCGAAATTCTCTGGCCGGTAATCGAGACATGTTTGTTACCACCAGTGTCGACAACGGCGAGACATTCACGAAGGCCGAACAACTGGGGCGGGGACACTGGAAACTGAATGCCTGTCCAATGGACGGCGGAATGCTTGCAACAGGACCTGGTGGACAACTAATGACCGTGTGGCGTCGCGAAGGATCTGTTTATTGCTGTACCGGGAATGAACGGGAACAGCTTCTGGGACAGGGCCATCAGCCGTGGATCGCCGCGAACGAAAATGGTTCCCTGATTGTATGGACGTCTGACAGGATTGGTGATCTGCTGGTACAGCGAGCCGGCAATGAAGCCCCCGCCTTGCTTGCTCGCGAGGCTCAGGATCCGATCGTTGTCTGCGGACCGAAAAGCGACAAAGCCGTCGTTTTCTGGGAAGGCAGGCACCGATCACAACCGGCCATCCTCGCGGAAAGTGTGAATCTGAAAGTTCCCGGGAAAAAATAGGTTTCCGCAGGATTGTCAGTCGCGAAAACTGGTGATCATTTGGAGTTTCCCTGAAAACCCGGGCGACCAAAAAAGTATCTCGTCGTAAAAGATCTCTTCGTACTGCCTTAATGACACGTCCACCCTGCAGAGACGCAGCCAAACCTGTCAGCCCGCATACTGGGGGCGTTTGCCTGTTCGTCGGAATAATGGCGATTGGTTTCAGCGGGGTGGTCGAAAAAGGCGGACGCTGATCCGACTACGGGCCGGGGGGCTCCGTCCCAGTCGCCTCAGAAAATGGAGTTTTGAATTGGAAACGCGGGAAATGCAGTGATAAAACTGGAATCCGGCAGGCGAAAAACGCATTTTTGATCCAATCGTGATATTCTCCCGGCTGGAATTTCAATTGGACCTTGAGTTTCTGCCGCTTGAACGTCACTATTCAATATCGCCGGGCCGCAGACTGAGACGCCCATCCGATCATCCCTGGGTTGATTCCCTGGGGTCGGTGGTGATTCGGGCGGTTCTCGCGGTAGGTGTATTGGGGCTTTCGTGTGTTTGACCGAGGGTGAAAGAAGTCGCAGGAATGTCGAAGGAAGAAGCAATTCAGGTTGAAGGCAATGTCGTCGAGGCACTCGCGAATACACAATTTCGCGTGGAACTGGAAAATGGCCATCAGGTAATGGCCCACGTTGCGGGTAAGATGCGAAAGCACTTTATTCGTATTGTTCCAGGCGACCGCGTAGTGGTTGAGGTTTCTCCATACGACCTCAAACGTGGTCGTATCGTTTACCGAGAAAAGTAAGCCCCGGTACCCCTTTTCTCCGGGCTATTGTCTCCAGTTGCCATTCTGCCCTCCAGGTCTTCATGTCGCCTGAAAAAACTGCACTCCCGTTTGTCCAACTGTTCACTGATGGGGCCTGCAGCGGAAATCCCGGGCCTGGTGGATGGGGCTGCATTCTACGGCACCCGTCATCCGGCAAAGAAAAAGAATTCAGCGGCGGCGAAGCGCGGACCACAAACAACCGAATGGAGCTTCAGGCCGTCATCGAGGGCCTGAAGCAACTGTCTCGTCGATCAAAGGTGGAAGTCATCACCGACAGTACCTATGTCGCCAAAGGCTGCATGGAGTGGCTTCCGGGATGGAAGCGAAACGATTGGCGACGCAAAGACGGACGCCAATGGGTCCCAATTGCCAACGAAGAGCATTGGAAAGAACTGGACCTACTGCTCGCAAAGCACGCGATCTCTTTTACCGTGGTCCGTGGCCATTCCGGTCATGCGGAAAACGAACGGTGCGATCAACTGGCCGTGGCCGCTGCCGCCGCTTTTAAATAGCCAGTCTTTCGCAGATTCACCGGCCGAGTAGCATGCCCACTGCGCTTGCCTCCCTTATCTGTCGAGCGAAATCGCGACGTCAAAAGATTGCCGGGATTGGGACTTCAGCCGCGACGCCACAGGCCAATACAGCATCCAATGCTGGCACCAGTGAGATGGGCCAGTGGGGCCGGAATAAAGTCCCCGTTCGTCACAAACAGATTCCCTTGCACCAACACTTCGGCAGCGATCTTCAAAAACTGCAGGACAAGGAAGATCGAAAACATCGCGATGCCCTGCGAATTACGTCGCCGGATGTCTTCCAGCAGCAGCCTGGTCACCAGCAGTGCGACCAGTGCGGAATCCAGGCCGCTCAAGCCACGATAACATAACAACTGCGGCTCGGAGATCATCACCAGCAGAGGAATCAGGATCGACGACGACAACAGCGTCCGCCAAAAATGCTTCGGGTACAGAAATTCGCAGAGCATGCCAACGATGGCAAAAACCACCAGATCCCAGAACAAATGACTGTCCGACCAGTGCAGCCAGTGACACGTCAACAATGGGAGTGGGTTCTGAATGTCGAACCTGCCAAAGTGAAATTCAGCAGGACTTTGAAAAGCCGTCGCGTAGTGAAGTACAAGGCAGAACAGGGAAATGAGCAGGCAAATCGGAACTTTCCGAGTCAGCTTAACCCACTGAATCGCGTTTGTGATGAGTTCCACAGGCACCGAAACAGCAGACGCTAAAGCAGACTCGTTAGCAGAACAGGTATGCTGGCAACCAGCGGATCTCCCTGATGCATTGGCAGCCGATCCTGCAACCGCGGAGGCGTTCAGAGCAGTTGTGTTCACGGGAATCTCCAGCCGTCTTCCAAGGTCAAATCCACAAGCAGAAAAATCCCGAGCGGCATCAACCGCTCGGGACACGCGGCCTTCGTCAGGTACGCCAGATCAGCCTGCTATGACTTCCCATGGTTGCGGTTTCTTCGACGGGCTGCAAAAGCGGCTCCGGCGAGTCCGACAGCCATCAGTCCGGTGATCGGATCAACGGCACCACCACCACCGCCACCACCAAAGCTCGGCCTGCGTGATTGCGACGGTTGTGGACTTTGCTGAGGAGCGTTCGTTTGCTGCGGGCGTGACCAGTTCAGGTCAGTCGGAGTGGTCTGCTGGACAGTCGGTGCATTCCCCGGCTGTCCAGTCGGCTGAGATGCCTGCGGAGCACTGGCGGCCGAATCAGCACTCGTATCCGGACTGGCTGATGTCGGTGTGGCAGCATCAGCAGGACCGAGGTTGGCGAGCGATTTTTCGCGAATAGCCTGAAGTTCCTGCTGCAATTTCTGGTGAGCGGCTTCGTCACGCTGAACGCGGTTCAGATTGCGACGTTCGATGGACCATCGCTGGTACTCGCTGTCGTTCTCCAGAACAATGAATGAGGCGTATTCACTGACGATCGAATACCCTTCGCACAATGCTACGATTCCCTGCACAAGTTCAGGAGACTCACCTTTCTGGCGAATCAGCCCCATGCGTTGCTGCACCTGCTCCAAAGCCCACATCCGTTCAATCTCGGGATTCGCATTATTGACTTCGGGCAGATTCACGGACACGGTTTGTGTTGTGGGCTGTCCCATCACATTGGCACGAATAGTGACTTCCGCATTGCCTGACGATTTGTACCTGCCGAAAAGTCGCAGCGGGGCTCCGTAGAACAAATCCGGAAGCTTCTCCGGAGTCACATCGGCAAGGTCCACTCCTTTGACCTCAATAGTCACGTCTGTCGCAACGGGGCGCATTAACTTTCGGCGAAACAACTGCGCCTGGCGGGCAAAGTCATCTTCCATGGAAACAAACGCCGCCAGACCACCGGCCCCCTCGGCCATCTGGCGAAGCAGCGGGCGATTGACTTCATTACCGATTCCGATGCAGAACACGCGAGTACCCGTCGGGGCTTCAGAGATCAGCTTCAGCAGCTCTGTTTGCTCCTGAGGCTCCGTCATCCCATCGGACAGCAACACCACATTCAGCGGTCGGTCCGGATTGCGATACTTGTAGGCCGTCTGCAGTGCCGGACGCAAAACGGTACCCCCACGAGCCTTCTTCGAAGCAAGGTATTCCTTAGCTGATGCACGTGTTTTGTCATCAGCAGCAGTCAGAGTACCGAAATGCATCTCCGGGACACTGCTGAACGTCAGAATGTCAAAGCGATCCTCATTTCCAAGGGCGTCAGTAAAAGAATCAACCGTGGCACGTGACTGAGCCAGTTTGCTGTCATTCGCCATACTTCCGGAGATATCCACCAGGAAGACGTAGTCCATCCCGGCACCATATTCTTCCAGCTCTTTACCGGCCGTCATTGTCAGCATGAAGTAGCCATCTTCGCCACTCTGCTGACGTGATGTGATCACATCAATACCGGTACGCGGTCGTTCTGTGTCGAAGCTGATGACCACATCACGGCTGAGGTCTGAACCTTCCGTTTCCATGCTGGCACGCGTGTACTTCGGATCGTGACTGAAGATGACAAAATCATCTTCATGAGAAGGGCTGAAGACCCTGGTGATGGGAATTTCGCTCTTCACATCAACAGTAAGGGCAAACTTGCCGTGAACTTTCTGATCCAGCCCTGGGCGTGTTGTCGTGGCCAGAGGATAAACCCATGTGGCGTTGTCATGATCGAAGTCCAGTTGCTGGCAATAGGTCACTTTAATGTGCTGCTCCGCACCGGCGGCAATCGGAAAGATCCGCAACTCAAAAGTGCGGTAGTCGACCTGTTCCAGCAGACCCGGATCTCGCTTCACCGCTTTGTAGCTGTCGTAGATCTGACGCGCACGCTTCTTCTCCACCACTTCCCCGATCATCTCTTTGCCATTGATGATCATGCTGAAATTGCTGACACTGGCATTGTTGGGAACGGGAAATGTGTAGAGCGCCTCAACCACACGTTGTTCGGTGTTTCGAAACACCTGCCGCACTTCTGTTACCGCGATACCATTGTTGATCATCACAGACACTTCGTGGCTTTGAATTTCGAGGATGCCACCAGAACCTCCATCGGCGATCAGCAGTCCGGAGGCGACAACTGACGCCCGCGAGGTGAGCAGTGCGGCCCCGAGAAAAATGGCCATCCTGATGGCCATACGACGCAACATTGAATCCTTTTTCATCGAAGTTCTCCCTGACATGGATTGGACGAATTTTCTGACAGGGACCGGATTTGCACTTCCGATGCCAAAAGAAAACAAACGACGTAAAGCGTTTTACACCAATACCTTACCACAACACCACCAATCCAACATCAGCTTTCAACGCACACACATGTGCTTTTAATGCACCTGCGATGTACATTTCACGACAAAGACGAACGACTTTGGTTTCAGGACAGGCAAGGGAGACTGAGAGATGGCATTGATTCCGGCAAAGGATCTCCGATTTGCTCGTGCGGTAGGAAGTCTGAACTACACCAATCCCTTTAGCACAGAGCGAATGGTGCTGGAGCAGGAGGCGTTAGGAGACGATTTCGTCCCGGAGGCGGATCCCTTCTGGAGCCTGACTCCGGAACAAACATTGAATCGACGCTCAAACCTGATCCTGATTCTGGACAGAGCGCGAGCACTGGCTGACGCTGTTCGTGCCCGGCTGCAGGACGGTGCAACAGGCAGTGACGAGCAGTTGCTGGTCTACGAGGAGCTTGCCAACTATGTTCTGTTTTACGATATGCTGGAGTACTGGGGAGGGCGCACGCAGTTGCCGGAGAATCAGGCCACGATTGACCGGAAGGCGTGGGAAAGATTTTCCGGACAATTCGACAATCGCATGAAACTGACCGGGATACAGCTCCCTTCACTGGACCAGAAGGTCTCTCTGTTTGAGTTATTTCATCAGATCTACCGCGCGTTTTTCAGCATCTTTGACTCCGTCATTGGACGATCACGTCCAGCAGCGAGACTGCGGGAGCGAATCTGGCAATCAATTTTTACGCATGATCTGCGACGTTACCGCCGCACACTTGTTCGCTCGATGTCGGCGATTACGACATTGATTTCAGGCCCCAGCGGCAGCGGTAAGGAATTGGTCGCTCGAGCAATTGGCCTGTCGCGGCGAATTCCGTTTGTTGTGCGTGAGCAACGGTTTGAGGTCCAGCCGCATGACGTTTACTCGGCGATCAATGTTTCAGCCTTTGCTGCCAATCTGGTGGAGTCGGAGTTGTTTGGCCATGCGAAGGGTGCGTTCACCGATGCGGTTTCCGCGCGAGTGGGGTGGCTGGAGGCCTGTGGTGAACATGGCACAGTGCTGCTGGACGAAATTGGTGAACTCACCGCAGCGACACAGGTCAAATTGCTCAGAGTGCTGCAGAACCGTCAGTTTCAGAGATTGGGGGAAACAAAGATTCGCGAGTTTGAGGGAAAGGTCATTGCGGCGACGAACCGTGATCTGCGATACGAAATTGAAGCCGGGACATTTCGGGAGGACCTGTATTACCGTCTGTGCTCGGATGTTATCGAAACGCCATCTCTTACATCGCAGGTGGAAGACAATCCCCGGATGCTGGCTGACCTGGTCGCCCAGGTTGTGGGCCGCATGGTTCCGGAAGAGAGCGAAGCCATTACGGCGGAAGTACTGCAGTGGATTCACGGAAATCTGCCCGACGCCTATCGCTGGCCGGGGAATATTCGTGAACTGGAACAATGCGTCAGAAACGTGATTATCTGCGGGGCATATTCCCCATGGACGCCGGGCGGACGGGCATCGCACCTGTTGGATGATTCAGGATGCTCGGCTGAGATTCTGACCACAGCCCGCGGGATGCAGGAACTCAGACTGACCGCAGATGAACTGCTGCAGCGTTATTGTCGGTTTGCTTATCGCCAGACAAAGAGTTTCGAGAAGGCTGCGAAGTTGTTGCAGCTGGATCGCAGAACGGTGCGGGCAAAGTCAGACCAGGCTGAGGGCCTTGAAAATCAGGACGATTAGTGGCTCGACGGTCAAAGGCAGGCGGCAGCGTGGTATTGACGATTCCATCAGGGGTACCGCCTTTCTTCACTGACGATTCTGAGGAATTTGCGGAACACGACTGATAATCCAGGTGGATTCAGAAGTTTTTCGTCGGTGGGCCTGAAGAGCGCGGCAAGGGGTGAACTACGGTTTCATAAGCCTCCGCTCCAGGCCGCGTCTGGGGTCCGGAGGGCATTGCGCTCGGATCTGAAAAACTGTCACTGGAAGAAGTGTCGTGAATCCATTCAATCTCCTGCGAAAGAATCAGGCAGAAGCCTCTGTACACAATTCCCGCCATGCCGCGCGGATGACATGGGCCAGCAACTCTTTGTCGGGAACGGTACAGGCAACCAGTGTCTTTCTGCGAAGGAACCTCTGGATCTGGCCAATCATTGCCGTCACGATTCTGGGGACGGTAGGCTTTCTGGTTCGTTCTGCAATAGAAGCCACGATGCGGGATAACCTGCGTTCCGGACTTCAAACGCTGCTGCACGTGGAAGTTGCCATGCTGCAAAACTGGTTTCAGGTACAGCAGTCGCACGTGCAGTCGGCTGCAAATTCGAATGAGATCCGAAGATTGACGAAGTTGCTGGCCAACGAAGATCTGCCGTTAGCGTCGGCTGAACCGGGTGAAGTTCCGACCACAGCGGATTCGCTGCACAGGGATCTGGACCGTCAGTTAAGTCCCATGATGTCATCGTATCGGTATACGGACTACATTCTCGCCGACAAGACTCGACGAATCCTGTCAGCATCTGACCATACTCTGATCGGGCAATCGGAGATTACTTTATTTGAGTCATTCATGACAAAAGCCCTTGATGGACAGAGCACAGTGTCGGTGCCGTTCCGCAGTGTCTCGCTGATGAAATCTTCCGGAGGCAAGTATCACACGGATATGCCCGTAATGTATGCCGTGTCGCCTGTCCGCGACGACAATTTTCAGGTGATCGGTGTTCTGGCACTTCAGATACGCCCGGAGGAAGAGTTTACGGAGATCCTGCAGCTCGGACAACTTGGGAAATCAGGAGAGACCTATGCATTCAATCGCCGAGGCCTGATGGTATCCAACAGCCGATTTGATGAGGAGCTGAAGCTGCTGGGACTTGTGCCTCAGGAAGACGGCAGTTCTTCCATGCTGACAATTCAGCTGACCGCACCACAGGGCAACCTTGTTGAAGGATTTCGGCCAACAACACTTCGACGCGACATGCCACTGACACGCATGGTACAGGCTGCTCTGGATAACTCTGCCAACTTCGATCTTGATGGCTACCGTGATTACCGTGGGGTAACTGTCGTGGGGGCATGGAAGTGGCTGTCAGATTACGACATCGGCGTCGCGACGGAAATAGATCATGAAGAAGCCTACCGACCACTCACGATTCTGCAGCGTACTTTTGAAGTTCTTTTTAGCCTGCTGGTTATGAGCTCCATCGCAATTTTCACCTTCACGATCATCGTGTCACGTTTGCAGCGTGAAGCTCGCAAAGCCACTGTTGCCGCTAAGCAGGTGGGACAATACGAATTGCTGGAGAAACTTGGACAAGGCGCAATGGGAGTCGTTTACAAGGGTCGACATGCCATGCTGCGACGACCAACGGCCATCAAGCTGCTGGATATAGAAAAGATCAACGCCGGATCGGTCGCCCGATTTGAACGCGAAGTGCAGATTACCTGCCAGCTGAATAACCCCAATACGATTGCAATTTACGATTATGGGCGGACCCCGGAGGGCGTTTTCTACTACGCGATGGAGTTTCTCGACGGAATTAACCTGGAAAACCTTATAAGTCAGGCCGGGCCACTGCCGGAAAGTCGAGTGATCCACCTGCTGCTGCAGATCTGTGGTTCTCTGTTTGAAGCCCACAGTAAAGGTTTGGTTCACAGAGACATCAAGCCCGCCAACATTATGCTGAATCGCCGTGGTGGTCTGCCGGACGTAATCAAAGTGCTGGATTTTGGTCTGGTCAAGGCCCTGGACGAGAAAAAGCAGGCAGGCATGACTGCTGCAAATTCACTCACTGGCACACCCTTATATATCTCTCCAGAGGGCATCAACGCACCAGCACTGGTCGATGCGCGAAGCGACCTTTATGCCGTAGGTGCAACTGCCTATTACCTGCTGACTGGCCACCCGCCCTTTGTCTCTTCCAACCTCGTGGATCTGCTGCGCATGCACATTATGGAAGCACCCACTCCGCCCTCGCAGCGTCTGGGACGGAATGTATCAGCCGAACTGGAAACTGCCGTACTGGCGTGTCTGGAAAAAAATCCGGCAAACCGGCCGCAAACTGCTCGTGACGTGGCAAACCTGCTGAGAAAGTGTCCGGAGTTCGGTCGCTGGACGATCGATGACGGTGATGCCTGGTGGGGGCGTTTTGAAAGAGGTCAGCTGAACAGTGCCTCCGCAGGCACAGCGAACCGGCCTGCCGACATTCCCATGGCCGATGGAAGTGCATCCAGAGAGGCTGACCATACCTCAGCGAGTGCCGGAAAAACAGCGGAAGCTTCCGCCCACTCAGCATTCGATCGAACGATGATTTCTGATATTCAGGACTGACGCTCTGCCAGCATGGCTGGCGACGTTCCGTGCGCTATCAGAGACGCTCAGAACGCAGCCAGAACCCGCAAACAAAACGGCCACCCGGCCCGGATCCATGAAAAAACGCTGCAAATCCTCTCGTTTTCATTAAAAAAAACGGGGGTGACGTCAATTGCCGAAATGCACTAGTATTCGGCATCAGTTGCCGGTGTTTGCTGACATCCAATCTGTCAGCACCCGGCAGGAGACACGGTTCACAGATTTTCGACGGAGATGCAGGGATGCGTCGTGTGAGAAATCGTCAGATGGACGAGGCCGCAGGGCATCGGGGGACAGCACGTCTGGTGGCATTGCTGGCAGCGGTGGCAGTTATCGGGCTTGCAGAGAGCCTGCCGGCCCAGCAGAAACAGATTACTGCAGATCAACTTCTGAAGCAGTATGTGCCCGTCCAGCGCGGTGTGGAATATGATACGCCAAAGCCCGAGGATTTCGCCAAATGCCGCCTGGTGCAGGAAAAGAACAGCTTTGTTGTTTATGGACCGGCGAATGAGCAACTGCGCCGATTTACGGACTCCAATGGTGACGGTCCACCAGACATGTTTCGCTACTATCACCTTGGGCTGGAAGTGTACCGTGAGATCGATACAAACGGTGACTACAAGGCGAAGAAGAACACTCGCCCTGACCAGTATCGCTGGATGAACTGGGGTGGAACTCGCTGGGGGATCGACCAGGACGAAGACGGAAAAATTGATCAGTGGAAGGTGATTTCCGCCCAGGAAGCAGCCCGCGTGGCTGTCGAAGGATTGATTGCCAGTGATCTGAAGACTCTCAGCACCGTGATGCTGACCGAAACTGACATTCAGACGCTGCGATTACCGGCTGCCACCACTCAAAAGCTGCAGCAATCGATTTCCGATATGGCAAAGAAGGCACAGGCTGCACTTGCTAACTCCAAAGTACTGAATTCCAAAAGTGTGTGGGTCCGTTTTGATCCGCCACCACCGAGTCTGGTCCTTGCAGAACAAAGCGGCGGGGCTCGTGACATTACTGTCTACGAAAACGCGATGGCCTATGTACAGAATGGAGAGAAACTGGACCTCATCTCTATCGGTGAAATGGTTCAGGTCGGGGAAGTCTGGAAATTGGTGACCGTTCCCGCCCCCCTCGACGCCAGTGGTAACATGGTGGTGTCTCTGGGCGGTGTGCTGATGCAGTCGGGAGAGAGCGGCGAAACTTCCGGAGGAGCTTCGGAAATGTCCGCAGAAATGCAGAAGCTGCTGGCTGAACTTCAGAAGCTCGACGAAAGTAGTCCTCGACCGGACGCAACGGCCAACGAGCTGACCGACTACAATGTTGGTCGAGCGAACCTTTCAGAAAAGCTGATTGCCCTCGCACGAACCGAGGAAGAACAGGCACAGTGGATTCAGCAGTTTACTGACAGCCTTTCCACGGCAACTCAGTCAGGCCTGTATCGTGAGGGGCTGGTCCGCCTCCAGAAGCTGGAAACTGCCGTTAAGGCCAACCAGAAACTGCTCGGCTACGTCTTCTATCGACGCCTGATGGCTGAATACGCGGTGCGTCTGAAGGAAGACGATAAAGCCACCGGCGAAGCGGACGCCCGCAAGGCTCGCGAAGCCACGCAGAAGTGGTGGTTTGAGCAGCTTGAAAGTTATGCTCGGCAATGGCCGGATTCCGAAGATGCTCCGGATGCTGTCGTGCAGTTAGCCATCAGCTACGAACTCATGGGACGCATTGAGGATGCCAAAGCATGGTACGGCACCCTGGCAAAGAGCTACCCCAAAACTGAAGGGGGAATCAAAGCTCAGGGAGCGCTCCGCCGGCTCAATTTGACAGGCACTCCATTTCGCCTCACTGGAAAGACACTTCAGGGGCAACCCCTGAGTATCGATCAGTATCAGGGAAAAGTTCTGCTCGTAGTTTTCTGGGCATCGTACGCTCAGCCGTTCATTGAGGATGCGGAAACGCTGAAAACTGTGTACGCAAAGCACCAGAAAAGTGGCTTTGAGATTCTTGGAATCAACCTGGATCCGGACGCCGCCGCTGCCACAGCGTGGCTCAAATCCAGCGATGCTCGATGGCAGAACCTGCGTGATGCGTCTGCCCAGCCCGGTGCACCTCCGGGAGATTACGGATTCGGAATTGTTTCCGTCCCAACCATGTTTCTGGTGAACAAAGACGGCCTTGTGGAAGGCGGTATCACCTCTCGTAACCTCGATGTGGCTGTGGACACGCTCGTTCAGGGGAAAAAACTGGAATCACTGAAGGCCACAACGCCCGAAACCCCGGAAGCACCTGACAAAGGTGCCGCTGCTGCGGAAAAATCGGCTCCACGCACTTAGTGCTGCCCTGCTTTGAATTCACTGCGGTCAAACGCCAAAATTATTCACTGCTCTTCTGTTTTCCGCGGAAGAGCAGTTTTTTTTTATAAGGAAACTTCTGCCACACTCCTTTGATTCCGTGAAATTCGCGGAATGAGGTGCTGGCAGCAGGGAACAAATGATTCCGGTTCAGGTCAGTAACAAGGGCTTCAGAAAGTACGATCATGTGGCACAAAACAGGAGGATTTCTGGTCGTTATGCTGCTGGCGTCTGTCAGCTTCGGGCAACACCCAAACATTGTCATTATCTATGCGGATGACATTGGCTTTGGTGACGTGTCCTGCAACGGTAACCGCAGCGTCAGCACCCCCAATATTGACCGAATCGCCGAAGAAGGATGTCGGTTCACCGATGGCCACAGCGCGGCCGCAACCTGCACTCCATCTCGCTATGCACTGATGACCGGCGAATACGCATGGCGAAAAAAAGGAACCGGAATCGCGACCGGCGACGCCACGGCCATTATTACGCCAGAGAGAGTCACTCTGCCGTCAGTGCTGCAAAAGGCCGGGTACAGGACCTCTGCGGTTGGAAAATGGCACCTGGGACTCGGAACGGGGGTCATTGACTGGAATCGACCAATTTTTCCCGGTCCCATGGAAGTTGGTTTTGACGAGTGCTTCATCATTCCTGCGACTGGTGATCGCGTTCCCTGTGTCTACGTCGAGAATCATTCCGTGGTCGGCCTCAGCGCAAACGATCCGATTCATGTGAGTTTTTCAGGTCCCGTTGGGGACGAACCCACGGGGCTGCAGAACCCGGAACTCCTGAAGATGCAGTGGGACCACGGCCACAATTCCACCATTGTCAACGGTATCAGCAGGATTGGATTTATGTCGGGCGGGAAAGCTGCTCGGTGGGTGGATGAGGACATGGCGGAGGTATTGACCAGCCGAGCGGTACGATTTATCGACCAGCATGTCGCGTCACACAAAAAACAGCCATTCTTTCTGTACTTCAGCACACACGACATTCATGTTCCTCGCGCTCCTCTCCCCAGATTTGTTGGCACGACCTCCATGGGGCCTCGCGGAGATGCGATCGCACAGTTGGACTGGTCCGTCGGCGAAATCCTGCGAAGCCTGGACCAGCACCGACTGAAACAGAATACCATTGTGATTTTCACCAGTGATAACGGACCCGTTCTAAACGATGGATACAAAGATGATGCTGTCGAGAAAATCGGTAATCATCGTCCTGCGGGACCGTGGCGCGGAGGAAAATACAGTGCCTTTGAAGGGGGAACCAGAGTACCATTTCTGGTGAGGTGGCCCGCAAAGATCGCGCCGGGATCGGTGTCCGAGGCATTGATTTGTCAGATTGATTTTTTGGCGAGCTTCGCTGAACTCACTGGTGAACCACTGCCGCCCGGCTCCGGCAGGGACAGTCAGAATCTCCTGCGAACGCTGAAACAGGAAGACCGGAATGGTCGAGACCATCTGGTGCAGCAGGCAGGGGCGATTTCGCTGCGTCAGGGAAAATGGAAACTGATCGAAGCGCACTCCGGCCCGGCACTGAGCCGACAGGTAAACATCGAAACCGCAAATGCGCCCGAACTGCAGCTCTATGACCTGACAACCGATCCCGGCGAAACTCGGAATCTTGCAGAAGCGAATTCCGCTCGAGTCGCAGAGATGCAGGGGCTTCTGAAAAAGATTCGAGAGAACTGATCGCCCAGCCCCAAGGCACTTCCAGAGAAACCAGAGGCGACTCTCGCGAAACCCCCTACCACCTGCAATTGAGCGCAAGAAAAAAGCCCGTCCGCAGCAAGCGGACGGGCCTTGTGATTTCCGCGGCCGGTCAGGTAGTAATCTGCTCGTCCGTTTCAGGCACCGCATCGTTATCTGCGTCAAACCACTCTTCCTTGAACACGATTCGCTTCTTGTGCTTCATCGCGAGGTTCGCAGTCAGGGACATGATTGCGTCGGCCATCGCCACGCGACCATTGCAGCGAAGTTCTTTCCAGCTTTTGCCATTTCGCAGGCAATAGCAGAAGTGCTCCATTTCCTCGCGATAACCACGGCTGACTTTGTCCCCCATGGCTCCCTTGGTCATTGCCCCTGCTGCTGACGGTGCTGAGGTGTTGTAGCTGTCAAGCACTGGGCCGCCGCCGGCTGAGTTGTCCAGTACCCAGAGTCGCTGTTCAAGTCCCCCACCGCTACCTGCACTTTGTTCCTTATACAGAAGGGCTTCCTTCTCTTCCTTCATGACCAGCGTTCCACGGCTGCCGTAGACGGTTTCGCCGTAAAATTCCTGCCGGTTTGTGTTGATGGAAGAATAGGTCACGATCGCGATATCGTTCTGGTCTTCTGAGTAGTGACGACCGGGGAACTCAAAGGTCACGTAGATGTGATCCGCGATGTCGCGATCATCATCCCAGTTTTCCTTTGGCCCAACCCCTTTGACTCCGTAGAAATTACGACCGCCGTACCCCTGCACAGCAATGGGATGAACTTTTCCCAGAAAGATGCTGCTGGCATCCATCTGGTGACTGCCCAGTTCCGCCATCAATCCGCCACCGGTTTTGTTGTAAAGACGCCAATCCACAAGTTGCCGGGCGCTGTCATAGCCCAGCTCCTTCAGACGCCCGGATTTTTCAAGTTCCAGCAGGGGTTCTTTGTCTTTCTTCGCTTCCGCACCGCGATCCCACTTCTTCCAGCTGTCGCTGCCGGGAAAGCTGTTGTTGCGATGCCACTGGGCGCGGATGAACTTGATATCTCCAAGCAAACCCTTCTGGATCAGATCATTGGCATTGTCATACAGCACGCTGTAGTGACGCTGGTGACCAACCGCCAGCAGCAAGCCCTTCTGCTCGGCCTTCCGAATCATCTGCTTGCACTCAGTAACATTGTGTGCCATCAGCTTTTCGGTCAGTACATGCAGGCCAGCTTCCAGACAGGCAATTGCGATAGGAGCGTGCTGACTGAGTGGCACGGCGATCACAACCATTTCCAGGCCCAGGGCGTCCTTATCTTTCAGTAACGCTTCGTGATCGGCATAGACCTTGATCTCACTGGCTTTCGCCTGGCCAAGCTTTTTGACCAGACCAACACGCACCTCGGGGTGACTTCCCTTGAATGTACGCTCAATGTTTGCCGGGCGCGGATCTGCAACGGCGACAATCTCCATAAAATCCGCAGGGTGCTCGGTGATGAGCACATTGGCTTCGTCACCACATCCAATGAAGGCTGTTTTTACCGGGGACCCGTTAAGTTTTTCATAGTTGAAATACAGGGCCCCCAGACCAACCCCACCGACGGCAGCAGTTTTCAACAGGTCTCGTCGTGTGAACGCGACGGCTTCGTTGAAATTGTCTTTTCCGATTTCTGATTGTTCCGGCGTAATGTCCATGAAAAAACTCCGCAGATAAACTCATCTCCGAATACTAACATTCGGAATCTGTCAGGGGATCAAGGGAAACTAATAAGATCAAAAACAGAAGTCAGCCACAGAAGAACATATCATCAGGATCGGCCGGCAGTTTTCAGTTTGTTCTGATACAGAAATGACGATCACCGACACATCTATCTGGAAATCAACCAGTTTGCAGGCTGTTCTCCTGTCCGCACCGCTCTCCTACCCTCACCGCTCTCCTGTCCGCACCTCAGTTCGCCTGGGCCTTTTTCCGGAAGGCGATTGAAGGGATCAGGCAATCCAAACCAAACCATTTTCCCGTAGGAATGAAAGCCAGGGCCATAAGTGTCATCACTTCGATCAGGTTCTTATTCACAATGAAGCTATGTTCCGGCCCGGGAACATCGGGAACTCCTGGCAGCGGCGGCATGGCCATGTAAAAACCAAACAGCATAAACGCCGCCGAAAGCGCGGCAAATCTTGTAAAGAGTCCAAAGATCAGCAACAGCCCCAGGCCGGTCAGACCGGCAATCGTCAGGCTGTCCGCAATTTTCAGGGTGGTAAATGGCTGTCGCGGAGGGCCCAACTGCACCTGATCCACCGTCAGCAATTGCATCGCCTCGTCCTGCAATTCCTTGTCGAGTGCTAACACTGGCCCGGCGAGTTCAGTGCCTTTTTCACGCACGTCCCGCCAGGTACGGTTCAAATGTTCAAACTGATAGGGAAGATCGGCTGCTTCAAGCTTCCCTTCGTATCGAACCAGCATTTCGTCGTACAGCTTCAGTTGACTGATGCGACCGTCAATGAGCCCGGCGTTGTCAGGATCCCCCTGAAGATGAGCCCGCACTTTTTCTTTGTAAGACAGCTTTCCTGCTCGCGTGTAGGCGGCATTCAGCGCCGTCCTGTAAGCCTCGTACTCTGGTCCAGTGCGACCTTCAACCTGTGCCTCCAACGCCTGTTTCTCAGCGGGCAGCATGTGTCGCCCACCATCGATATTCAGCCGCTTTTGCTTCTGGTCGTAACTGATGACCTTGTCCAGATTCAGTGCCTTAAAATCGACATCCGCGGGCAGAGTTTCCAGTGCTGCAGCGTAGGCTGTAGAACCGTCGATCAGGCGACTGAGAGCAGACTGCTGTGACTCATTAAGTTGATAATGCGAGGAAAAACGCTTCTTCCATGCATCCCATCGCGCACCAACCAACTCCGGATCCAGCCAATTCATGCCGTCCGGATCCCCAGCCATGGAACGAAAAACCTTCCGCATCGGCCCCTGAGAATTTTTCAGGTAACCTTCCGAGGTCCATGGGTAAGGGGTGCTGAGGGTGTTGATTTTCCACAATCCCTCGTACAACAGTTGCCACCCAAGCCCCACTCTGAGAGTGACCAGGAACACGATCGCAAGCCGAGAATACTTCTGATAATCAACCACAGGCGAACAACTCCTGTCGATACTTTCTGATCAGCCGGGAAATCACGCCTGACCCGATGTGGGCAGAAACAACACAGGATACTGAGGATCCTGAAAAACAAAACCCTCAAGCCAAAAACGAAAAACCAGGTACAGTCAAAACTCAGAACTCAGAGAATTGATACCCGAACTATTGGACCAGGCATCAACCTCCAGACCACCACCTCTTACTGACGCGTCGCCGCTGCGGTCTATCACTCCACTATCAAACTCCCGGTGGCCTTTGCAGGAAAACTCAAAAAAACCGATGGAAGGCCAACAGCCTAACTGAGTTCTACCTGGTCTTCACTCCACCAGATCTGATCCGCCGGAATTCCCATGATCACAGGTTTCAGCCTGATACCGCGTTCCGGCTGCGGGATCAGGATGACACCAATGTCCGGCATCTGACGACAACATTCAACCGCCTTTTCCACCCCGATTGCAAAAAACGCGGTGGAAAGCCCGTCAGCAATCGCGGCAGAGGGGGCCAAAACGGTCACAGAGAGCATTCCTTCTGCTGGCCAGCCGCTGAACGGATCCAGAATATGCCCGTATCGTCGACCCTGATGGCGAAAGAACTGGATATTTGAACCACTGGTCCCCATTGCCTGATTTTTCAGAAGAATTGTTGCCAGCCGTTTTTCAGTAAAAAGGGGATTTCCCAGCCCAACCGGCCAGCCATCAAGGGAATTGTGCAGGCCCCCAGCAATCAGGCTGCTGTGCCCGCCGTGCATTAGAAAGTCTCGAGGCCCATCCTCCCGACTTTTGATCCACGAAACGGCTTCATCCAGAGCAAAGCCTTTTCCGAAGGCGCCGGGATCCAGACTCAGCCCCGGCTGCAGAAAACACACAGACGAGGCCTGAGGGATCAATTCCACATGCTGGAACCCACATTGCCGCAATGCGCCGCGGATCTCTTCCTCCGAAGGAATTCGGCCCTGTTTCCGGCAGGTTCGCCAAAGGAACGTGAGTGCCCCGGTTGCCGGATCAAATGCCCCACGCGTTAATTGGAATAGCTGCTGCGCAAGCTCCAGAAATCGCAGGAACTCATGACGAATCTGCATCGGCTCGCGAACAGACATTCGATTTAGCTGTGAAAGTTCACTGTATTCTCTGTACGGACTCATCCAGCTTTCGATTTCCGCAATGAGCTCCAGTGCCTGTCCGGCCGGTTCAAGCTGTTCGGTGCTCCCCGGGTTCATGATCACGGAAAAATCACAGGCCATCGCTCGGCAGCTGAGTCGCAGGGTACCGCCACCAGAGGGAGGATTGCCGCGTAACGCTTTTTCGTCCGTCCCGGTCAGGGGCTTTGGCACGCCCCGAAATCCCGTCATCAGATCACGCCGTGAGGGTTTTGCGGAGTCGGTAGACATGAGATGAAGCTGACAGAAATTTAGAAAAGACTTCAGGCGGACGGTCGATTTGAATGCTGCGTGCCGTTGAAAAAACGCTATTCTTTCAAATACCAGCGACCAAATGATCGTAGTTGACCATGGAATTGTCCAGAGTGAGGAAACTTCCGCACTCAATGTCTTGTTCAAATTTCGACGAATCCTCAGCAGAAAACGGGCGTTTCGCGTAATTTAGACAGCAAACGTGGCGAGTGAGGTCTCCGCTGTCTGGTCTTTCCGGCACGGAACCTTAAACACCTGAGCGTTGGTTGTGTCAGACCGCGTTTGTTGCCAACTGCATATCTGGCAGGATAATCTGTTTCACCGCAATTCTTCGCTTGTCGACAAAACCTGCAAAACAGCTACTCAGATCTGCTGCAGTAGCAGTCTGGCAGTCCCTGATCCCTGTTTTCCCTATCCTCTTGAACTCGCTATGCCAGAAAATACTAAAACACAGCGTCCATCAGTTTCTCGAGTATCAACGGGCATGCCCTGGTGGGTCTGGGCAGGGATCGCGGTGTTTGGCGCGGCCCTGATCTTCCGTGTGGGATCCCGTCTGGTGCCGGAGGACGGCGATCTTGTGTTGGCCGAAGCCCTCGTCGCCTCAGAAAAATCCGACCTGCCTGCCCTGCTGATTCAGATTGAACGCCTAAAACGCGTTCCCGGACGGGAACTTCAGGTGCAATTCCTCGAAGGAGTGGTATTTCTTGGCAGCTCCAAGCCACTGAAGGCAATTCCTCTGTTTAAGAATGCGGCGGAGGACAAAGTTGTACGAGTCAAGGCATTGCTAAGTCTCGGTCGAGCGTATGGCATCTCCGGACAACTCAGCAAAGCCTCGGAAGTGCTCAATTCCATCGCTGATGACCCGGACAACGGAGACATGGCTCGCCTGACTATCGCCGGAATGCTGGGCACTGTTCAGGCGTTCGAACCGGCCCTGGGTCACCTCAACGTACTCGCAGAGAAAAAATATCAACTCGGAAAAGTCCTGTATCAGCGCGGTGAAATTCTCTTCGACCTCGGAAAAGTCCAGGAAGCTCAAACGGACTATGCGGCCGCCATCGACGCAGACAGAACTGATCCAGAGAACAGTCTGAAGGCAGTTCGGCTTCTCCGCTCCAGGGCAATCACGGGGGATTTCAAGGATGTGGACAAGTACGCAGAACTGCTGGACAACCCGACTGCTCAAAACCATCTTCGGGCAGAGCGATTGCTGGCAGAAGGGAAGTTAAAGGAGGCCGAAGTGGCCCTCGACAAAGCCAAGCGTGACTCACCGTCTAATCCACAGCTTGCCGTCACGTTCGGAAAAGTCATGCTGGCCTACAACACCCCGGAAAAGGCCCGCCAGGCTCTACCGGAAGTCTTTGCAACCTGTGCCACTTTTCCAAGAAATATGGAATACCTCGGCGTGCTGCAGAAACTGGCCATCCTGACAGGCAACACGGAACTTGCGGAAAAAGTTCAGCAAAACCTGGACCCGCTGAAGGTGCTCCGCGACCAGATGAACGAACAACTGAAAATCGTAGGTGCCAACTACGATGATTTCGAAGGGCGTATGAAACTGGCCGATATGGCAGTGGAATGTGGCGAAGGCGAATTTGCCGAACGGGTTTATCGCGGGCTGTTCATTTTCTTTCCGGATAAAGAAACCATCGTTAGGGAACGGCACAACCAGAGCGAGAACCGTCGGCAGTTTCTGGTGGACCTCGGCGAACCCATTCCTCTGCCGGAGAACACCGCCGCCGCTGCAGTTGTAAATCCCCCAGATTCTCCGCCGCCGATTCCCAAAAAAGAATTCCTTGAAAATAACGCTCAGGAATCAGCAAATTCTCAGTCCCCGATGTGACTTTGTCCCGCCAAATGAGCCCGGGGCCGCATGAAAGTGTCGTCCCGGGCAACGAGTGCTTTATCAAAGCCTGAACTTGGGGTTCACCGTCATTCGCGCGCAGGCGGGAATCCAGATCGCGGCACTTGTTTCCCGCCTGCGCGAGAATGACGTAACCCAAAAACAAAGATTTGACGAAGCACTCGCTTAAAACCTGAATGTTGGCTGCCGCCCGTGTTGATCCGCCCGTGTTGATCCTGACCGGATTCCTGATTCCAGCAGAGCAGCGTTCAGTTATCTTCGGCCGTGTGCTGAAGATCGGCCAACTGTCGGATCCACAACCGCTGCGATCTCACAACTGTGTCCCTCGACACAGAATATCTTGAATCACCCACAAGCTTCAGAATGTCAGCAGCCTGAAAGCAACGCCATGCCTTCTGAAAATTGTGGTTATGCAGTTCCAGACAGCAACGCGTCAGCAGAATAAGTCTAAGCAGGTCAGGGGCATCGAAAATGTTTTGCTGAAGTTCGCAAACCCGCAGTGCGTCCTGTGCTGGCGAAATACGGTTCTGCCGCAAATGAAGAAGAGTTTCCAGCAGCAATTCCGTGCAGTGATTACTGTCTACCACACTTGTTGAGGTTGCGTTTGAGGCGTGCTGATCTGAGAAGTGCCGTTTTCGGGTCGCCACTGCCCGTGCGAGAAACATTTCGGCCGAGTCGGATTCATCTTTCAGAAACGCCAGTCTGGCCAGAAACAGCCAGTCGGCAGGCTGGAACGAGCTGATTTCGTGCCCCTTTGTGCAACGTTCCAAAGCGTTTTGAATCAGCCGATCGGCAGAGTGGACATCATTCTGCCACAGAAACGTTTGGGCGTGAAGAACTGCCGTTTGCATCACTGCAGAGAACGGGCGTTGATAGTGCGGTAAAGGGCCTGTGAGCCGACAACGGCCTTGCGAAATTTGTCGAACAATCATTTCGGCGAGGCGTAACCGACCTGTTGCCAGAGTTCCGGCCACTGCGGGGGAAACCGTAAGCAGACCATTCATGAGCGGCGTCCTTGTCACGGACAATCGGTTTATGCCGACTGGTGGAAAAACTAGACGAGCTCTGTTTACAGCGAGAGAGAAACCGCAAGCTAAGAGAAAGCGTGCGTCTGTTCAAGCGGGTTCTCGGGATTCTGCAACATTTACAGAATTTACGGATCACAGTGGTTTTGCGGAATGTGCTAACGGAAAGGCAGCAGCCGAAATCGCGGAGAAGTAGAGGACTGATCCTCAAACCACTGTCACTGATAGCAAGAGCGGCGGGCGGACAATTCTTGTGTCAAAACGGCAGTCGCCGTGGCTCCCGGGAAAACCGCACACTATGGTGATTGCACCTAAACTCAATCAAGCCATCAGTTTACGCAACATCCTGAAAAAATGGTACGTGATTCGCATTGCTGCGTTTTTCATAAGCAATATCTGCAGTTCTGGCCGGTAGTTAAGGTCAGCGCGGTCACTGTGACGCTGGGTCGGTGATTGGAAGCAGGTAAAGAATTGCTATCCAGCAGAGAAAATTTGACTGAAGGTCAGGAGAGGATCATGGCAAAGAAGGCTTCCGCGGGCGGGACTCGAATTGTGCCTCTGGGGGATCGTGTCGTATTGAAGCGAGCCGAGGCTGAAGAGAAGACTGCGGGCGGGATTCTGCTTCCGGATGCGGCAAAGAATAAGCCTCAGCGTGGCGAGGTAGTCTCTGTGGGCGACGGTCATGTGAATTCCAAGGGTGAACGGATTCCACTGTCGGTCAAGGAAGGCGACCGAGTAATTTTCAGCTCCTACGCGGGTGACGAGATCTCCGTTGGCGATCAGACCTACCTGTTGATGCGTGAGAGCGACATTCTGGCGACTGTCTAGTGTCACTGTAATGTAGAGAGTGGGTTCAGAAGAGCCTGCGGGCTGGGTGTCCGGATCACGAAGCGATGGTAAGTCGTCAAGGGTCAGGTTTCTGGCGAGAGTTGTGTGAGCAGCTGCGGATCGGCGGTTCGCCGACGGCCTCACTGTGATTTTCACTTCAAACGAATCGAACATAGTTTCGAGTTGAATTCATTGACTGGAGAGAGTTCTCATGGCAGCAAAGATGATTGCCTTTGATCAGGAAGCTCAGGAAGCCATGCGTCGTGGCGTGACGAAGCTGGCACGGGCCGTGAAGGTGACTCTGGGGCCACGTGGTCGGAACGTCATCATTGAAAAAAGTTTTGGTTCTCCGACAGTGACCAAGGACGGAGTAACAGTAGCTCGGGAAGTTGAACTTCCTGACAAGTTTGAAGACATGGGCGCCCGCATGGTGCGTGAAGTTGCCAGCAAGACGAGCGACGTTGCCGGAGACGGAACAACAACAGCGACCGTCATGGCAGAAGCCATCTACAACGAAGGCCTGAAGGCCGTCGTGGCCGGCGTTAGTCCTCTGGAAATGAAGCGCGGCATGGAAAAGGCCGTTGCTGATATCATTGCCAACCTGAAGGGCATGGCTCAGGAATGCCGCTCACGCAAGTCCATCGCTCAGGTCGGCACAGTTGCTGCCAACGGCGACGAGGAAATTGGCCGTATTCTGGCTGACGCAATGGAGCAGGTTGGTAAGGACGGCGTGATTACCGTCGAAGAAGGCAAGAGCCTGGAAACCAACTTCGAAGTTGTTGAAGGTCTGCAGTTTGACCGTGGATACCTGTCTCCATACTTCGTGACTGATTCCGAAGGCATGGAAGTTGTCCTGGAAGATGCTTATGTTCTGATTCACGAGAAGAAGATCAGCAGCATTAAGGACCTTGTCCCGGTTCTTGAAAAGGTTGTGAACTCCGGCAAGCCGTTGCTGATCATCGCAGAAGACGTCGAAGGCGAAGCCCTTGCGACTTTGGTGATCAACAAGCTTCGCGGCACGTTCCGAATCTGTGCAGTGAAGGCACCGGGCTACGGCGATCGACGCAAGGCCATGCTGCAGGACATCGCCATCATGGTCGGTGGCACTGCCATTTTTGAAGATCTGGGCGTCAAGCTGGACAGCATTGACATTTCGGATCTCGGCACTGCTCGCAAGATCGTCGTGGACAAGGACAACACAACGGTCGTGGAAGGTGGCGGTCGCAAGGCTGACATCCAGGCACGCATCGAGCAGATCCGCCGCGAACTCGAAAACAGCTCCAGCGATTACGATCGTGAAAAGCTGGAAGAGCGAATTGCGAAACTTGCTGGCGGTGTGGCTCAGGTGAACGTGGGCGCAGCGACTGAGAGCGAGATGAAGGAAAAGAAGGCTCGCGTTGAAGATGCTCTGCATGCAACTCGCGCTGCTGTCGAAGAAGGTATTCTTCCAGGCGGCGGTGTAGCGATCCTGCGAGCTTCCACCAGCGTTAAGCCTGGCAAGCTGTCTCACGACGAAAAGGTCGGTTACGACATTATCGTTCGTGCCTGCCGTGCACCACTGACCCAGATTGCAGACAACGCCGGCGTTGACGGCGGAGTGGTTTGCGAAAAGGTCGCTTCCGGAGAAGGCAACTACGGCTACAACGCAGCCACGGAAAAGTTTGAAGACATGGTGAAGGCTGGTGTGATTGACCCAACCAAGGTCACTCGCACAGCCCTGCAGAACGCAGCCAGCGTCTCAATCCTGCTGCTGACCAGCGACGCCCTGATCGCCGAAAAGCCAAAAGATGACAAAAAGGGTCACAGCCACGGCGGCGAAGATATGTACTAACAGAGGTCGCCACTGAGCCTGAATCCACGGTGCTAAAGCGTTTTAAGACGTTTGCTCACAGGACTTTGGGCTCTGACTTCTGGCTCATGAGCATGATGGCCACTGTCGCTGTTATCGCAAATTACGAAACCGCATCTGCTTCCGCAGATGCGGTTTTTTTTATGCAGCACGGTTAACAGGGCACAAATCCGAATCCGCAAGCATCTGGCCTGGTTGTTGCGCATGGGACTGATGGGGGAGACAGCAGTTCGGGTGGGTTGTTAGTCGTCATGCAGCATCCGGCTCCTGCTCGGAACACCGCCGGCCACGCAGCAGCGACGGATTAACAGCCATAGTTGCGGTGTCCATGGTGAGCCGTTTGTCCCCAGTGAGTCGCTCCCCAGCGAGTCGCTCCCCAGCGAGTCGATTACGAGCACGAGCACCGCCCGCCAGGGCGGACTGAGCACGAGCACGATGAAACGCAGCTTCGTTCTCGTTCTCGTTCTCGTTCTCGTTCTCGTTCTCGTTCTCGTTCTCGTTCTCGTTCTCGTTCTCGTTCTCGTG
>CAIQIE010000287.1 GCA_903871805.1 uncultured Planctomycetaceae bacterium | reverse complement strand
CTGGAAGTCGCGGCAAGGCATGCGGTCACAATCCTGCTGATTGGTGAGACGGGTTCTGGAAAAACTCACCTCGCCAACCTGATCCACAACATGTCTCCACGGGCCAATGAACCATTTCTGCATGTGGCCTGCGGTGCCCTGCCTGGTGAATTGATCGAAAGTGAGCTCTTCGGGCACGTCAAAGGGGCTTTCACAAGTGCCCATGCGGATAAGGAAGGAAAGTTCCTTGCTGCCGGCAACGGAACAATTCTGCTCGACGAAATCGACGTGCTCACCCCGGATCAGCAGGTCAAGCTGCTGCGTGTCATCGAGACCGGAGAGTATGAGCCGGTTGGCTCAAATCGGACCATGAAGGTCAAGGCTCGGATCATCGCGGCCAGCAATCTCCAGCTTCAGCCGCTCGTCGAGCAGGGAAAATTTCGACCTGACCTGTACTATCGCCTGAATACCCTCAGCTTCGTCATTCCACCGTTGCGAAAGCGTCTGCCCGATATTGAACCTCTGGCCCGTTTCTTTGTCCATCATCACGCCGCACAGCTGGGTATAGACATTCTGGAGGTCTCTGATGATTTCGTAGAGTGCCTGTTGCAGTATCCATGGCCCGGCAATGTTCGAGAACTGGAAAACTCGGTCCGCAGTGCAGTGATCTACAGTCAGAATGGGAAAATGACGGTCGACTGCCTGCCCATTCACATCCCCGCAGGCACAGTCGGGCCCGCAAACGATCCGTCAGTGTCTGGATTCTTTTCGGTTCGTCGGGGAGAATCCCTGGAAAACCGTATTGAGGTTACTGAGAAGGAAATGATTGAACAGGCCTTGCTGCGGAATAATTTCAGCCGCACCAACACCGCCAGAAACCTCGGCATCAGCCGCGTGACGCTGTATAACAAGATGAGAAAGTACGGCATGCTGCGAAAGGACTGAATTCGGGAACAAGTCCTTTAAGGACACACTCAGGGTCCTTGAAGCACAAGGTTTTCCGTTGTCAGTTGTCAGTTGTCAGTTGTCAGTTTTCAGCAAGTGGGTAATGGAGACTCCTCTGCAGGATTGCGTGGAAGTGAATTCTTTAAAGGATACGACATACCCGCCAGCCTGATAGCCCAGGTTCGTTTTGGCAGATCAGTTCCCCGGGCAGACAGGCGACCTACAGCCAGCCGTTGCCCCACAGCGGGAACCGGCCCGCAGCCAGTTGAGGGCTTCTGGCTGTCCGCGAATGCCAACAGCCTTTCTAAACACCGCGAAAGCGCCATCACCTCAGGGCGAGACACACGCCCTGGGATCAAAGGCTGAAAATGTCATGCGAAGCTTCAGTAGTGTGGCCCCTGCAAGGGTCGCTGAAATCTTTCATCCAATCGCGTTTCCATCCGAAATAACTGACCGTACTGATCCTGAAGCCAGATCGCATCTCCCGTCAGATCCAATTTCAGGTAACGCAGTTTGCTGATTGGCAGTTGCAGCAGCAGTGTCTGTAGAAACGGTTTCGTACTCCAGCACTGCAGCGTTCCGTCGATACTGCATCCCACAACAGTCCGACCGTCCTGAGACAACGCCAGCCCCTCGATTTCCCGACCAATCACCGGCACCTCCTGCAGCATTTGCCCTGTCGTAAGGTCGTAAAGGCGGAGCATTCGATCCGCAAATGCCACAATCAACGTCCGACAATCGGGGAGAATCATCATGGAATTTCGTGTTGCCCTCGGAGTCACGAGGACTTTGCTGTTCAGATCCGGCAGACTGAACACTCTGAGTTCCGGTCTGCCATCAATCACGCACCAGTTGTGATCCGGAGAAATCAGCAGGTCCGAGACACCATTGGCACTGATGGGTGATCGCTTCAGCAGCCGGTTGGCTTGCAGATCATGAATGCAAAGCGCTGACCGTTTTTTACCGGGATCTGCCTCATCAGTACTCTGCACTTCATAAACCAACAGATCGCTTCTGCCCTCCCTCGCCAAACCTGTGACCGTGTCTCCGGGCAGAGTTTCAAACAGGGGACTTAATTTCTGATTTTCCACGTTAAACGACTGCACCATCGAGTTTCGGCGCGACGCATTCTCAACGACGACGAACAGATTGCGTTTGTCAGCTGTCAGCATAAAGATACGCGCGACAACCCCTGGCAATGGCCAGTCCATATCGCCCGAGCGGATCGAGTCATTTCCATACCGAATCAAATCCGCCGTTAAGATGTTTGGTAGTCCGTTGGTTCCTGAGCTACCGAATTTTGCGAGAACGGTATCGTCGCGAAGGGGCTCCATGCCATGCACATTTCTTTTGACCAGCACGATGGGCTGAAGATTTGAGATTTGAGAAAGGCAGACGGTTCCATCTCCACCTGTCGAATGAATGGACTGATCATCCGCAGCAAAACACAGACTCCTCACCTCACTACTGTGGGCCTGCCAGATCCGCTTTGCCCGCACATTTTGTTCCGCAAACACGACATCACGAGGAAGTGTCAGCGTCACATTCCGTCCCGAGACAGAGACTTCCTCCGGCTCAAAGTATCCCAGAGTTTCCGGTGAGCGTTGCGTGGCCAGTTGAGAAAATCGGTAGTCCTCGCCGTTTGGTGACGCAAAGGCGTCTGATTTCATTCGCAGCTGAATTGTCTCGACACCCGATGGGAAGTTTCCATCCACAGAATCCGGCACGCTGGACTCCACACGTTCCTGAAACTCAGCAGCCGCGTTGCGTGGCTGTCCTTCTGCTGTGCTGCGATTCAGGAAGCTTAGTTGCAGCCCGGTCTGCAGCTGGCCAGTATTGAAGACTTCAATCGTGCCATTTCGCATCCCCACCGCCAGAAACTCACCACTGGCAGAAAAGGCAACGCTAAGCACCCTGTCCACGACGTCCAGGCGGACAACTTCCCGGAACGTTGATCCGGCGACCTCCAGTACCTGAATCCGCGAAGACTGGGAAAGAACCGCCAGAAACCGACCGTCGGGAGAAAAACACACGGCCGCCGTGTTGAAAAAATGTCCGGCCGGGGCCAATCCGGTTTGAGTCTCCAGCGACTCGCTGTTTTCTGTCTCCGCGCCAGGCATTGGCACCACTTTCAATGCTCCAGCCTCTCCCCCGGCAGCAATCAGTCCCTCGGAGCTGATGCTGAGACATTCCAAATCCGTCAGTGTCGGGATGGTTCCCAGTGATCTTAGTTCCGGAAAACTCCGCAATTGCAGGCCCTTTTCATTGCCACAGCTGACCAGTATTTTTCCATCGGGAGACCATCCAACCTGCCACGACTGGCGCTGATGAACCTTAACACGTGCGCAAAACTCGTTACCGGACTCAATGTCCCAAATCGCAATTGTCCCGTCATCTCCCGCGGAGGCCAGCAATTGCCCGTCCGGTGACAACGCCAGACCATTCACTTCCCCCTGACCAGACACAATCCGGTCTCGGACGCGGCCACTCTCGCTATCCAGTAGCACAATGTCCCCGCCTCGACCACAAATCGCAATCTCGTTGGTACGAGGGATCGGACAAATGAAGTAGAGTGTGTCTTTTTCCTGATGCAGCAGCCTCACATCACTGACTGTCTGAGATCGCAGCATCTGCCAGTCGAAACTTCGCGTGTCCGATTCTCCCTGAGCCGGAATGTGACGCTCCAGCGCTGCCGTCGCCTGACTGGAGTCACCCTCCTGCATCAGCAGCGACGCCAGCATCAGGTCCGAAGCATAGTTGCGGGATCGCAGAGACAGTTCCGAGCTTTCTGCCCGGTTTCGCTGGTTCACTGAAATCAGTAACCCGGTGACCAGCGAAACGAAGATCGAAAACACCGTCAGGACAATCCCCTTATTACGCAACAAACGTCGGCTGATCTGATATCCCAAAGAATGCGGTCGCGCCTGAATGGGCAGATTGCTCAGATGTCGCTCGATGTCCTCCGACAATTCAGCGACAGACTGATAACGTCTGTGCAACTCTTTCGCCATCGCCTTCTGAACGATCGCATCCAGATCTCCCTTCAGGCGACGCGAGTTCTTTACGGCGACCTCACGGTCGCGGGAATCCAACTTCGATGATTCGAAAAGAACCCGTCGCGACATCGACAACGGCTCGTCCTCAATGATCCGCCTCACCAGATCAATCTGAGCACTCGCATTAGTCGCCGTATCATTTCCGTGCGCCTCATAGCCTGTCAATAACACGTACAGAACGGCACCCAGCGAATACACGTCTGTCCTTGTATCCACCGGGACCTCACCGTTTCTGGCCTGCTCCGGACTCATGTACTTTAATGTCCCAGGCATGAATCCCGACTGAGTGCCTTCCTGCAGCCTCGCACTTCCAGCCAGTGACTGGGTCTGCTCCAGAATTTTTGCCACCCCAAAGTCGATCACCTTGACAACCGCCTCGCTTCCCGATCCGCTGACAAGTATATTCGAGGGCTTCAGATCGCGATGGATGATGGTTCTCTGATGGGCATGCTGCATCGCGGAACAACACTGAAGAAATAACCGCAGCTTCTTCTCCAGCGACAATCCGAAACGCGTGCAAAAACTCAGCAGATTCTGCCCATCCACATATTCCATCACCAGCCATGACGTTCCCGTCTCCAGAATCGAGGCGTCAATCAGTCGGGCAATATTCGGATGATCCAGCTTCGACAGTGCCCGCTGCTCCTGCTCGAATCGCCACACAGATTCCGGGGTTTCACGCCCAAGCTGAATCATCTTCAGGGCGGCTCGGCGACGTACCGGCTCCGATTGCTCCGCCAGATAGACGCTCCCCATCCCCCCATGCCCCAGCACCCGAATCAGTTTCCATACGCCGATCTTCGCGTCGATTGGCGCCCCTGTCAGATAACTCTGGGCCAGCGAGACCTCCGTCAGCGGCCCATCCAGAATGCTGGGACGCTCTGCGCTCTCCAGCAACTTCCACACACGCTGTTCAAGTTCCGCATCCCCGTCACAGGCGGCATGCAGCCAGCCCAGCCTCTCGGCCCGGTCCGTGAATAATCGAGCTTCTTCAAAAAGACTTTCCAATGTCCGGCGCTCAGTCACAGCTTCCCCCCGACTTAGCCTTAACCATTACCAATGGCCATGTCACAATCACGCCAAGGCAGTAATAGTCCGGATACTCTAGTTCCCGGGGGAAATCACGCAAACGAGTACTGGACTTTTCGCTGACCAATCCGCTGATTTGTCTCGGCCCGTAATACCCACAAAAAACACAGCACACAGGGGCCGCCCGAAGCACACAGGGGCCACGCACCTTGGCGATGTGGGTCGTCAAAATCCCCAACACAGGTGCCTGGCACGCGGGATGGCCAGTCAGGGCCTCGCTGGCGCTTCGGGTTAGTATCGATAACCTCGGGGGCTTGCCAAGGGCCACTTTCTACCAGCACTTCAGGCGGAAACACACACCGGTTGGTCGTCAAAATCCCCAACACAGGTGCCTGGCACGCAGGATGGCCAGTCAGGGCCTCACTGGCGCTTCGGGTCAGTATAGATAACCTCGGGGGCTTGCCACCGGCCACTTTCTACCAGCACTTCAGGCGGAAACACACACCGGTTGGTCGTCAAAATCCCCAACACAGGTGCCTGGCACGCAGGATGGCCAGCACGCGGGATGGCCAGTCAGGGCCTCACT
>CAIQIE010000286.1 GCA_903871805.1 uncultured Planctomycetaceae bacterium | reverse complement strand
CTGCTGAAAGTGGCCGGCTGGAATCTGCTGCGAGCGGCGAGTATGCGCCCATTGGTCAGGAAACTGACGAAAGGTGGGGCATCAGGGCAGTCTGCGCTGACTTTCGCCGCGTCATATCGCCGTCACGCGGCCTCCAACAGCGTTTTGGTCGCCTGAGAAGATCTACCATTGCGCTGCCGCAAAAAAATCCGCGCCCGTGACAATGGTACGATTTCAAGCAACAGACTTTTGTCGCTCGTGTCCTTTGTTTTGGATACTCAGGTGCCATGCACCTTTGCCCCGGCGTTTTGACCAGGTATCTTTCGGTAACCTGGATGCACGGAAGGAAAAACACGGCAAAATGGCGTTTTTCTGCAGCCGCTGGATAACGGCCTCGTTGACGGCTCCCCGGGGTGCTGCACACTTCACCCCTGAACCAATACTGGACACCTGCTCAGATATCTGCGATTTCTGCGTCGCCGATAACGCCAGACAGTCACCCACCCAACGACTTCTGGCTGGACGAAAACTCCCTGTCACCCGGCGAGCCGTGTGCATTCCAGATCGCTCGGTAGCGATGATCGCGATCTGCGGGTCACCGTAAGGCACGACATCAGGAGAACCCGGAGGCCGTCGCGTTTTCGTCAGCAGTTGACTTCACCCATTGGCAGAAATTCTGATCTGCATGACGTGAACACACGTCAACCACAAAACATCTGTCCGCCACCGCGGAAGAACCTCGCGTGGTGCCACGGACGAATCGCGGCTTTTGGACAGAATGATCACTGCCCGGTCACACCCAGCCTTCACCCCTCGGACGCCACCCCAATCGTCACCCCGCATCACAGCCAATTAGCGACACTATTTCGCCCACGCTTCGATCTCCGTAACGCCGCTGCGGGCTGCACCTTTGTGCTCGAGGACTGCGCGTATCCGCGTCGTCACAACGGGCTGAAACGTCAAGCTGTTGGAGAGTCCGCCCACTGGAATCTCGGGCCTTGCCTGAAGGAGATCTACCGGCTTCCAGTCAACTCCGTCATGCCACTGCACGACGATCGATTTTGGCGCCTGAACCCCACCCCCGTCGTCATAAATCAGCAACTCGAGGCGGACAACCTGCTGAGGCTTTCCAAAATCCAGCTCCAGCCAGTCCGTGGAGTTCGGAGACTCGTAACTGGTCCATCGATTGTGAGGATTGGCGGCAAATACACTTCTCCCGTCGTTTGCCATCTCAATTCTGTCAAATCGGGATGTATATGAGGCCGTCACTTTCGGGAATTCTGCCCCTGATTTTGCGACCGCAAGGTTTCCCTCGGGAGCCGGGGGGCGAGCCACCGGTCTTACCGCTGATCCCCAGACTTCAACCTCCGTCAATCCCACCGGTCTTCCCGCCGCTCGCGTCATCACCATCCGAAACTGTCGCACGGGCAATTCCGCAAAACGCCACGTATTGGCCGCTCGCCCCGTGGGAACATCATGAGAACAACGCGCCCGCAAGGGCTCCCATTCGGCTTCCGGAGCAGCTCTGTGAAACACCTCGCACTTCAGCGGCGGCGCAACAGCCCCGACATCTTCAAGAAACATCATCCGCAAAGTGTCCACGGCGCGAACCATCCCCAAATCCAGCTCAAGCACGTCTTCGTGAGCCGCCCCTTCCTCTGCAACCCAGCGATTCGGTGGGTGCAGGTCATACCATGCGTTTCCATCGATCAGCTTTGCAGGCATTGTGCCTCGCTGGACAGACCCTGCTGTTATTCTCGGGTAGTAGTCCCCGTCATTGTTGACAGCGAAATTGACCGCCACAGAGCGAGCATTACTTCCTGAAACCGGTGGAAGAGCACTCGCGGGGACTGTCACTGACAGCGGCTCCAGACGTTCACTCCAACCTACCTGCACTCCATTCACCAGAACACGTAATCCCGCTCCCCGCCCATAACGACTGCCATCACGATCCCAGAGAATTGTCAGTCGCTGATGGTGATACGCCACGTCATCCAGCGCAAACCATGGCCAATCCGCAGGCGCCAGAGGGATTATCTCAAGCGTCTCACCGGACGATGGCTTCAGCCCCACCAACCCGGTGATGACCAGATCGCAAAATCCTGAATGAAAATAGTGTTCGGAGTGGTTGTAGCCATCATGGCCCTCAAACGAGCCTGTGTCCGGGTGCAGGGCTTCAGCCAGATACGGTTTTCCATCCTTTCGATGAGATCTCGCATAGGTCTGAAGAAGGCGAAGATAGTCAGCAGCTGTGACCGGCAGTTTTGATTCCGATTGGCGATAAACCGGGTTCTGAAGGACATTTGCGAGGCCTTTAAGAGTCTGCGTGGTGGCGTAGGGCCACGACTGACCACTCCACCAGCAACACCACTTTTGCAGCAGGAACATCGGGTCATGCCGCTCGACCGTACTGGGACCATAAGCGGCGGCAAAGTATTCCGGGTCCATCAGATACTTCCATGCAGTCTCATAGCCGCGATCGGTGGCCGGCATACCAAACTGCCATGGCACATACCCAATCAACTCTCGACCGTGCTCATTACCCGCAAATTCCCCCGACTCATAAGTACGGGTCAGTCTGCGGACCTTGTGCCCTTCACGCTCCTCGTCGTCACGGTACATCGGCAGAAAAAATCCGCGCCTCGTGTCCCATAACAACGACTGCATCCTCTCTTTCAGTGCATCAGCCTTCTTCTGCCATATCGCCGCAAGCGCAGGCTGGTCGTCCAATCGGGCAATTCGAGCAATCGCTTCTGCATCCGCCCACATGTAGGCATTGAAACTGGGTCGGTACCCCGGCGCTCCCCGCAGGATGTCTTTCGTCTGCCGACTGTTGATGTTGAACTCCATCCCATCATCGTGACCAGTCTGCCAGAATAGCCCAACCTCCGGAGAAAACTGTCGCGCCTCCCAACCCTCGTAGTTCCTGATCAGATCAGGAAGCAGATCTCGAGTGAAATGATTGTCCGGGTGCACTTCATGCACCGCCCAGACCGAATCCGCCAACCATGTGCTGTAGTTTCGCGGTTGAGCACCCGGCGTGCGAAACCAGTATCGGGAATAATCGTTGGCAATCTCCGGACTACGCAACCATCGCGCCTCGTACAACTGGTGCCCGGCAGGACAACTGATTGCCCCGTAGGCTCCGGACCAGAACGGGCGATCAATGAATTCCGTAAATGAATACCCGCTGTCAGGCGAACCATATGTCAGATGGCGAGTCAGCAGCTCCCAGCGGTAGTACCATGTCGTGGTAATCTCCTCATCCGGACATTCAAAAAACGGAATGTTGTCAGCATACCAGGCCCAGTCTCGATTCTCCCAAAACGTCTGCTGCTGTAGCTGACGCTGTTTGTCAAGCACCTGAGCACTGGCAGGCAGAGCTTCACACAGCAGGAGACCCAAAATGACCAGAATCCAACGCGTACGCATCGACTTGCTCCGTTCTTCCGGAATAGAAACGACAGGGAAGCCGCGTTCCACTGCGGACACTGCACCGCACCAGCACACATCCGGCAAACCTGCAACCGAACCACCCCTTCGCTCGGTAACAAACTAACGCCACGCCCGCCCGGAGGGAAGCGGTCCCCCAACGATTTCAGCGACAGTCAAAATCACCAATGGCGACAACCGCCCTGACTACACTTGTGTCTCTGTCCCCTTGTCTGAACAATGCACCCAACGCATGCGTCCCTGTCACTGCGACGGCGTGCCGTGAATACCGTGCAGAACCTGTTCTTCAGGAATCTCGTAATGTCCCAGCCTTCCGTCATCATCAGTGCCTTCGCCGACGAGGCCGCTAATCGTCGCACTGCTCTCGAGCAAATGACGGCTCTCGCCGCTATCGGCATCCGCCATTACAGCCCTCGCTTCATCGACGTCACCGGGGAAGGGCGCGTGGAACACGTGACTGAACTGAGTGACGAAAAACTTGAGCTGCTTAACCGCATGCACGCCGAATATGGCGTCAGCGTCACCAGCATTGGTTCCCGCCTTGGAAAAGTAAAACTACTCAACATCGAGGACGGCTCGCACAACCGATTTGTGCCTTTTGCCGAGTACCTCTCAGG
>CAIQIE010000285.1 GCA_903871805.1 uncultured Planctomycetaceae bacterium | reverse complement strand
GACTGGACACTATGGATGGCCTTGCTGGCGCTGCGGGTTGGTATCAGCGAAGAACCTTGCGCTGTCCTGGGAAACGCAAAAGGGGGACAGAAACGCAAAAGGGGGACATTCTACTTTTTCGGCGGATGACGCAATTGCTGCCAACCGCGGGGGCTCGGATGGCCTCAGCCGGCGGGGCGATGGTGTCTCGGTGTGCGAGGCGTGGCAAGGGAATCTTTGGGACGACGGTGCGCGCGGAGTTTTCTGTCACCCCGCCGGGGTGAGTTGCCTGGGTCGGGTGGGTTCCGGTGGCGGCGCGGTGCTTGCCAACGGCTATTTTCTGCCAGCCCGCCGGGCTGAATCGCTCGCCTGCCTTGCGCGGTGAGGAAGTGAGACCAGACCCAGTTTTGTCCTTCTCGGGGCTCTGGCGTCTGTCTTGCGGGGTCAAGTCGGACTGGAAATGACATGATCCGTAAAGATTCGCAGAACGCGTTGGCCTTGAGCAATTGATCCGGCAGATACCAGGCCGAAGCGCCAGCGAGTGACTGGACACTATGGATGTCCTTGCTGGCGCTGCGGGTTGGTATCAGCGAAGAACCTTGCGCTGATCTGTTGTCGTCTGCCTGAGGGAACAAAAAAAGGCCGCCGAGATTTCTCGCGGCGGCCTTGATGTGACTTCGAATCGGAGACTGCGAATCAAATGACTCCGGCGTCTTCCATTTCCACATCTTCGATGATCGGCAGCGGCGCATCGTCCGCCATATCCACGAAGCCCTTCAGATGAATGGCGCGGGTATGGTGCTGAAGTTTCTTCAACGCCTTGCTTTCGATCTGGCGAATACGTTCACGGGTGACTTTGAAGATGCGTCCGGTTTCTTCCAGCGTGTAGCTGTAACCGTCTCCCAGACCGTACCGCAGCTTGATAATCTCACGTTCACGGTAGGTGAGGCTCTTGAGAACATGATCAATTTTGTCACGAAGCATCTGCTTGGCAGCGGATTCTGCCGGGCTGCTTTCGTGGCTGTCTTCAAGAAACTCGCCAAAGCTGCTGTCTTCACTTTCACCGACAGGAGTATCCAGGCTGATGGGATGCTTCCATGTCTTCATGATCCGTTCGGTCTCTTCGATGCTCATTCCGACCGCTTCTGCCAGCTCTTCGTTGCTGGGTTCGCGGCCAGTTGCCTGGCGAATTTCTTCGGCCTTGGCTTTCAGCATCGAAATGCTCTGGAACATGTGAACAGGAATACGAATGGTCCGGGCATGGTCGGCAACAGCACGTGTGATGGCCTGTCGAATCCACCATGTGGCATAGGTTGAGAACTTGTAGCCACGACGGTATTCGTACTTTTCAACACCCCGCATCAGTCCCGCGTTGCCTTCCTGGATCAGGTCCAGGAAGCTAAGTCCGCGGTTTCGATACTTCTTTGCGATCGAAACAACCAGTCGGAGATTTCCACCAGACAGTTTCTGCTTGGCGTCGGTCCAGCCGTTCATGCGGCGACGGATTTCACGACACCGACGCAGGAACTGCTCCGGCGTTTCCAGAAGCATTTGCACATACTCTTCCAGTTCGCGTTCCAGAGCTTGTCGCTCTGTGTCCGCAGTGCGCATGCCCCTGAGACAGGAGATCTCATCACGCAGCTGTTCGATACGCTCGCCAATCTGCAGCATGCGCTTCATCACAGGCTGCAGGCGATGAGTCCTGACGCTGAGTTCTTCGCAGAGCGAGCACATCTTTCGGCGACGCAGAGTGATCCGTTCGGCAAGTTCTGTGCGCTCCGCTGAGTTTTCAGGCAGAGACCGCCACTGGAAGAACTCTTCCTTGTTCAGCTCCATCAACTGCCGCAGCGTGCGGAGGTTCAGCTCCATACGCCCTTCGATCTGCTCTTTGCGAACTTCTTCCGTCTCGGAAGTCCTTAGAGTCCGTTCGAATGGCAATTCGCCGCGACGCACTTTTTCAATGGTGTCTACAGCAATGTTCAACGCAAAGTCCGACTCCAGCACATGCCGACGCATGCGCTTTCGAGTCACCTCGATCTGCTTGGCCAGAAAAATTTCCCGGTCACGCGTCAGTAGAGGAATGTTTCCCATCTGACTGAGGTACATGCGAATCGGGTCACGAGACGACAATGCTGACGTCTCAGGCCCCAGCAATGCTCGGGCCGCCTTCTCTGCCTGCGCCTGCTTGACTTCTTCCCCAACAGGCTCAGGCTCAAGCGAGATATCCGGGTCTTCAATGAAATCCAGACCCTCTTCATCCAGCGCCATAATGAGACTGTCGACCATTACTGGATCGCCACCCTCATCCGGCAGCCAGGCATGTGCCTGCTGGACGGTCACAAACCCGCGCTTCCTGCCTTCTACGATGATCGCCTTCAATCCCGCGTCCAGACGATACACGCAATACCCCTTTTCAATGTTCCGATACGTACAACAACAAACCAGTTGCCAGCACGCACCGGCGAAGCATGATGCTTCCGGTCTTTTTAAACGAGTGTCCGTGCCTCCATGTTGAGACACACGCTTGATCAGCATTTCACTGATCCGTTATCACAGGCCTTCGCCCTCTAACATCCCTGAGGCCGAAGTCTGCCGACTGATCTTCAGAAAAACAGCATAACCATGAATCTGAAAAATCAATCCATGCTGAAGCCAAAAAAATCAGGTTCAGCGGAATCCATAAAAACGAGACTGCAGAGACCCCGAATTCTATGGTCTTTGATTTTCGGGGACCAGCAGCCGCTCTCTGTAACGTGTGACGGATTATTCGCAGTCAAATGCTCCACGTCAACGTTTTGGCAGCATTCTTCCCCGGGTTTCTGCAACTGAACCGGTTTCCGGATTTTGCAGCATTCTTCCGAGATTTTTTCCCTGCGATGTTTTCGCACGTCCTGCAAGGCCCGAGCGATAATCGCACCGGCTTGCCTTCCGCCGCACCCGCCGAATGACTGGCCAGTCAGAAACCCCACAAAAACGAATAAATCATGCTGTTTTCAACAAAAAGTGCCGCTTCAAAAGAGCGGCACAGCACTCCGCTTCAAACTTTCCGGCAACCACTTCAATGCTCAGTCGCTTTGCCGAACCAACCAACTGCCAGCAGGCCACTTAACCCAGCGAGTCTGATACCCCAAGCGTCATTGACCAGGAATGCTGCGGAGCCTCAGCCCCAAATCGTCTCACCTGAGTCTCCGGAATATCTTCAGCGTCATCCGGTTCTTCTGCCTGCATAAAGGCCCGTCGATGATACTCAACCTGCTCATTCGGGGTGTTGTGCCGGACATCCGCGTCCGAAAGCCGATACGTGTCACCGGATTCACAAACGAAAAACATCCGAAACCACAGCATCTCAGCAACATGGCGTCTCGGTGAACACAGAGTGACTTCAACACCAGACTCATACCACTCGTACAACATCCCGAAAAAACCACTCGGAATGTACTTCACCGTACTCAGGTCCACACCAACGGATCGGTATCCGTCCTTAATAATCATCTGCGTCAGAACTTCCCGAAGTTTTGACAGATCAGCTCCATCCCAGATCTCCATATCGTTCAGACAGACAATGGCTGTTTGATCCTGCACTCGACAACTCAGACGCTGCGGCCTTCTGGTGCTCATGGAATTCATTCCTCCAATGTCAGTGTTTGCAGGGAAATCACGGCAGCGATGGTACGTCTCGCCCCGCGACCAGGTGATTTCTGAAAGCAGATCTGGGATCAGCCCAGTCACCATAGCTCGTCTTTTTTGAGAAAACAAAGTCCGTTACCCGGATTCACTCCCAAAGTTCAGTCCCGAAGACAAGCCTCACGAGTCGTTGCTGATCGGCAACCACCTCCACCCCAAATGATGACGATTTGCAACAGGATTTTCCCGTTTCAACGTGACCATTTGGCCCCCGCAAAATCGCCCACGAGGGCTTTTTCCCCGTGATCACGATCCCCCTCTCAAACAAGCCTTTCAAACACACCCGTCAACCCACCACACCATGCCTGCCTCAGGGACATAGCCCGGCCACAAAACCCGACAGCATGCCGCCAAACCGCCTTCCTCAGATTTCAGACTTAACCCAAATGATCAATTCAGGCAAAATCCCGTCAGCACGCGGCAGGCATGGTTCACCCAGCCCTGTCGCATAGTCCTTCCCCCCTTTGCTCTGGCTGCGGATTGGAAAAGCAAGATCCAATCCCCCAGCCGACCATCAGGAACGCTGTCCATGACAATCGTGACAGGCCCGTTTCATAAGGAAGCTGCCGGGATGTCGTACAAGCAACTATTCCTGCTGATTCTCACGATCTGGTCTGCAGAAATCTTTACGCGTCTGCTCTTCGACGCACTCGTCACTCCCAAAATGGAGTACATGACGTATTACCTGGAAACAGATAAGGAAGGGGAATTTCGCGGCAGCAATATTCGCCACGAAGTGGGTGCCCGCGGCTGGCAACTTGTCCACGTCGTCCCCAATCCCGAAAACCGGGAAGAAATGATCCTGTACTTCCAGCGGCGAGTCCTGTTCTGAAAGCTCGCCGAAACAAACGCTCTGATTCACACATCCCGAAAATGTCGCTCAGACACTTCCCGGCACCATCAGATACTTGTCAACATCATTGCTGACGATCACTCCATAGTTCACTGCCCCAAGCCAGCCGGACATGATGATGCCCACACTTCCGGCATGATACAAACCACGAATCTGCTGCGGCAACTCGCGACTGATCTGAAGACCCTCAAACTTCGTCCCAAACGACGAGCCCTCCAAATGCTTCGTGTAACGCTCAAAGGTGCTGGGAGTCGCTGCTTCGACATGGTCCAGAATCGATCGAATGTTCGGCACATAGGTCTCAAGACACGCCAGTGTCGACTCAATCAGCTCTTTCTTGGCAAGCTCGTAGTCTTCTGTCGAAAGCTCCATCCAGTCTCTGTAGTTGGCATTTGTCGATGACACAATCAACCATCGATCACTGCCCGGTCGAGTCTCTGGGTAGTAGAAGCTGAACGTGCGACTGCTCACGTTCCGACTCAACAGGGCTTCAATGTCAAATCCGCGATGCTCGGAGTGAAACAGCAGATCTCCACAACTCTCGTCAAAACCTTCCCCGGGCTTCAATGCCATGTAAACCTGACAGGAGCTGTTATTGAGTCGAATAGCGCGAGTGGCTTCCAGAAAAGATCTGTCAAAATGCTGCTCACCCACCATCTTCAGGATGGTACTTTTCACATTCGCATTGGAAACCACAGACCGACAGGCGATCCGCTTTCCGTTGACAACGACCGCTCGGACTGTGCGGTCCGGACCAACTTCAATCTGCTCCACCAGACTGCGAATTCGAATGTCCACGCCATTTCGAATCAACTCTTCCCGCATCTTTCCAACCAGCGCATCCGTCCCTCCCTGAAACGTATAAACCCCTTTCTGCATGAAGTTGGAAAACACGATTCCATAAGTGATGGCGGGGTCTTCCAGCGTTGACCCGTTGGCATACGTGATGGGCTCCATCAGCATGCGCACAACATCGTCCCGGCCAGGAAAAAACTGCTCAAATAACTGACGTGTTGTGCGAGTCTGCTCGTCGTAAAAATTCATTCCGCGAGCCGTGTCGAAGAATCTTACGACGGTCTCCGGCGCAATCCCAAAATGCTCCACCAGAATTCTGGTGAAGTCGTCCCGGTTAAACGTGGTTCGCAGCGAAAACTGAGGATTCTCGAAGCGAATCCCCTTCAACTGCACAATCGAATCCGCTATGTCCTGCGTCCAGTACTTCCGACAACTCTTGATCATCCCAAACGGAAAACCGTGAAGTGAAATGTCAAAGATGTGACCCCCGGCCCGGCGAAACCACGTCGCCATGCCCCCCAACTGGTAATGATGCTCCAGCAACAGCACGCTGTAGCCCTGCCGAGCAAGGATGTTGGCGGATGTCAGGCCGGCCAGACCACTGCCGATGACAACCACGTCATAGGAATCTTTGGTGCCCTTCAGGAAATCTCGCGGCATTCGGAAATCTGTACCAGAAAACAAAGACAAAAACAGGAGGGAAAACACCCAGACGGTCGGGCCTGCGCCGACACATTCTTCAAAACACTTTTCCAGGCCCGCAGAGGCCCAGCCATACCCGGATGTCCACCGGAAACTGCCTCGGATGCTCTGGAACTGGCTTTTTCGCCTATTCTAACGCTGTTTGGTAATCATTCCAGGGCCCAATCTCAAGCCGCTCCACATACTTCAACCAGTCTTTACCCGATTTGACAGCATGGAATACAATGCCGGACACTGTGGATTGCTGTTCCCGTACCACTTGCCTGGCGATATGCATCGTCGCTCATGGATCCAGTGACCGTTTTTCGGCAATTCCTAACCACTTGAAGGCGGCCGAACACCTGGCCAGGCAACCCCCACTAAATCCAATCGGTGAATACGATGAAAAACGCAGTTCGACTGTCGACTCTGCTGCTGTGCCTGCTCACATGCCTGTGCGGCACTCAGGCCCAAAGCCCTGAGGATGCGCGAATCACTGTCAGCCACCCCGGATTTCAAACTCTCAAAAAAGATCTGAAAAACGTCCTGGATCTGACCACCGCCACCGAACAGAAACAGTGGTCAAACATTGAAGACTTTATCGACACATTCGTCGCCGGGGTCGATTACGAACGACCGTTTCAGGTCCAGATGCTTCCGGGCATCAATCCCATAGGCTATCTGATCACCGTGCCGCTGGAAGGAGGCTTTCAGACCTTCCGCGACAATATCGAAGGTCTCGGATACGAATTGACTCGCGATTCCAAAGATGTTTCGCTCTATCAGTTCAACATGCTGCTCGACTCTGAACAGACTCAGAGCGACACACCCTCCGAAGTCACTGAAGACCTCGGCTGGATCAGAGTGCTTTCCGATGTGAATTACCTGATCATGGCCTCCACCTCCAATAAGTCCAATTTGGCGCGCCTGAAGGAACTCTGCCTGCAGACAAAACCTCAGGAGCCAGACGTCAATGGGCAGATGGTCCTCGAACTGCTGAATCCAGATCCCTCCGAAGCCGCTCAAAAACATCGCCGCGAAGTCTTCGCCAACATTCGCAATCCCTCGATGGATTCGGTAAAGAAACGCCCGGACGAAACGCCCGTTCGCTTCGAAATGCGGCAACTCTCTGCAAAGCTCATGATGGACGAAGCAGAACGCGTTTCTGCAGAAGCCGAAAAACTTATCCTCCGCATGTCCCTCGACAGCAGCAAAAAGGATGCACCCGTCCTCGGAATGACCGGTGACCTGTCCGCCCTCCAGGGCTCCGGGCTGGCAGACGCAGTGGCCCTGTTCAATGCTCAGCCAGATCTCTTCGCTTCCGTAAAAAAACTGCCCGGCTCAGCTCTGACCGTTCGCATCAATCACCCCGTAGACCCCATGCGACAGGCCGGGATGTCCGCATTCCTCGATCTCCTCCAGAAGGAAATCGGCGTCAAACTGAAGGACTCAAAAACCCGCCCGGTTTCAGAAAAAGAGGCCATCGATAAGGTCGTCAACCAACTGGTCCAGCATGTCAAATCCGCGATCCAGTCCGGTTGGATCAATCTGATGGCCGAATCCATCCCGGATGGCAAAGGCAACTGGGTCACCGTTGTCGCCTATTCGTCCCCCACAGCATCCGCTATCACCGACATCCTGCCAGAGATGGCGAAAATGCACAAAGGATCCGTCGTCGATATGAATATCGACAAGGTCGGAGATGTGCAACTTCACCACGTGAAACTGGGCGAAGGACTGCTGGATGTCTTCGATCGACATTTCGGCACTGAACGAGATGTCTTCGTGGGTGTCGGAGCCGATCAGATCTGGCTGGGATCCGGTGATGGTGCCCTGGAAACCCTGAAGAAAACCATCTCCGAACTTGGCGCTCCTGAAAAAACAACATCCCCGCTCCACCTGGAAATTACCATGCTCCCATGGGCTAAACAGGTGGTGGACTTCTACAGTCGCCAAACACCCCCCAAAGATCGTGAAGCCCTGAATCTCTGGCGTTCCGCAGAACGTAAGCATGCACGTGCTGTCGAAGCCTTCGAAAAAGGTGGCGACACCATAACCCTCGATGCACAGGTCAAAGATGGTCATGTGCTGACAACCCTGACGCTCAACTCCGGAATCCTGCGGTTCATCGGAAAACAAATGGCCGCGTTCTCCAGGGAAAATCTGGAAGCCGAGTAACCGTGGGCGGGTCTTATGAGAGCCGCTCTCAGTTCCCCCCTGCCGAACATGCTACTGGCCTCCTTTCACTTCGCCCTTCTTCCCACCCGGGAAGAAGGGCGTTTTCTGCTCAACAATCCAGCTTTCTGATTTTGATCAACCCATGTCTCCAGACGAAGACAATGAGGATCCCGATCTGCTCCACTCCGAAGAGGAACCTTTTAACGGGTCTCCAGGTATGGATGACATCGAACTCGCCTACCGCCAGGCCCTGGAAGCCCTCGATGCTGCCGAACAGCAGGTAGGCTCCGTCATGGTGGAATTTGCAGAGTCCTCGTCGGCAGCTCATGACGAACTTCAGGCAGCCTCCGGTTTGTCCATCGGCAGTCAACTGGCCGACGAACTTCGCGAAACCGCCGCTCAGGCCGAAGCGTCCAGCCAGACCGTCCTTGTGGAGGGCGTCCGCAGAGTCACTCCGCGAGAAGTCGTCGAAGCAGCGCTGTTCGTCGGCGGTCCCGTGGCCCTGACTGCCCGAAAACTCGCATCACTCATCGGACAGAATGTCGATAATCGCGTGGCCGTCTCCCTGATCGATGCGCTCAATCAAAGCTACGCCCGAGAAAACCGGCCCTACGAAATACAACTTCAGGAAGGCGGCTATCGACTGGAACTTCGCGAAGAGTTTGCCGATATTTCCACACGCTCCTTTGGACTCGGACCCCGTGATGTCAAACTCTCCCCCGAAACTCTGGAAGTCCTCGCCTTCGTGGCCTGGAACCAACCTGTCACCGCAGAATCCCTGAAATCCATTGATAAACCCAACGCACAGACAGTACTGCGCCAACTGCTGCGTCTGCAACTCGTGGAAATTCAGAGAACCGGAACTCGGCGTTCAGACATCTCTTATGTCACAACAAAACGCTTCCTGAAACTCTTCGGCCTCAGGTCGCTGGCCGATCTCCCAACCTCCGATATCTTCTCGTTCAAGTAAGCAACTGCCCTGCCCGAACAACGACCCACAAAGACGTCAGCGTCACGCTCTGGATGCAAGGCAACCACGTCCTGCGCTTACCGATAAAATTCCGGTAACCGCGGCACAATCATCAGCCGCCGATAATCAAATCCACTCTCCGGCGGGCTGTAGTCGCCAACAATGTCCATACACGAGTCCCCGACGATCTGCCCGTCCATTTGCAGACACCAGTACGCTGCATTCACCGTCATGCGCCGCAGTCCCTCACTCTTAAAATCCTGCGCACTGCCCATCGTGACGTGAAACACTCGCGCTGTCAGACCCTTATTTCCTGTCCACGTCCTGACCCACGCGACAGGCAGAGCAATCAAGTCCGGGTTTGGGGCGTCGTCAGACTTCCGACCCATCAGCGGCTGCCCATCCACCAGTGGCAGACATCCCTCCGGAAGATGGCCTCCCTCTGGATACGTCCGATACACGTCTGAGGTCCCCCAGATGTCCTGCACTCCGCGAAGGATCGGATGTTCCCGATTCTCCTGCACAATCATTCCCCGTGTCGAATCCTGCTGCCAGCGACCATGATGACTTCTAAAGGAACCTCCCAGCACCTGCTCCCCAAAATCCACTCGTTTGCCATCCTTCCGATACTGAAAATCCAGAAAGCCATGGTTCGCTGTACGAATCCCAATCACCGGCTTCCCCGCATCCAGATACTCATAAATGTGCTGAAGCTGTTCCGGTGGCAGCGATAACAGTCGGCTGAACACGATCAACAGATCACACGATTTCAGATGCTCCAGCCCCGGTATGCTGTGACTGACTGTCTTGTCCTCCCAGCGAATCTTCTGCGTTGGATCCACTTCATTGCGACTGTTCAGGCTGAACAACACCGTACAGTCAAACCCATGATGCTTTGAAAGCAGCTTCGCCAGCATCGGCATGGAATACTCACTGCGATACTCCTGCTCCGCAGCGATCAAAATGATGTGACGCCCTTTTCCAGGCCCCTCGCCACCACTGTAAGTCAGCCACAGCGGACTTTCCGGAACCGGATGCTCCGCCGCCAGCAGCAGTTCACCCACAAAACAAAATGCGATCAGACCCAGACACAGTCTGAACAAACAGGAACTTCGCCACAGCCCGGAGGCACAGTACAACATCGCCTGATTCCAAACAGAAGAAACAAAGTCCACTCTCGAACAGCACTCACCAGCAGATCGACTCCGACCAGCATCCCCCGCAAACACCATCCGGAAACCACACGCCCACTTCAGGGCGACTGGCTCCCCAGGGCTGACGGGATCTCGTTCACTGTGTAATACGCGTTTCGGTGCAGCAACTCTTCCCCATCGCCGGAACGCAGTCGCCCCAGATCAAACTCGTACACAAAGCCCTGCACCAGCCTGTCCACCACAATCGTGGCCGACATTCCATCCTCGGCCAGCGAAACCGACTTCACAGCAATCGCCGAACGATCCACTTCCGGCCCCCCATACGCGCCATGATATGGATGCGTGAAGGATGTCAGCGAATACGTTTCCAAAGCCCCTGCCGTGACGGCATCCACCGGCTTCGTAAACGTCAGACGAAACCCGTCCGGCTCGATCGTGATCCGATTGATTTCAAACGGCATCCTGCCACTCCACTGCAATCGCTCCAGCGCAAAGGGCTTAATCCCCCGAACAGGCCAGCCGCGGTTGGTGCCCCCAGCCAGCAGGTGCCCGCCGGCAGTGAATTCCACGTTCAATACTCCCGTCGATAATCCCTCCCGAAACGGATAACAGGCTCCCTGCCACACCCCATTGACCTGCTCTGTCGTTGCTCGCATCAGTACCGACAGCGTGTAATCCCCCAGAAACAACTGATTCTCAAACGGTCCAAACTTTCCGCCCGTTCGGTTCACACTGAACCCCGTAATCGATCGCCCCATCCGTATATAGGGAAATACAACCGCATACGGTACAAGCTGAGATACCCGCTGTTTCTCCTGGACAATTCTGGATCCGGACTTCGGCTGCTCCGGCACAGGCCCCAGTTCCGGTGCATACGGGTACCATTCGAAACTCGCCGGATGACCGTGAAAACTTCCCGAAGAAATCGCCTTCAAACTGCAGGAACAGTTCCAGGGCCCCTGACTCTCGATGTAAAACAAGGCTCCATGCTCGTCCAGTCCCACGCCCCCCGGACTTCTTAGTCCGCTTGCAAAAGCCGTCGTTTTCCCATCCGGTGATACCTTCATCACAAAGCCCCGGTAAAGGGCGTGCGAATAGTAAGACTCAGACAGTCCCAGAGTCACAAACTGGTTGCCCTCCGCGTCAAATTCTGAGCCAAATGCGTATTCGTGATAGTTCGCATATCCCCAGGCGTCCGAAACCGTATCAAATCGATCCGCTCGGCCGTCTTTGTCTGTATCACTGACCCGCGTCAACTCGCAACTTTGCGTGACATAAAAGACTCCGTCTTTCCACGTCAGACCGAAAATTTCATCCAGCCCCGTGGCAAACAACTGATACTCCGGCACAGGCTTCTCGTCGTCCACCCCGGAAATCAGATAGATTTCACCATGCCGCGTGCCAACCGCTGTCCGCCCATCCGGAAGGACCGCAAAAGCGCCCGCCTCAATCACGGTGTCCGCTGGCATGGGAAGACTGACAATCGGATAATATTCCCGCTCCCGAACCTCAGTCCCCCAACGCTCTCCCACCTCTTCACCAATCGCCGAAGTTGCGCCAAAAACAACGCCCAGCAGCAGACAAAACAAGACTTGAGTACCGTTCGTTCTACAGCGGTTCATAGATCATCTCCATAGTCGAACTGCCCCGTGGAACTTCCAGATGCAGCAATAACTCTGACGAACCGGCGTTCCCCTGCACCGGACGCAGTTTCGTTCGCACTGCCGGTATTCGCAAACGCAGTCGGCCAACCCGGTACACCTGCTCCGATTCCGCTGTAATCTCGCCCGTCAATGCTCGGAACCAAAGTTCCTGCGGATCCTGCGTCGTCAACCGCAGGGTTCGCGTCAGACACAATCGGTCACTCGCCTTCCCCGCGACCGTCCGATCCTCGACCTCGATCGCCCCAGTCTGATAACGAAACGTCGGTATCATCAGGGATTCCAGCGAGTAGCCCCGAAACTGATAGCCCTGATTCTTCGGATACAAGGGATCTGGATTCACTTTCGCATCTTTTGTCATCACCGGCAGCAGCGGCCAGGGCGCATCTGAATTTGCCAATCGCACAAAGCTGACATCCTGCGCCAGCATGATCGGGTCGGCTGACGGATTGAAGCCACCGGATCCCTGACCGTTCCGGTCCACACTAATGAATTCTCCTGTCCAGATGGACGACAAGGTCCCGGTTTCCGCATTGAAGGCGTAACTGATCTTTTCCGGAAGACCAACCGCAATGCCCCGGTATCCCGCAACACGACTGCGTCCCCGGTACGTCCGCGCCTCATCTCCCACTTCCAGCTTCGTATTGATCCGCCGAATTCCCGAAGGATCCGCAGCCGAGGTCCCAAGGGACAGGTAGTACCAGATCGCTTCGATCTGCAGATCCGTGTTGCCCTCCAGAATTGTCTGGTGCACAGCGATTCCACCCGGCCACGCATTCGGCATGATAATCCGCGGCCGAAAGGTGCCGGGGTTCCGCACAAAACTACTGAACCAGCCGGACTGCAGGCGCTGCGATGACGTCATAATATCAATGCCTCGATTCACCGGGGCCGGCTTACCATTAAAATTGTGGCAGGCAATGCAGTTCAGCCCCTTGTCTCCAAGCAGCTCCCGGCCAGCCGTTCGCAACATTTTCTCGCGCTCTCGCTCGCTCTCCGATCGACTCTCCGGACTCGGGATGCTCAACGCCGGACGCTCAGGAATGTCCGTTCGAGCCAGTATCTCAGGCAGATGGCCAAGATTGGAAACTCCATACTGCGGCATCCGCGTGGCCATGTAGGGACGCACACTCTCACCGTCAAACAGTACCTTCTTCAGCCATGCCGGCTGCAGCTTCGCTCCCACAAGTGTCAGTGGCGGTGGTATCCGACCGTCGTCGCCGAGATTCTTTTCACTCGTCACGAAGTAGTCGTTATACTCCTGAGCAACTCCGCCAAAGTTGTCTCGAACATGGCAGGCGATGCAACTGAATGCGGTAAGAGTCTTCGCGATCCGATCCTGATCGGTATCCTTCGCCGGACCCCTCTTCAGTGCAGATCGAATCGCATCCTTCTGCGGTTCTGTCAGCAGAAACTCCGGATGACGCCCCGAGACGCCTGAAAGGCACCCACGCCCGGTATCCGCCTGCCATAACGAAACGACTGGCGCCGCTGCGGAAATGCCTCCCACCGCGTGACAGGCCGCACAATTCAATTCCCGAAAATACTGCCTTCCGCGAGCCACCAGCGCGGCGTCAGGCTCCGGATGCTCCGGCTTCTGTCCCTGTTCGCCACACAGGTAATCCGCGATCGCCCGCGATTCTGTACGAGTCAGCTTCATGTCGGGCATCCGACCGGAACTGCGAATTCGCAGCGGCTGAAACAGAAACTCACTCAAACCAGACGCACTGTATTTGGCCGCAACATGCCCCAGACTAAACGCAATCGGTCTGCCACTTGATGCTGACGTCTCCACAACAGCAGGCGGGGCATCTTCTTCCTCATCGTCTTCCCTGTCGGCCTCCGGCTTCGCGGTCAGGGACGACTCAACCTGCGGCTCTCTGGCACCATGACAGGCAACGCAACCCACCGTGTGATACAGCTGCCGACCCTCCGAAACAGCGCCCGTCGCATCGGACTCAGCCGATCCCTCCGGATTCACTGCCGTCGATTGCGATACCAGAAAATGCGAGAGCGATTCTGCAATCTCCGCGCGCTCTGCTTCCGTTTTACCCCCTGCCAAATTTGGCATGGTCGTGCCAGGATGAGCTGCTGCGGGATCTGCCAGAAATTTCTTCAGATACTCCGGTGAAAGTCCCCGCACCGAAAGCGTTAGATTCGGTGCCACCTTCTCGGCATCGGGCCGCTCGTCACCAGCACCATGACAGGCCGCACAACGCAATTCAGCAATCAGCAGATCGCCCTGCTGAGCCAGTGTGAGCGAATGCTGGCCCGAAAGCACCAGATCGTCCGGTGATGCTGCCGCTGACAGCCCCCCCGAAAGCCACATCAGCCCCACGATTGTAACCATCCCCAGTAACCGAAACAGGCTAATTCCCTGCACGCGTTTGTGTCCCATTGGTCAACCGTTCCTGAGACCCGTTGCTCCGAACGACCGATAGTGATCAATCCGGCGGCAATGATGGTAACAGTTTCAGGAAATGCACCCAGCTACGTCCATAAAAATCCCGGAAACTTCCTGAGCGAAGGCCGCACGCTGCCCATACCCTCGCTGCGGCCCCCAGCCCACGAAGCCACACGCAGCATACCGGCGACAATGGCCATGCCCGGAACAGGTTCACCAAACCGTCTGTTCCGTCACTCAGAACAATTCGTGAATCTCTCGATATCCGAAGTCCACCAGCGGAAATGGGCGACCGGCAGGCCCGGGCAGATGCGAATCCAGTTTCAGGCCAAGGCTGTGAAAGATCGTGGCAATCACGTCGCCCGGTTGCACAGGTCGATCCGCCGGAACGCCTCCAATCGGATCACTGGCCCCGACCACCTGCCCACCTTTCACTCCACCTCCCGCAAATCCCACGGTAAAGCACTGCGGCCAATGGTCACGGCCGCCAGCAGGATTCACTTTCGGTGTCCGCCCGAATTCCGCAAGATTGCACACCAGTGTGTTGCCCAGCATTCCACGCTGCTGCAGGTCTTCGATCAGTGCCGAATATCCCTGGTCGTACATCGGTGCCACAATGTCACGCATACCTTCAATCGATGTAAACGGTTTCGATCCGTGAATGTCCCACGTGATCTCGTCAAACACCGTCAGGAACGTATTGACCGTCACAAAACGCACGCCCGCTTCCACAAGACGACGCGCCAGCAGACAGCACTGCCCAAATCGATTCATTCCATAACGATCACGAACCGACTGCGACTCCTTCGTCAGATCAAAGGCCTCTCGCGCCTGCGGGCTGGACATCAATCGATAAGCCGCCTCAAAATTCTTCCCCATCATCCCGGCATTTTCCGTGGACTCAAAATCCTTCACCGTAGAATCCACCAGATCGCGTAACCTGCGACGTCGGGACAGACGAACCTCTCCCAGTGTTGCAGGTGGTAACAGGTCCGGTACCCGAAAGTCCGGCCTCGATGGGTCCGCCATCAGCGCAAATGGATCGTGCGCTTTCCCAAGAAAACCGCCCGCCTGGCCGTTTGGAAGATTGCCACCCCCGCGCCCCATCGTCTCAGGAAGTACGACAAACGGAGGCAGATCAGAACGACGCCCCTTCAGATAACTTAGCACCGAACCCGCGTGCGGTGTGTTGACCCCGCCCTGAAACTGACGCCCCGTCTGCATCATCTGCCAGCCGGCATCATGCACAGCCGCACCTGTGTGATGACAACTGCGAACCAGGGCCAAATGCTCTGAAATCGCGGCATGCTTCGGCAGAATCTCTGACAGCTGATAGGCCCCACAGCTGGTGGAAATCGGTTTGAAGGGCCCACGCACTTCCAGCGGGGCCTCCGGCTTCATATCAAAGGTGTCCAACTGACTTGGCGCACCCAGATTGAACAACATAATACAGGATCGCTCGTCATGGCCCTCAGACACATGCCCCTGCTCCTTCGCTTCAAGATAGTCCACAAGCGAAAGCCCACTGACACCCAGGGTCCCCACCTGCAGGAAATCCCGTCGAGTCGTTCCGTCGCAGGTATGAGCTTTTCCTTTGCCGGTCAGATTCAGCATGGCAGCACTTTCCACAGGAAAGATGTGAAAAAACAGTAATCCCGGTGCGAGGCAAATCCTTGACTGCTAAAGTCGTCACCTTAGCAAAAATCCAATAAAAGCCCGCACAAATCATCGAAAACCAATTGCCTGAACACACCCAGATTCCGAATGCTTATCGTTCATCCTAGCCATGGACATGACAAACAACAACAGAGGAAAGCAGGAGGCTCTCCCCGAACGTTGTGGAATCGCGTGTTCAGATGAGTTAGCCTATCCGAAACATGCACCCTGAATTCGCTAAAATTCTCCTGCTGTTTCAACACAGGTGTCGGTGCTGTCCGTCAATTCCTATGCAGTTCCTCTTTTTGACCCACCGGAGATTTTCATGATCCGCGCTACTCTGCTCACTCTGGCCGCCGCCCTCCTCTGCCTCCCCTCGATGGCAGCCGATAAGGACGGCGAATGGAAAAATCTGTTCGATGGCAAAACAATGACTGGCTGGAAGGCCAACGAAAACAAAGACTCCTGGAAAATCGAAGACGGAAGTCTGGTTTGCCACGGCGAACGCAGTCACCTCTTCTTTGAAGGTGAAAAAGACGCCTTCAAAAACTTCGAATTCGAATGCGAAGTCATGACCACTCCCGGCAGCAATGCCGGTATCTACTTCCATACCAAATGGCAGGACACAGGCTGGCCCCGCTATGGCCAGGAATGCCAGGTCAATGTGACGCAGTCAGATCCGAAAAAGTCCGGAAGTCTCTATGGCGTGGTTGACGTGCCCAACCCAGGCCTGAAAGACAACGAATGGTACAAAACCTCCATTCGCGTCGAAGGCAAACATGTCGTGATCAAAGTCAACGACAAAACTACCGTGGACTACGTTGAACCCGATGGCAAACCAGCGTTCTCCGCAGATTTCGAACGACGCCTTGGCGAAGGCACGTTCGCTCTGCAGGCTCACGACCCGGACAGCAAGGTTTACTTCCGCAACATTAAAGTCCGACGCCTGAAGTAAATCTGCACTCGCCCCCGACTGCAGCCGAACTCTTCGTTCAGGTTGCGTCTGCATTGTTATCCGCAAAGCAGCCCCTGCCTTCAATACAGGGGCTGCTCTGCCCAAACACTGGTCACCACTCGCCGGCAGAACCCACTGCCTCAGGTCGTTCCGCAAACGAATGCCCTGCTCAACTCGCTATCACAAACAACCAAAACATCCGAATTCCCGATCGCTCGTCAGGCTTCGGTAAGTCCCTGGAGATCTCCTGTGCCCGTCATGATGGAACTCACTCGTGTTGTGGATTGCGACCTGAATGATCAGCACTGGATTCATCTGACAGAAGTCCAGGGCACCAGAACCTTCACCATTGTCATCGGTCAGGTCGAAGCTCAGGTGATCAATCGAAGACTGCTGGAAGAACCCCCCTTCCGCCCCATGACTCATCAACTGCTGAAAAACATCGTGGAAACTCTTGGCGGACAGTTTCAGGATGTCGTCATCACCGAACTCAGAGAACATACCTACTTCGCGGTGGTGCGAATTCGCGTCGGTGATACAGTGCACACCATCGACTGCCGCCCCAGTGACGGTGTTGCCATTGCCGTTCACCATTCACCAATCCTCCCCATCTATATCGAAGAGAATGTGCTCAGATCCCTCACCGGCCTCTGATGCTTCCAGCCCACACACAAACACCTGCCGCTGATGGACGCTTCAGACCTCGCTTCACGTGATGCAGCAACATCGTCACAAGTAGCCGGCGGCCTCCACCGCATCGATGGACTCCAGCCTGCCAGCAAGTCTGCACAATCTCATTTCACGTCAATGCGCAAGTCACGCAGCTCGCCGCGAAATGGCTGCACATCAGGATAATCCGCCACCTGCCCGCCACCATCATGACCAATACAAAAAGGCTCCTGCGGCTGCCGCATCAGCAATCCTGCACCGGGTGCCGTGACGGGGTTCGCTTCACCAACCTGCAATTGCAGACTGCCATCTTCTTTCAAACTGGCCTCAATCCGCTGCGATTTGCTGAGCGGAAACTCCTCCATCCGGACGCTCGTCACACGACCCTGATTTCGCACAGCAAAAACCAGCTGCCCGTCACGCAGAAACAATGAATACCCAACCGTGCTGCCGCCCTGTGCCACGATCACGGAATTCCTCTCTTCTGCTGTGACCGTCAGCCCAATCGTGAACGGCCGGCCGACAATCTGCGGCGCCTTTGCACCGGAAAGTTCCAGACCGGACTCGGGCTGCCCTAACTCCATTGTCGCAGGCCCGGCCATCGCTTGTTTTTTTGCTACCCCACGATCCGGCTGCTGCTGCACCGGATACAGGTTCTGCGGATTCACGACCTGCCCCGCTGGACGACGATTTTTCCCCGCATCCCCGCCAATCTCGTCCCGCATCCCATCCGCCAGTAACCGCAAACTCGCAACAATGTCCGGATTCGCTTCCGACACACTGGTCCGCTCACCAACGTCCTGCTGCAGATTGTAAAGTCGAGGCTCGTCGCCGACGTCTTTTGTCACCCCCTGCCCCATCGACTGTGGCTGCGCGGCAAGCGCCAGCTTCCACGGACCCTGTCGAACCGCCTGAAGCTGATACCCCGAAAAATAATACTGGACATCGCGTACCGAAGACTTCGCCGCTCCGGATAAAACCGGCCAGAGATCGCGACCGTCGATCACTCGCTGATCCGAAACCTGCCCCCCCGCAAGCGTCACCAGCGTCGGTAGCAAATCTATCGTCCCGGAAATCGCGTCACTGGAAGTACCCGGCGATATCTTTCCCGGCCACCACACAACCGTTGGAACCCGGACCCCGCCTTCCCAGGTACTGCCTTTGCCTCCCCGCAAGCTCCCCGCACTGCCGCCATCTGCTCCCTTCACCAGCCATGGACCATTATCACTGGTGAAGATCACCAGCGTTTCTCTGTCTCGCTGCTGCTCACGCAACGCCTCCAGAATCCGACCGACACTCCAGTCCGCTTCTTCCACCCAGTCCCCGAAACGACCATTGGAAGACTTGCCCTGAAAATCTTTTCCTGGCCAGATTGGTGTGTGCACGGCCGTGTGCGCCAGATACAGAAAAAACGGCTTATCGGCAGAGCCACGAATAAACTCTACTGCGTCCTCGGTATAGCGGGCCGTCAACTCGCTCTGCTGCGATTCCGTCAGAAGCTCCTGAACCCTCTCATTTCGCATCAACGGAACAACGCGTTCTCCCGTCTCCGCCGATCTCTGCTGCATGTCGTTCGAATACGGAATACCGAAGTACTGGTCAAAGCCCTGACGAGTCGGCAGGAAGTCCGGCTGATCCCCCAGATGCCACTTGCCCACACAAGCCGTCCGATACCCCTGCTGCTGCAGATATTCCGCGATCGTCACTTCGTCCGGATTCAACCCCTGCGCTCCCGCTGGGAAATAAACGCCGGGCACCGACACCCGCGGCCCATAACAGCCGGTCATCAGCTGCGCCCGCGCGACCGAACAGACAGGGGCCGAGTAAAAGGACGTCAGCCGCAAACCCTCTGCCGCCATCCGATCCAGATTCGGTGTCTTCTGCTTCACGGCCCCAAAAGGACCGATGTCCGCATAGCCCAGATCATCCATGAAGATCACCACAAAGCTCGGCGAAGAACGCTGCTCCGCAGCACACAACTCACCAGCAGCGAAAACACAGGCCACCACAAAGCAGACAAAACCAAACTGAACGTACTTCATGCTATGTCCCCCCGCCGCAAAACGTCCCATTCCATGCCCCTGGCCCTCGCTCTGTCAACCACCGCATCCAGACACGTCACAGGCCCATCGCAACAATCCACTCGCACAACGCATTGAACTACAGACAACTCGACAAGCTTACCTCAGGCAACAGTCAACGCAAATGACCCATTTCCATACCGCAGCCACTCCCCCCTTC
>CAIQIE010000284.1 GCA_903871805.1 uncultured Planctomycetaceae bacterium | reverse complement strand
TTGTTCCTGATCGACTGCGGTGCCACCAGCGGTCTGGGGACCTGAGGCCGGCGATTCCACAGAACTCTTCCCTGGCAAGGATACTTGTCCATCAAAGCTCTCGCCCGCCTGCCGTGCGCTGCGTACTCGATAGCTGAGCCAGGTGATGCCGAACACAAACATCAGTGCTGACGCAATCAGTCCCATGCCGGGGGCGGCAAACGCGTCGGTTTCAAAAAACGGCATTGGGATCAGATTCTGAATCTGAACCGTTCCGGGCAGTGCCGTCATCGTGAAGGTAAACGCGCCCAACGCAATCGCTCCGGGAAGCAGTCGGGCTGGAACATCGGCCTGCCTGAACAGTACGCGCCCCAGTGGAAACACCGTGAAGACAACCACAAATAATGAGACCCCGCCATAGGTCAGTATTGCACAGGTAATGACCAGGGCCGTTAACGCCTGAGAAACGCCCAGCCAGCGAAGAATGCCCCTCGCGATAACGACGGCACTTCCACTAACGTCCATCAGCCTCCCAAAAATTGCTCCCAGCAGGAACAGCGGAAAAAAACGGACAATAAACTGGCCAAGACTGGTCATGAAAATCTGGGTGTAACTGGCCAGCAGCGGCAAATCACCGTCGAAGACAACCGCCAGTAACGCACAAACTGGTGCCACCACGATCACGCTGTGATTGCGATACGCCAGAGCCATCAGCAGCAGAAGCGACATCAGAATTCCAACGACATCCATCACGTTCGCTGCTCCCCAGTGCTTTCTATGACGTCACCTGCTCTGACTTCATAATCGCCATTGCAGCCGGCAGAACTCTGGTCAACTGTTTGCGGGCTGACAATGCCCCAAAGCAGGTCGACTTTGAGACAGGCCCCCGAGTCTCCCAGGGGTCGCATTTTGTCCTGCTACTGCGAGGCAAAGAGTTAGCAGTCATGCAGTCATGCTGTCCGGAACGGCAGGAATTCGGCTGCCCGCCTGGCAACCGGCCACAAACCGCACGGCCTTTTGACACAGTGGCGGGCGTCTGACGACTTTCAACGTGGTTTCTACCGATGCCGGGCCAACCAGCGATCCTCATTGTCACAATCCGCCGGAGACCCGGAATTTTCCCCGACACGCGTCATTCCCCGGCAGTGTCCGGCGCTGCGGCGATAGCACGGGCTACCGATTCCAGCATGACTTCCATGGCGAATGGCTTTCGCAGGTAATCCACCACTCCCAGCATTTCGGCATAGGCCTTGTGCCGACTTCCCTCGTTTGCTGTCATCATGATCACAGGAGGCGCATCTGGCAGGTCAGCAAGGAACTCCAGAACCGGGAAGCCACCCATTCTGGGCATCATCATATCGGTCAACACGAGATCTGGTTTTTGAGTCTGAATGAGGCGACGGCCATCCTGTCCATTCGATGCTGCAAGAACTCGGTAACCAGCAGCCGTCAGAACACTTTGAATGGTCGCGGAGATGTCCCGATCATCCTCGATCACCACGACTGTTTTCTGTTTCTCTGTCATGTCAATGACGATCCTTCTAACCAGGTCCGCATAAAATGCCCTGCAGGCAGGCGAGCGAGACCGCCAATCGCCGGAGATATTCGAAAGGAATAATGCTTCAGCATTGTTCTGACAGCGATAAAAAAGAAATCATTATTGCCCGGAATTTCTGAGTTCTGCTTTTGGCAAACAATCAACTTTGAAGAATTCCGGGCAATCCTTCTGACCCCACAAAAAGGCGTTGCAATTGAAGTGTGTACGCAAGCCACCCCGATATTAACAGCCGGGGCGGCATGCGACCCTGAAACGGGGTCTGTCTCAGGCAGTTGTCATTGCTGTTCTGCAGTGCCGGCCAACGGCTGCAGCAAGGCGGTCCTTTACGGAATTGTTGTGGCAACAGCCTGATCTCTGGGAACAGCAGAGAAGGTCATTGTGGCAGTGCCATCGACGGCATTCCAGATGCGAACTTCGCCGTCGTAGCTGCCGGAGGCCACCAGTTTTCCTGAGGCACTTTCAGCAACGGTGTAGACCCAGTCGCGGTGTCCGGAGAATTTGCGAACCAATGCTCCGTCGGCCGCCTTGTGCTCGTGGACACTGCCATCGCCACAGGCTGAAAGGATCAGGTCGCCAGCAGCAATGCGGACACGGAACACGTCCCCACCAAAACCGCCGATACCTCGCAGTTCTTTCGCATCTGCAGACTGCCAGATCCGCACACGTTTGTCAGCAGCTCCGCTGACCACTGTTGTGCTGTCGGCCAGAAAGGCGGCTGTGTACACAGGCTCGGCGTGTGCCGGGAAGGTGATGACTGGATTGCCGGTCGCCGCATCAAACACTTTGCAGGTTTTGTCCTTGCTGGCACTGACCAGCCGCTGACCATTGGGGGACCAGTTGATATCCATCACCCAGTCTGCATGGTCTTCAATCCGCACAATCACCTCGCCAGTTGCTACGTTGACAACCGAGATGGACCTGTCGGCTCCTGCACAAGCGACTTTTGTTCCGTCAGGACTGAAGCTGGTGGCAAAGACAGCGTCCCGCGAACGAACGAGAGTTCGGATCAGAGCACCGTCCGCGACGGAGAAGAGTTTCAGTTCGCCAAGTTGCCCGGGTGTCCCGGCTGCCACTACGATGGTACTGCCGTCGAGGCTGTATTCCACGTCATAAATTCGTTCTGCCAGATTACTGATGCGACGGACGAGAGCCCCATCGGCAGTATTCCAGAGCAGAACCTCGTGGTAGCCCGAAGAAGCCAGATTTGAACCATCAGGGCTGAATGCAATGGCGGTGACGGGAATAGCCGTGCGGTATTGTTTTGGAGGCTGTGGCTGTGCGAATTCCGGCATGATATCAAACAAATCCGCCGCAGGAGAAATACCGGCATCCAGAGGCGCGCCGACATCAATCCATTTTGCCAGCACAGCAATTTCGTCGGCTTTCAGCGATTCGGCTTCTTTGGGCATGGAGCCATCTTTGACCATTGAGAGAAGCAGCGAGTCGCTGCCTTTGTGAGCTGCAAAAGCGGCCCCGGATTCACCACCTTTTCCCATGGCGGCAAACGAATCCAGATTGAGACGACCACCAGGACTGCGTGTGTTATGGCAGGCCACGCAGCGTTGAGCGAGAATCGGTGCGACGTGCCGGGAAAAGGAGACGAAGCGTCCCAGTGGTTCCAGTGCGGCTTCCGCCTGGCGGCGGACCACAAGTGTCTCAGCACTGACAATTTTTAATTCGGATTCCAGTTTCACAAGCGACGGTTCCAGGCCGGTGAGCTGTGAATTCAGGGTCTTCTGCCATGTGTCTGCATCAGTCTTGAGCATTTTCAGCTCTGCGTCCCGGGCAACGGCCGCTGCGATTGCATCAGTGGCAGATTTGAAGGCCGCGCGCGCTGGATCAGCGGTTGCGTTTGCTGCGGCAAGTCCGGCATTTTTCTGTTCCAGTTCTGCTTTTGCGGCAGCCAGAAGTTTGTTCTGTTCGTCACGAGCAGTGGTGAGGTTTGTGACCAGCGTGCGAATGTCGGCTGTGGCTGGTCCAAAATCGGCGATTGTTTTTTCAAGGCCCTGAAGGGCGGCCGAAGAATCGACTCCGGTGAGTTGAGCCGCCTCGCGGAGGGTACTCAGAGATTTTTCGAGGGATGCTGTTGAGCGAAGAATGCGTTCCAGAGAGCCGCCGGCATCGGCCAGTTTTGCTTCGCTGTCTGCAAGAGCTGTAGCGACGATGTTCGTGGCAACGCTGGCGGCGTCGGCTGCAGCCTTAGCCGCTGTCACAGTGGCCTCCATGGCTTCGGCAGCCGCCTTTGTTTCGTTGAGTTTCTTATCGAGTTCGGGGCGTTGAGCGACCAGAGCGGCAATTTGCTGATCTGCTTCGGTGGCCTTGCTGCGCCATTCGACGGAAGATTTTCGCAGCGAAGACAACTGAGTCTGCAGCTGCTTCTTTGCCTCCAGCATGACATTCAGTCGACCTGTTGCTCGATCTGCGTTTGAGACCAGCACATCGGCAGCTTCGTGCAGGGGCAGCGTTGCCGTAAGTTCTGAAATAGATTTTTCCGTTTCAGAAGCGCGAGCAGCCAGCTTGTCTCTATCGGCCTTTTCGGCGGCCAGGCGAGCTTCCGCAGTTTGAACCTGTTTTTCCAGTTCCTGTAATCTCTGAAGAGAAACAGACACTGCCCCTTCGCTGAGGGTGAGGTCCTTTTGTGCGGCCTGTTTTTCTTTGAGGGCCTGTTCGAGTCGCTGGCGAATTTCTGCTGAGCCACCAACAGGAGGATCAGTTGCCGACAGAGCAGGATCTGGAATCAGAAGTGCTGCAGCAAACGCTGAAAGCAGCAACGAAGACAGGCGGGAAAGAGGCATTGCGAGTCCTCATGAAAGCTGGCGGGGGATTGCGGACTTGGAATTCCTGGACCTTTGCCCTGGCGGAAATCAGGCATCACTCCGGTTGAAGCAGCATGCCCAGACCCCAGACAGGGCATGGGGCACACGAGAGCATTTGTTGAACCTGAGAGTGATGCGGGGCATCACCAGGGTACAAGATGATCCAACCAACAGGACTGAAACGGAGGTAGAAAAAACACGCCTGCTGATATCAGCAGAGCGATGCGTTTTCTCAACGTCGTAGGATTCTACCTCTTTCGTCAGATGTCAAGCTTTCCGTAACTATCAAAGTCTGCCATTTGCCAAATTACCCAGTCAGAAGGGGCTTCGGCGACGATGGAATCTGCGCATAAAGAAAGCTCGGTATGATCGATACATACCGAGCCTTCGAGGATGATTGCTGCGCAGCAGAGCGCACCGGCTTTTCGCGAAACGGGTTGACTAGCCCTTGCGGTGCCGAATTCGGGATCGCATTCTTCGTTTTTTGCGACCAATCTTTCGTCGACCCTTACCCGTCTTCTTCGTGCCCATGAGCCAGTGATCTCCACGTGAAATTCTTAAATTGGTCCGGAAAAACGTGAGAGGATACCAATCCTTTAAAACCGGATCAAATCACGATTGGATCGGATTTTCAATCTCTGGCCAGATCGGCCAAAAAAACCGAAAAAAACCGTGAAAATGCGTTTTGATTTTTTTTGAATCAGGACTTTTCCGACTGTAAAAAGGAGCAAACCGATGTCGGAAAGCCAGTTACAGTTTGATCGGCAGCCACCTGATCTGTCCACAATTGCACAGACCGGATTGGTGAAAATACCATGATTCTTTCGGGATCATACAGAGAAATCGCCTTCCATCACAACGGAATCTACAATAAATCCACGTCGGCTTCATCCACAACCATGGAAGCGCCCTGCTGCATGAAGTTGACCAGCACGGTAATTCGATGCGAAGAATTGGCTTTTGTGACCGTTCCCCTCATCCCGGCCATCGCCCCGCGTTTGATGACGGCCGTTCGACCGACGACTGGCCGCGGTTCGGGACGTACCTCTGAGCCCTTTTCCAAAAGCAGGCGAATCTGCAGCAGGTCCGCAACCAGTTCCTCAGGCATGGTGACTCGCAAACATCGCGAGACGCAACCGGTAGAAACTGTTTCATGACGATCCACCTCGTCGCCACGAACAAACACATATCCGGCAAACAGCGGTACCCAGCTGGTGCGGATTCTTCCCTGCGGTGATCGGCTGCGATTCGCAATCATGGGCCCGTAGTAGGCGATCTGCTGCTGTCTCAGCCGACGCATCAGATCCTTTTCCCTCCTTGCCATCGTGTACATCGCAAACCAACTTTCATCGGCTGGCGTGACAATGCCTCCGGCAAGAAGATCATCCGGGTAAAGATCAGGCTCTCTGGCTAGAATGGGCATGGTTGCTCTGCAGGATAAAAATCAGGTGCGACAGGACTCAAGTTACAGGCCTGTGAGTGTCCAGTTCTTTTGATTCATCATTCGCGCGGCTTGAATTCCAAATCAAGCCGTTGACCAATGATTCCGGGGTCCGGAAATTTTGACGTTGGCTCGCGAAGTCGCTTGCCGTATCCGGACTGTTTTTGCACCTTGTCAGTAATCGAAGTGAAAAAGCTGGTTATCGAAGTAAAAAACATTGCCACGGGCAATTCAGTGGCGCAATTTACAGCTGCCAACTGCATTCCATTTCGGCAAACCAGGCCAGTCATACCATAGGGAAAAATCCCTTGGGGTCTGCCGTCGGAAAATCCGGGTTCCGGCTCCTGGCGCAGATTCTCCTGCTTTCCGCATTGCGCGAAATCTGCAAAAAGTATCACCTTTGCAGTTCGGCAGAATCTGCGCGATACGCCTCTGATTAGGCGACGGGGCCTGATATGTGGTGAAGGCCGTGCAAATCGATTTACCATGGGCGGTTGTGTTGTCCTGCATCGATGTCCTGTTTTGCGGGTGAAGAATTTGGCATCTTGTGTCAATAAAAATCTTTCAATTCGCCATTCCGAGCCGAATTTTCCCAACACTGTTCGTGCATGCATCCCGGTCCCTTGACCTGACGCCCTGCCCAGGTCACTCTGCTGGTATCTGGAAGGTGAGCATCTCACCTGCTGCATTCAACCACTTCTGAAAACCTTCTGATTCAGGCGCCCCTTATGAACGAATCGTCAGCTCCGTCAGATCCATCACGTCGGTCGTTTCTTGCGACCAGTGCCGCAACTGCTGCGACGCTTGCCGCAGCCGCTCGCCCCGTCTCTGCCGGTGTATGGGCCGGTGGCAGTGACCTTCTGAAGGTGGGACTTGTTGGTGTGGGTGGTCGAGGTACCGGCGCGGCAGAGCAGGCATTGAATGCTGACCCGGGTACTGAACTTGTGGCAATGGCGGACGTTTTCGAAGACGCTGTGGCCCGCGGTCGACGTCAATTGAGTCGTATGTTCAATAAAGAAGGCCAGAAGCCCCGCGTCACGGCAAAAGACGAGGACTGTGTTGCCGGATTTGATGGGTACCTGCGTGTGATCGAGAAGAGCGATGTCGTACTTCTCGCATCAACACCTCATTTTCGTCCCATGCATCTGCGAGCGAGTGTTGAGGCTGGAAAGCACGTATTCTGCGAAAAGCCAGTCGCTGTGGATGCTCCCGGTGTTCGATCAGTGCTGGAATCTTCGGAAATTGCCCGGCAGAAAAATCTGAACCTTGTCTCCGGCCTGTGCTGGCGATACCACCCCGGAAAGCGAGCAACATTCGAACAGATCCGCAACGGGGCTGTGGGTGACATCGTGACCATGCAGTGCAGCTACATGACCGGCGGTGTCTGGGATCCGCGTCGCCGTCCTGACGAATGCAAAAGCGAAATGGAATATCAGCTTCGCAACTGGTACTACTACTCATGGCTGTCAGGTGACTTCAACGTCGAGCAGCACATTCACAGTCTGGACAAAATGATGTGGGCGATGAATGACGAAGCCCCTGTCACAATCAGTGGGTCCGGTGGTCGTCAGGTTCGCACGGATGTTCGCTATGGGAACATCTATGATCACTTTGATATCGTTTACACATGGGCCAGCGGTGTGAAGGCCTTTGCTCGTTGCCGCCACTGGCCAAACTGTGAAAACGAAGTTGAAGACTACATCTTTGGTACAAAAGGCCGCGTTGATGTGATGTCTCATACCATCACGGACCTGAAGGGAAATACTATCTGGAAGTACGATGGCCCGGATGGTGATATGTACCAGATCGAGCATAACGAACTGTTTGCGGCAATTCGCGCAGGGAAGGTCATCAACAATGGTGACTATATGAGCAAGAGCACGATGCTGGCGATTGCGGGGCGTATGGCTGCCTACACCGGACAACGGCTCACGTGGGATGCTGTCATGAATTCCAAAGAAGATCTGAGCCCGAAAAAGTATGAGTGGGCCGAGAATCCAGTGCCCCCGGTCGCCATCCCGGGAAAAACGCCATTCGTCTGATATTCAGTGTGTAACCCTGTTGCCGGATCTTAAAAGCCCGACTTCTGTAAGTCGGGCTTTTGCATTCCACAGGCCTCAGAGTTCCCATCCGACTGGATCCGTACCCTGGAGCGCGTCCATGGCATTTTGGAAATCGATGCGACTTTGTCTGGTGGGTGTCCTTACCCTGATCTTCTGCGCCCTGTTCTTCAGCGGCGGCAATGGCAGTCTGCTGGCGGGCGTCACTGCTGATGATCGTGCACCAACTGCTGATCCCGATCAACAGTCCGCAATCGAATCATCGGTCGTGCCCTTGCTCAGGGAACGATGCTGGTCGTGCCATGGCCCTTCAAAACAGGAAGGTGGTCTGCGTCTGGATCAGCGTGAACGGATCCTTGCCGGAGGCGACAGCGGGCGTATTGTGTCACCCGGAATGGGAGACAGCAGCCGATTAGTGCGGCGTGTGGTCAGCAGCGACCCTGGCGAGCAAATGCCGCCCGAGGGAGATCGGCTGTCACCGTCAGAGGTCCAGTTGCTGACTGACTGGATCGATCGAGGGTTGGCGTGGCCGACATTACAGGAGGAATCTCCGAAGAATCCGCACTGGGCCTATCAGCCCATCGCCGAGGCGGCTCTGCCTGCTGCTTCCCCGCCGGATACCACATGGGTACGCAATGAAATTGATCTGTTCGTTCTTCGGCAGATGCAGCAGGCGGGGCTGGAACCTTCACCGGAAGCCCCCCGCAGCACTCTGATACGACGGGTTACCCTCGACCTGATCGGACTGCTGCCAACTCGGGAGGAAATCGAAGCATTTGAACAGGATGGCGCGCCGGATGCCTGGGAGAAGGTCATTGATCGCCTTTTGAGTTCGCCGCACTTTGGTGAACGCTGGGGCCGCCACTGGCTTGATTTGGCGCGTTATGCAGATTCCGATGGCTACGAAAAAGACAATGCACGCCCGGATGCCTGGCGATGGCGAGACTGGGTGATCGATGCCATCAACCGTGATATGCCGTTTGATCAGTTTACCATTGAGCAACTGGCTGGTGATCTGCTGCCCGATGCGACGCCAATGCAAAGGCTGGCGACAGCCTTCCACAGGCAGACACTGACAAATACGGAAGGCGGAACTGATCAGGAACAGTTTCGTGTTGAGGCCTGTTTTGATCGTACCGAAACCACCGGGACCGTCTGGCTGGGGCTCACCGTTGGTTGTGCCCGTTGTCATACACATAAGTATGATGCGATCACGCAGCGGGAGTATTATCAGCTCTTTTCTGTTTTCAATAACGGCGATGAGACAACGACGGTTGTTCCACGACCTCAGAAAGACGTGGACGCTTATCCGCTGCTGAAGAAGCGTTATGACAAGCAACTGCAGGAACTGCACACAAAGCTGAAGGATGCACAGGAGGCTCATCGGGATGAGTTTTCTGTCTGGCGTTCAGAACAGCAACAACTGCTGACTGCCGGGCAGCTGCCAAAATCCGCTCCAAAAAATGTTGTGAACGTACTGCCGTTGCCGGAAGATCAGCTGTCAAAAGCGCAGCAGCGATTGCTGATGGATTTCTGGAGTCAGCAGCACGCCCTGCTGAAGCCGCTGATTGCAGAGGTGGAGGCCTTTCAGAAAACGGCCCCGGAAGTTCCCGAAATACAGGTGCGTATCCTGACCCAGCGAGTCCGTGATCCGAGGAAAACGAGGGTCTTTCGTCGCGGTGAGTTTCTGGAGCCCATGCTGGATTTCGAGGTTCAGCCTGCCAGTCCGGCGACTCTGCCGCCCCTGCAATCGCGGATCAAGGGTTCACCGCCGGACCGACTGGACTTTGCTCGCTGGCTTGTGGCTCCAGACAATCCGCTGACGCCGCGAGTGGCCGTCAATCACCTGTGGGCACGTCTCTTTGGACACGGTCTGGTGCGGACGGTTGCTGACTTTGGCGTTCGCGGGGATCGGCCGAGTCATCCGGAGCTGCTGGACTGGCTGGCTGCCCGCTTTGCAGGTCTCAGTGCTCCTGCGACCCGGAATCCACAACTTTCCCCGTTACCACGTGCGTGGTCGAGGAAAGACATGCTGCGTTTGATTCTCACCTCAGCCACCTATAAACAGTCATCCCGACAACGCTCGGATTTTCTGGCGAAGGATCCCACAAACACTTTGCTGTGGCGTCAGAATCGTCTGCGGGTTGAGGGAGAAATTGTGCGTGATATCAGCCTGCAGGCTGCCGGTCTCCTTTCCGAAAAAATCGGAGGTCCATCCGTCTTTCCCCAATTGCCAGCCGGTGTGGCAGAGTTGAGCTATGCTGGTAACTTTCGCTGGGTGGAATCGTCCGGGGAAGATCGTTACCGTCGAGGTATGTATACGTTCTTCAAACGAACCGCTCCTCATCCCGGTTTGACAATCTTTGACTGTCCGGATGCGAACCTGACCTGCGCGCAGCGCTCCGTCTCCAATACGCCGCTGCAAGCCCTTGTAACGCTGAACAATGAAGTCTTTGCGGAATGCGCCCGCAGATTTGCCCAAAGAATCCTGCGAGCGTGGCCCGGGAATGATCGCGCCGGTATTGAAGACGCGTTTGTTGTTTGTACGGGACGCTTGCCCGAAGCCGCGGAGTTTCAGGAGCTGCTCCGACTGCTTCACGAGTCAGAAGCTTCTTATGCAACAACTCCGGAATTGTCACTCAGGCTGATCGAGCCCCTGACTTCAGAGGATTCCGGCTTCCCGGAGATTGCTGCAGAGAAAGTGGCTGCATGGGTCAATGTCTGTCGTCTGCTGCTGAACCTTGATGAATTTATTACCCGTGAATAATTCTGCAACGGCTGCTGTTGTCATCAGTTCTGTCCGCTTTTATCGCCGTCCGGATTTTTGCCAGTGATGCCTTTTCTGCTGATCGGGCGGATATGAATTCGGTCAAACGTTTTTTCCTGCAGGGAGCGATGTAATGTATTCTGATCCAGCTTTGCGGAGAGAGCAGACTCGACGTTCGTGGCTGACGTCTTCAGCCTGTGGGCCTGGTGCTCTGGCTCTGGCTTCGCTCCTTCAGGATGACGGTTTGCTGCCGCAGGCAAAAGCCGCGTTACCTGCGGAGATGGCCGGCCGGAGTCTGCTGTCGCACTTTGCACCAAAAGCCAGAAACTGCATTTTTCTGTTTCAGGCTGGTGCTCCGTCACATCTGGATCTTTTCGATCCGAAACCACGTCTGAAGGAACTCGATGGAAAACCTCTTCCCGGGGAGATCCTGGAAAAGGTGCGGTTTGCATTTATCCAGAAAGAGGCGGCTGTGCTGCTGGGATCGGGACGGCAGTGGAGCAAACATGGAGAGTGCGGAATGGATTTCAGCGACACTCTGCCCATGCTGGCAGCCTGTGCCGACGACATCCTGATGATTCGCTCGATGCATTCCGAGCAGTTTAATCATCATCCAGGCCAATTACTGCTCAGCTGCGGTCGGGCCACCTTTGGTCTTCCAACGATGGGCAGCTGGCTGAATTATGGACTGGGAAGCGAATCCCAAAACCTGCCCGGGTATGTGGTCTTGACCAGCGGTCGTGGTTCCAGTGGAGGCACCTCACTCTGGTCCAGCGGATTTCTGCCGACTCATTATGCCGGGGTCTTATTTCGCAATCAGGGCGACCCTGTGTTGAATCTGTCCAGTCCGGAGGGGATCACTCGAGAGCAGGAGAGGCGGACTCTGGATGCACTGAAGACGCTGAATCGCAGTCGTTTCGAGCAGATTCAGGACCCGGAGATCAACAGTCGGATTGCCAATTATGAACTTGCATTTCGAATGCAGGCGCATGCTCCGGAACTTATGCAAATTTCCGGTGAGTCACAGGCGACTTTGGAGGCCTATGGAATTGATCGGCCACAGCATCCCCGGGCTACCGGTCGCGGCAACGTTGCCAATGCGCACCTGACCTATGCCCGCAACTGTCTGCTGGCGCGGCGTCTGGTTGAACGCGGAGTTCGTTTTGTAAACATCATTTACGAAGCGTGGGATCAGCACAGTGATCTGGATCAGGATTTGGCCTACAACTGCTGGGTTGTGGATCAGCCGATTGCAGCGTTGCTGAGGGACCTGAAGCAACGTGGATTGCTGGAATCAACGCTGGTGGTATGGGGAGCCGAATTTGGACGAACTCCACTGGGGGAAAACCGCAAGGGGCGAGCGGCCAATACGGGTCGGGACCATCATCCGGCATCCTTCAGCCTGTGGATGGCGGGCGGAGGTGTCAAAGGTGGCCAGACGTATGGATCAAGCGATGATCTGGGCTGGGGTGTCGCGGAAGCTCCGGTCCACATCAATGACTTCCACGCGACGATCCTGCACCTGTTTGGCCTTGATCACCTGCAATTGACTCATCGCTGGCAGGGACGTGATTTTCGGCTGACGGATGTCGGCGGACAGGTGATTAGTTCATGGCTTGCCTGATACGGCATGGCGAGCCGTGTCGTTGAAACAAGTTGCCGGAAAAAGGGTCCCGGGATCACCGCAGTTCG
>CAIQIE010000283.1 GCA_903871805.1 uncultured Planctomycetaceae bacterium | reverse complement strand
TTTGAAGATCGGCTTCTCCACGGGTGGCAAGTTGTTGTTCGGCGTTCCCAAATCCGCTAAACAGATCATTTCCGATGTCGCCTGTCCGGTTTCCGGATTTGTATAAGTTATTCTCCGCTGGGTGCACCTGAATGAGCGATAGCAGACGGCAGTCACTGGCTGGATGGTCTCGGCAACTGTTCCGTCGGGGTTTACGACAATCACACTCTCAACTATACGTGTGTGGCGGTGCTGTATGAATAAGCCCGACTCCGCGTCTCTTGGGGCCCGTTCTGCTCGCGTGCTTGCCGCTTGACCTTGCTCTCCACAGGTCACTCCTCGGATTGCACTTGCGTGTCGGGAGAGAAGCGTGATGATCAACAACACCATCACTTCTTCCTTTGCCTCACGATGGAATACGCGATTACCCTCAACGCAATGACATTCAAGGCCGCTGGCCAAATCTATCGCTTGAGGCTCGTTGCCCCGGCCCCTCTGGCAGCATCCAGTCGTTCTGTGGCAAATTCCGCAGCGGCCGCATAATCTTTAGCATCACCTCCTGGCACAAAGCTCGTCTGTGGTTCCGATTCACAGGCAACGGATCCAGGCGCGATTGTCATAGCAAACACGGCGGGATCAATTCCTGCATTCAATTGCGTGCAATCCAAGTCAACGGGCATCGTGTTACCATTGCTGGTTGATCTGCACTGCCCGTCATGTTTCGCGAAAAATCTGACGTAATCGCGATGTTCCTCACGATGCGGCAAGACCGATTGCTAAGCCCAATGCAATCGCTTCAAAAAAGCCAGGCATAATAAAGATCGCCTTCAACGGGGGTGCGACAGAGCATCAGCACGGCAGTGCACGATACTACTGCTTAGGGTGCGGATCAAGATCTACTGCGTTAGCGATTTGGGGATTTTCGGGAATTATTGGTCGGCGTCGTTTGCTGCCCAGAGGACGGCACATTGCGCCTTTGCCAGCTTGTTCGCCACGACTGACGCACCTCCTTCGCGTGTCCGGGGATTAGAAACCTCCCTTGGCGAATCCCGCGGGCAACCTCGTATTTCTAAGTGCGGTTCCGTTGAGGGCGAATCAATGATGTGGCACACGTCCAGTTATCTCGCGGGAGTGCATTTGTGCCGGCTCAGCCAACGGCGGGCGTCAGACGTATTGCGAAACGAGGTGGTGGCGAAAGGAGCGTGGTTGATACGCGGTGCACAATCGGTGGGGTGCAACAGTGATGCCATCCATCTATCGCCTTCCGTTGTAACTGATTCCTCGATCTGGTTTTGCATCGGCGATGTTCGTCCGTGATTTCGGACGTCACGCGAAGACGTTACGTGAGGCGTTGATGCTGATGGCTCGGTTATGGCCTTTTGTTTCGGCGTTGGTGGCCATTGATTTGGGGCGTCCCACGCTTGAGCGGAACCATTTATGAAAATGCGTGACACATTCCACCCACAACTCCGCTGAAATCTGCAGCCGCTCAAACACGGGGGCTAGTTCCGCTGGCGTCGCTCCGCGTTTTCCAGTGCGGATCTGCCTTGCAGTCCAGTCCAGCAGTTGCAGGTATTCGCCAAGGCCCAATGGCAGGCAGCCTTTGTTAGAGGCCCGGCGTTCCGTCTGCTTTGTTCGTACCGCCTGACGCTTGGGCTGCAGCGGAATCGGTGATCACCAGCCAGCCCGAGCCCCATGTTCGACGGCAGCGTCGAAGTAACTTCGCTCAGTGGTTGGCGGTGAATCCGGCGAAACGACTCACTGAGTGCGGTAAACGACGGAAGGATGTCCGTCAGTTTACGTCCTCGACGATGTCGTGATGGCAGCACACCTGCCAAATCCCTCGCGACGATTCCCATGGCTAGTGTGTTTAGAATTTTGGGATCCCCTTGGCTTTTGAAAAAGCCACTTGCAATTTTCACTGTGGCGGGTAGAGTCACACCCACCCGCGGTTAGGGCAATTTTCGTCAGGAGGGGCGGGCGTGATTCTCGTGCTAATGAAGATCATCATGCAGCTGTTCGTGTTATCAGAGGAGATTTGCGATCTCTGTGGTAATCCAGGAGGCGCGAATTCAAAGGCCTGAGATAGTTCGTTTGTTTCACCCTTCGCTCAGGTTGGGAGTTCGTGTTGTGGTCTCAGTGCGTTATTTCTCTCGATCGTCGTTACTGCAAAGGAGTGTGACCGTTCTTGCGGTCGCCAAGTTGGAAGTCGTGGCAGGATGGGGTGTTTGTGAATTCAGCAGAAACGTCGCCGAATTGGGCAGCAAATCATAGTGTCGCGAGCGTGGCGCGTGTGGTTGCACCTATTCCGTGCTGTTCAATCGCGGCATATTGCGTATTTCGGATCGAAAGCATTGGGAAACATGCAGATTCGCCGCTCCGCAAGTGCGGTCACACGCAATCGAGTCTACGTATTTCAGTGATGAAAGCAGCTGTCGATCCAATGCCGGGGCGTCGTTTGCTCCTTTGCCTGGTTTTCGGCACCATCGTTCAGTCTTTTGCTTGATGAAATCTGCAGTGGCACCTGTTGAAAAACAGGCAGCGATGGCCTTCAGCGCCGTTGCAGGTGGTGATGCCGGAGCCTGGTACGGCTTTGCTGATTCAGAAAATGCCAATCCGGTGAACGGTTGCGTACAAATGTGAACGGTCGGACTCTGAAATCTCTGACGTTCAGGAGTCCCACAGAGGTCTACTTCAAATCAGGTCAGTCATGATGCCCACCATTGCACGTCAGAGTTGAATACGCTGTTGTTGAAAAACGACGAGTGAGGATCAGGGAGTTTTGAAATCACACCTGCAAGTAGTGCTCAGGCTGACTCAGCTTGTTTGATGGGGGAATTAAGAATGCAAATGCCATTTGGAAATGTGCGTGCTTCCACGATGGTGACTTTACTTTGTCTTGTTGGCTGTGTCTCCGAGCCAGTTGGAAGTGCTCCGCCCGGCCCCATTTTCACACGAATGTATACTTTCGCCCCAACAGATTCATCATTACGAATTGACATTAATGCTTCGTCAACCAGTCTATTTCACAATGTTGATTTGACCCTGAGTCGAGAACCATCATTAGACAATACAAATCGCCCCGATGGAATTCCTGAAGATTGGGTGGCCTACGCAACTGGGTCATATTTTTTCGGTACAGAAGAGTTGATGGGCGACTTGGAAAAGTGGAGCGATGATACTCTGAGATGGGAGCATGTGGGTGAGGTGGATTCATGGACTGGCGACAGCACGCTTTATCTGGTCAGGTAGTTCCGGGAGAATGGGTGGGCTGCGTTCTGTGGTCTGAGAAAACTGAGAGGTGTTTCTTTTGATTCGAGGTGGAGAGTTGAAACGAAGAGCGGAGGGCCCTGTTGTGGCTCGACTGCCATGCCAAACCGGATTCACAATTACTGAGGTTCTGGTATCAGTCGGCCTTGTGTCGGTGCTGATGTCGTTGATGTTACCAGCAGTGCAGCAGGCGAGGTCGGCCTCGCGTTCCATGCAGTGCCGGAACAACCTGCATCAGCTTGGAATTGCTGCGCACAATGTGCACACTCAGTTCGGATTCCTCGTCACCACAAACCCTTGTCGACGTTTGTTGGCACCACTTGGCGAAATGCCGACGTCAGCGTTGCTTGACGACTTTGACAAAACGTATGCTTCCGGAGGGATAGTGGATGGCACGAGAATGTCGACACCATCCGTTTTGATTTGCACATCCGACGAGGGTGCTGATGCTCGTGCACATGATCTTTCTTATGCGGTGAATACAGGAGCAACGATTGGTCGTGATTCCGGGATTCGAACTCGCAGTGGGCGAATTCGTTTCTCCGACGTGACAGATGGGCTTTCCAATTCAGCATTCCTTGCGGAAAAGCTTGTCTATCTGGAAGAGTTTGGCAAACGGTCTGTTACCGAAGGGCGACAACGGCCGTTGCGGTATTCGTGGCGGACACTTCGGGAGTTCGGCACCGGGCAAGAGGACGAACTTGCGTCGCATTGTCTTTCGTCTGAAACGAGGGCGATTTCGGAGCAAGGAAGTTGGACCGGAAACAAATTGTATTTCAATGGTTCTGAGCCCATTTATAACCACCTTGTCCCGCCGAATAATTGGTCGTTCGGCACAAATGGAGATTACGAGGGACCTATTTCACCGACCGGCAATCACGCAGGGGCAGTCAATATTCTTCTACTTGATGGCTCGGTGCAATCGACATCTGCCGATTGTGATACTCAAGTCTTTCGCGCAATTGGCACTATCAACCAGGGAGACTAAGGTGCTACATGACTGTGGGTCGATTTCCACTGGTGCTGTCATGTTCTTGCTTGATGTTCGCTTTGATTATCTATTTCACAGTTGATTGGAGGTTGCTCGGCCGCCCGACAGCGCCGGAGATACTCGTTGAGGCTGATGGCCGAATAAGGATCATCGAATTCGCCGTTGGCTCCACGATCGTCCGTGAGAATGAAGGGCTGCAGCTGGATTGGTCGCAGACTGTCGACGTGACTGTACGTGGCTGTGCAACGATTGGTTCCTTCAAAACATACGCACGAAGCTCAGGGTTTCAGGAAAAGTCGCAACACTCAAAGGTGCAGGCAGATTTGGCTGCCTTATCGTTCCGAGTCGAGTTTTTGCGCGAATCGTCGAAATCCCCGGGGTTAATCGTGGTTTCCAAAACATTCGGCGGCACGAAATGTAATGAGGACGGTAGTTTCGTTTGGTCTCGGAAGATTTGGGTACCCAATGTTCCTGGGGCTTACAGGATACGAGTCACGGCAATCTCCTCAAAAAATACTCAAGGGGATGAGTCACAATCAAAAGAGACCATCGTTGGCAGCTACTTAGCTAACATTGTTCCGACGACGAACTGAAGTTTTCAGCGATGCACTTGTGTATTGCGCCGAACAAGACAGCGGAACTGGCGTTTCAATTTCTCTTTCCCGGACACTCTGCGTGTTATAACACCGTGCTGAACATGGTACCATCCATCTATCGCCTTCCGTCGTAACTGATTCCCCGATCTGGTTTTGCATCGGCGATCTTCGCCTTTTGTTTCGGACGTCACGCGAAGACTTTGCGTGACGCGTTGATGCTGATGGCTCGGTTATGGCCCTTCGTTTCGGCGTTCGTGGTCATCGCTTTCGGGCGGCCGACACTGGAGCGGAACCATTTATGAAAATGCGTGACACATTCCACCCATAATTCCGCTGAAATCTGCAGTCGCTCAAACACCGGGGCCAGTTCCGCTGGCGTCGCTCCTCGTTTTCCCGTGCGAATTTGCCGAGCTGTCCAGTCCAGCAATTGCAGGTATTCGCCAAGACCCAGTGACAGACAGCCCTTGTTTGAGGCCCGTCGTTCCGTCTGCTTTGTTCGTACCGCCTGACGCTTTGGCTGCAGCGGAATCGGTGATAACCAGCCCGCGCGAGCCCCGTGTTCGACGGCAGCGTCGAAGGCATTTCGTTCCGCGGCCGGCAGTGATTCCGGTACTGCAATTACCGGAGGTACCGGCACAGACGAGGCTGACGCTGCCGCTGATGATGTGGTGGTTTCCGGATGGGACGGATTCGCATCAGCACACTGGTTTTTCGCCTGCTTCAGGTCTTCAATGCGGTCCTGAACGCTTGTGAAAAGACTGCCTTCCAGCGTCTTAGTGAGACCAGCGCGAATCGGGTTCAGATCGACGTACTGCAGGCATGCGAGAATCGCAGCGTCGTCGAGCAACACCTGGGCTTTGAAGCGGCCTTCCCAGAAACGACCGGTGCACTTGTCTTCCCTGTTCGAATCTTTCGCAATGCGTTCTGACACGAACCGCATGAACCACGAGATGCTGGACAGCCGCCGTCGCTTTTCCTTCAGCGATTTACGATCGGCGCGGATGGCTTTCAGTTCTGTGTCGGTGGGTTCCGCGGGGCTGCCGTCTTCGTTCTTTCGCAGCGGGCAGAGCATCCACCACTTTCGAGCGATCTCCGCGTCTGACCATGTGGCCACGACATCCGGTCGGTTGCGCAGGACCGCGTGAAAATGGTTGTTCATGACGGCATAGCCGAGAATCTCGATGCCCATGATGCCGGCGAGAAACTCCAGACGCTGGCGGATCAGTCCGCGTCGATGATCGAAGTTTTTGCCGGTAAGCTCGTCATTGCCGCAGAGAAATGCACGTCGGACACAGCGATTGACGCAGTGCACCACCTGAATGTCCTGATCTGCCAACACATCGCGCCGATTTGTTCGAGCCATGATGAACGCCCCCGTCTGATGCCCCTGTGGGTGCAAGACAACGAAATGCAGTTGAGAGGGAAAAACAGTACCAGGACTGATAGCGGATGTCAAATGACAGATGGATGGCCCCGGGAAGCC
>CAIQIE010000282.1 GCA_903871805.1 uncultured Planctomycetaceae bacterium | reverse complement strand
TGGTCGCGTCGTCGAAAAATGGCGAGGACAGCAGGGCATAGTCCGCTGCGTGGTTTTCAAAGTAGCCGCGACACAGATCTTTAACCAGAGCCGGCCAGCGCTCCAGAGATTGCACCGAGCGATCCTGAAATTCTTCAGCATCTGCACCCCAGTCGCCGGGAATCACCAGCGATTCGTCCAGAATCGAACCAACGGCCCGCAGTTCTGTCATCCACATGGCCAATTGTCCGCCCGTTGTTGCTCCTTCCAGCAAAGCAACTTGCTCTCCCCGCATTTGAAGCAGTCCAGCGACAACATCATGCAGTTCGACGTCGCCATCACCATAGACCGCTTCTGCCAGCCTTTCCCGGATCACCCGCTCAGTCTCTTCACACATCATCAGCGCAGATTCTTCGGATGGTGATCGGGCTGTGATCCACAGTGAGATCACCGCTTCGCTGGCGGTAATGCCCACTTCGGGATTTCGTCCACGTGCGGTCAGATCCCCCAGCAGTCGCTCGGCTTCTGATTCCCCATAACCAAAGGTGCGAATCACTTTGCGGCTCAACTGCATGCCACTGCTCAGCAGGTGTGGGCGAATCTGCTGTTCGAACATGGGTTTCATTTCGGCAGGCACACCAGGCATTGCCGCGAGCAGGCAGGTCTTGTTGGTGCCCACCGCCGGAATGCGCATCAGTATCCCGGGCGCAGTGCCACAGTCATTTGGCAGAACATCTGCGGTCTCAGGACGATCGGCCTGGCAGAGATTTCGTTCGGGCATGACACGTCCCCTTGCCACGAACAATGCCTGAATACGGCGGACAGATTCTTCATCCCGCACCAGCCGCTGGCCGAAGGCGTCCGCCAATGCTTCTCGAGTCAGGTCATCCAGAGTCGGCCCCAGGCCGCCGGTGATGAGGACAACGTCAGATCGAGTCGCGGCGGCCTGAAATTCGGAGACAATTGCGGCTTTGTCATCGGCCAGGGTTGTGTGCCGCGCGACAGTCCAGCCGAGCGATTCCAGTTCTCGGCTGAGCCACTGGCTGTTGGTATCCAGCCTGGAGCCGCATGTCAGTTCTGACCCGATCGCTATAATCTCGGCGTACACTGCTACTCCCATTCAATCGTTGCAGGTGGCTTGGAGCTGACGTCGTAAACAACGCGATTGATTCCGCGTACAGAATTGATGATTCGAGTTGAAATTCGGCCAAGGACATCCCAGGGGAACGGATACCAGTCGGCCGTCATAAAGTCTTCGGTCTGGACTGCTCGCACAGCCGCCACGTTTTCGTAGGTTCTGTCGTCTCCCATCACGCCAACAGACTGAACAGGCAACAGCACGACAAATGCCTGCTGAATGTCTTGATACAGATCCGCTTTGTAGAGTTCGTCGATGAGAATTGCGTCCGCCTCGCGAAGGATTCTGAGCCTTTCTTCGGAGACAGCACCCAGACATCGTACGGCCAGTCCGGGTCCGGGGAACGGATGTCGCCAGACCATAACTTCGGGCAATCCAAGTTCTGCTCCCATGCGGCGAACTTCATCCTTAAACATATCCCTCAGCGGTTCGATCAGTTCAAAACCAAGTTCGTCGGGCAGACCACCGACATTGTGATGTGATTTGATCGTGGCCGCTGGTCCATCGGGATTCGCACCACTTTCGATCACGTCGGGGTACAGTGTTCCCTGAGCGAGGAAGTGGGCATTGGGAATGGATTTCGCCTCATCCCGGAAGACCTCAATAAAGACCCGCCCAATGATTTTTCGTTTTTGCTGGGGATCTGAAACGCCGGCCAGTTCACTGAGAAACCGTTCCGAGGCGTCCACGACGTGCAGGTCTGTGCGGAAATGCTTTGAAAACTGCTCTTCAACCTGCTGACGTTCGTCCTTTCGCAGCAAGCCGTTGTCCACAAAAATACAGGACAGCTGGTCACCGATGGCTTCGGAAATCAGTGCGGCAACCACAGACGAATCCACGCCTCCGGAAAGTCCGCAGATCACTCGATTGGTTCCGACACGATCACGAATCAATTGCTTCTGCTGTTCGATCAGAGAACTGATTTTCCATGTTCCCTGACAACCGCAAATTCCGCGCACAAAATTTGCCAGCAGCTGACCGCCGAATTCGGTATGCGTGACTTCGGGATGAAATTGCAAACCGAAAATCTGGCGATCGCGATGGCGTACCGCAGCGTTGGCACAGGTTGATGTGGATGCGATGGATTCAAATTCACCGGTCAGCGTCTCGACCTGGTCACCGTGACTCATCCAGGCAGTGAATGTCGCCGGGATTCCAGCGAACAGGGGATTGGCCTCGCCATCTTTCTGATGACACGGTGCCCGCCCAAATTCTCGCGAATGCGCCGGACGGATGTGACCTCCCAGGGTGTGGCACGTTACCTGCATTCCGTAGCAGATACCGAGGACTGGAATTCCCAGTTCAAAAATCGCTGGATCAACCTTGGGAGCACCTTCGCCATACACGCTGGCCGGGCCGCCCGAAAGAATTAATCCTCTGGGATTTAGTCGGCGAATGCGATCGGCGGTCAGATCGTGGCGAACAATCTGACAGAAGACATTCTGGTCACGCACCCGACGGGCAATCAGTTGTGCGGTCTGCGAACCGAAGTCCATAACCAGAACAAGTTCGTCTGTGGAAGAGACCGGAGAATTTGATGAGGTTTGAGCGGTCGTGGCCGCGCTACCGGAATCAGCCATGAGCAATCACAGTCACAGGAAAACGTCATGTGGTCGAACCGCAGGGACTACTTTCCCCCCACGGAAAACGCGTGAGACTAACAGAGAACAGATCAGAGGAACAGTGTTTGGAACACAGTAACCCCGAAGGACAGCGGTTTTCCCGGGGCCCGTCATTCGCCGGTTTCCTGCCGAATTCTCAATTCTGCCTACAGTAACGGGAACGAACCGATTAGACTGCTGCCGTAACCGGATCTGTCCGGAACCTGTTTCCAGACATCTGTGACATCCAACATCCTGCCGGATGGCGGTCCATGCACAGGTTGTTTCTGTCAAAACAGGCCCCCATGGGTAACTTACTGCCCGGAACCTGCTGTTGCTATGTCTGCGACTTCCCCAAATTCTGCTCGCTTTGACCTGCCACCGGCCACAAAGGGGCTGCTTCGGCAGGTTCGCTCCCGCATCCGTCGGGATTCGCTGCTGGATGGGCTGTTGTTTTTTCTCTGCGGCATGGTCGTGGTGTTCTGGTCCACAATGGGATTGGATTCCGGCTGGTTTCTGCTGCAGCGACTGGAACTGCCTATTGGCCTGCGAGTGATCCTGCTGGTGGTCATGTGCAGCGGCTCAGCATGGATCGTCACGCGACGAATTCTGTTTCCCCTGGTGCGTCGAATTCGAGATTCCGATGTTGCTCTGCTGATCGAACGCCGCTTTCCTCAGTTTCAGGATCGCCTGATCACAACTGTCGAATCCGCACGCGGAATTCCCCTCGACGGTCCTCTGTCACACATCATGCTGCAACGGTCCATTTCCGAAGCCGAAGTTCTTGCAGGCCGCGTCCGCTCAGAAGACATCTTTGATCCACGCAAAATCCGCCTGCTGGCGATGATCGCCGCTGCGATGCTGATTTCCGTACTGATCCCCGTGCTGATCAATCCCCAGCTTTCAACACGCTGGTGGAATGCCTTTATTCGTTGTCGCGACGTCTATCGAGTGCGCACAACGGAGATTGTCGCCACTGTCATCGCTCAGCCCGGGGATCGGCGAGTCCTGTTTTCAGAGGACTCTTTGCAACCGCTGTATCGGCATCCACGCTCTGCTGACCTGGAACTTGAGTTTTCTGTGCCCGCGGACACCGATCGCCCATGGATTGTTCCTGACAGAATTCGCGTGGACGTCCTGCGCGCTGACGGTAGTCGCAGTCGGGCATGGGTCTCCCAGTCTTCTTCACGCGCTTATCGCTTTGTCATTACGCAGTTGCGCGAGCCCGTGGAAATTGAGGTGCTGGCGGGAGACTTTCGGTCCCGGATTCCATGGCGTGTTGACGTTGTGGACACCCCGGGCCTGGATTCCATTCAACTGGATTGCGTCTATCCTGAATACACAGGCTGGAATCAGCTGCGCGAGCGTTCTCTGACGGTCACGGGCAGCGAAGTTCCGTTGCCCGAGGGAACCCGGTTTGAACTTGCGGCCCGGTCCGCCAAGCCACTTCAAAGTGCCCGCATTGTGTCGGAGCAATTTGAAATCTCCGGTGACAGCAAATCGTCGACGCTTTCCCTGAAAACCGGCGCACCTCCAGTTCAAAGTCCGCATCCGCTGATCTCCGCCGATGGAAAGACTCTGACAGCCCGGTTTCTGCTGGTGCAGAATTCTCCTCGAGGCAATGTCTCCGGCGATGCTGCAGCAAACTCGGAAGTTGCCGCAGACGACAACCCAGCGACTTCCCTGGTCCTGCTCAATGCCGGTCAAAATCCCGAAGACCACCTGAAGATTTCATCCAATTCCAGTCTGCGATTTTTTCTGCATGACACAGACAATGTCATGTCGGTTAGTCCGGAAACACTGCGGGTTGCGGGATTTCCTGATGCCGCGCCGGTCGTGGTGACCCAGATAACGGGAATTGGCAATTCGGTCACACGGCGAGCACGAATTCCAGTCGCAGGACGCGTGCGAGATGACTACGGAATTCAGACAGCGGGATTCGAATTTCAGGTCGATGACGAGACCGGATGGCGACCAAGGCCGTTTCGAGCACCTCCGCAGCAGGGAATCACAGATTATGTGCTGCAACGAGAAGACGCAGAGCCGTTTGAGTACTTCGAACTGCAACCGCTGGACCTTTCAGAAGGGCAATCGCTGACGTTGTCGGTGCTTGCAACAGACGGAAAACCCACGCCAGGTCCCGGCGTCACCCGAAGTGCGCCGCTCCCGTTTCGCATCGTCAGTGATGACGAATTGCTGTCGCTGCTGTATACGCGAGAGATTGCCTTGCGGGCGAGATTTGAGGAAATTATTGCTCAGCTTGAGGAAGTCCAAAAGGACCTGACGTTCCACGCCGATGTCGCTTTACGAACGGATGCAGCTGGCAGCAATGCCACGCAGGAAGACACCGTCAGCCTTGCCACCTGCGGAACGCGAAGCAGCAACAGCCTGCGTCGGCAGGCTAACGAGCTGAATGCGATCATTGAAGCATTCGAAGAAATCATGCGACAACTTGTAAACAACGCCATTCCGCTGCACAACGCAGAAACCATGCAGGTCGGAATTCTGGACCCGCTCAAACTGGTCTCTGCCGAAGAAATGCCGCGGGCTGATCGGGCAACAGGCGCATTTCGTGCGGCCGCTGCAGAAAAGCTTCCGGTGGCCACCCTGACAAAACAGGCACAAACAGAAGTCGCTGCCGTAATTTCCGCGCTGCGTACAATTTTGGAAAACGTCCGTGATCTGGCAGAGTTTCACGAAGCACTGCGGGATCTGAAACAGCTGTCGGATGAACAGAAAAAAGTTCTGGAAGAAACAAAGAAACTGCAAAAAAACCAGTTGTTTGAAGACCTTCTGAAGTGAGACCCGGAGCATGGTGACGCGAACGCTGGCAGGACTTTTGGGAATAATGCTCTGTATCAGCCAGTGGTCCATGGCCATGATGCAGACGCCCACGCCGCAGGATCCTCCTGCATCAACCCCGAAAACCCCCAAAGAACTGCGTGACGAACAACTGGCGATCAGCGGACGGTACGCTCGCTTCGAACGCATGCTGATGCAGATGGCGGATATCCTTGCGCGTCAGGATCCCGAGCGTGCAGATCTCCTAAGAAGAGCACTTGGCAAGGGCAGGGAAGACCTGCTGAAAGAAGACATCGAAAAGGCCGTTGACCTGCTGACCCAGGGCAACCTCGGCGCCGCATCAGAAAAACAGGCCGAGGTCATGGAAAGTCTGCAGCAGTTGCTGAAACTCATGCAAAGCGAAGACCGCCGCAGCAGTGTCGAAAAAGAACGCGAACGCCTGAATGGACTGCTGAAGGACGTCCGGAATGTGATTGCCGAGCAGCGATCGACCCGCGCATCCACACAGAATTCTCCGGCACCATCCAACGCGGCTCCAGGACAGCAGCGCGCCCTCGACGGGACCGAAAAGCTGCTCGACGAGATTCAACAGAACGACGAAGAGAACACTCCTGAACAGCCCGGCGAGGAAGGTAATCCTGGAAGCGACGGGGCAGGCAAACAACCATCAGAATCGAAACAGGGTTCCGGGAATCCAAAGGAATCGGACACAAACCCCGCGGATTCCAATAAAAAAGAAGGCGGCTCCTCCGAATCTGATACCGACGACCAGGCGAAAAAAGGAGAAGATGCTCAGAAGAGTGACGCAGAAAAATCCGGATCAGGAAAATCCGGATCCGAAGACAAAAAGCAGAGTGATAACGGCGGAAAAGGCGACGGCCAGAAGCAAAACGACCGACCGGGCAGTAAGTCTGAAAACAAGCCCGGTAGTAAGTCCGAAAACAAGCCCAACGATAAGTCCGACAAGCAGTCAGGAGACAAATCGGGAGGCAAGTCCGGAGACAAATCCGGAGGCAAGTCCGGAGACAAATCCGGCCAGAAATCCGGCAAACAGGCTGAGAGCGATTCCAGTGGCAAATCCGGCAGTAAATCAGGTAGTAAGTCCGGTACTTCCCCTTCAAAACAGCAGCAGCAACAGCAGACCCCTGGCCGCGAACAGTTGGAACGCGCGAAGGAGCAGATGGAAGAAGCACTGGAAGCGTTGAAACAACAAAAGCGAGAGGACGCGCTGAAGGAAGAAGACCAGGCAATGGAGAATCTGCAAAGCGCCGCAGAGAAACTGGAAGAAGAACTCCGGCAGTTGCGCGAGGAAGAAAAGGAAATGATCCTCGCTTCACTGGAAGCAAGATTTCAGCGGATGCTGCTTTTGGAGACTCAGATTCACGAGGGCACCATGGCGCTCGCCGCGACCCCGCAGAAGGACTGGCTGGACCTGTCCTACAGTCGCTGCCGAGAGTTGGCCCAGCAGCAGACAGAGCTGGCCCGCGAATGCACGCAAACCGTGACTCTTCTCCGCGAAGATGGCTCCTCCGCCGCAATCCTGCTGGCAGTGGAAGATATCGAGACAGATATGAATTCCGTCGGCGGGTGGCTGCAGGAATCCAACGTCACGGACCTGACTCAAACAGTCCAGAAGGACATTCTGGAATCGCTGCGGCAGCTGATCGAGACTACGCAGAAGGAAATGCAGGAGATGAAGAACCCGAACCGCCAACAGAAGCAGCAGCAACCGCAGGGAGGCCAGAAACAGTCTCGACTGGTCGAACTGATGGCGGAAATCAAGGTGCTCAAAAATATGCAGCTGCAGGTCAATCGCCGCACAAAGCAGGTAGACGAACTGATTCCCAAAGCGGACGACCAGAGCAAAACGTCGCTGCTGAAGCAGCTTCGCGAACTTTCCTCGCGGCAGCAGAAACTGATTGAGACCACAAAGGAAATGGCAAAGCAGGCGCAGTAGAGGGCAGGGCATGTCCACAGACAAACCACACATGTTTAATCCCTATGCACCGCCCGATCTGCTGGAATCGCATGACGGCAGAGAGGCACTTCAAAGCCTCCCCGACGAATCTGGCTACGTCTGTCATGGGGATGGCATTCGCTGTGGAAGCGCTGGGCAGCTTCCACCGTTTTGCCTCGTGACAGGCACCTCCGAAAAGCTTTGGCAGACAAGCATACGTCTGTACACGGTCAACAGCGGAAACCTGATTTCGCAGCGAGCAGGGATGGCATTTCTGCTGATCGGCTTCCTGGGATTTGTGATCACTGCAGCGGGTGATCTGTGGCGGATCTGGAATCTGAGCGCCGTAAACTACGTCGTTGGACTGACGGCTATGCTGGGGGGATGCCTGTTGTACTATTTTGCACAATCTCGTCGGGTGTGTGTGGTGCATGGCTACATCTGTCGAAGTCGGCAGATAGCACGGTTTCTGGTGGCGGGCATTCTTGTGACGATGTGGGGAACATTTTTGGTTCTGTTGCACGCACAAGGAAACAATTCTGTATGGAAACCCCTGATTAGTCTGATGATCGTGTTGATTGCCACGACAGCCTCCGAATTCCTGATACTTCGGGGGCTGCGGCTTCGTGCAACCAGCCTCCCCGGTGGGCAGTTTTTTGTCGAAGGTTTTTCAGAACGTTTCCTTGATCGGCTACGAAAACAAGCCTCCACTGGAAACACTGACCCAACGCCCGAACACATCTAATTTTTATATTGCCAGAGTCGTTTCTTTGCCTCCGAGCAGGATTCCAGGTCACGATCCTTTTCAAAACCACGCCACCCCAAACAACAACGTCAATGAGGTCCTGGAGTTTCTATGAATGCCGGGAAAAATAAGGACGACAATCCCTACGCTGTGTCGACCATGCTGGATCAGGAGACCGGCCCCGACTCGCCTGAAACCGCGGTCGTCGAGCACACGGACTTTGAATTGTTTGAACAGGGAATCATCACTCGCAGCGGTCTGCTGCTGCCCGCATGGTGCCTGTATTCGGGCAGCGAAGAATCCCTGAAACCGATGATTCTAAAAATTGTGGACACCCAAAAGTTGCGAGCGGGAAGCTTTGGAAGGATTGTTCTCGGAGTCGTCATCGGTGTCAGTGGAATGATCGTTTTTGGCATCGTGGGGGTGGTAATTTCAAAACTGACAGGTCTGGAAGGCCCGGTCTTCTTCGGCCTGCTTTTGGTATTGCTCGCAATTGCTCTGTTCCGTATCAGGCGGTCTGGAGCACAACAACAACAGGTCTGCATCGTCAATGGATACGTGAGTCAGCTCCGAAGCCGCCTTGTGATGCTCTTCGCCTGGCTACCAGCCTGCGTGTGGGCCCTGTTACTTCTCGGTCCATCGGTCATGGTCCCGCAAGCAGTGTTCCTGGGGCTGCTCCTCCTTACCTGGGGCTTTCAATGGATTCTCGGGCGCACCCTGCTGAAAGGCGCGCGCCTGTCCTGTCGACCGCTACCAGATGGGCGTTTCTACATCACGGGATTCTCAAAGAAATTCCTGCAACGGCTAACGCAGTTGCGACAGGTCTAAAGCAGCCCTCGGCCAACCTGCGTCTCCATGACTGCGTGCCGCAACAGCAGCCTCATGAATCGCCCACGCATCCCCTGCCAGACAGCCTGCTCAGACAAGGATCTACGGGCCGGAAATATTGCAATCTCCCAAAGTGGCAGACCTAATGTGGCCGGCGGAGAGCATGGTGAAATTCAGATCGTGCTGTTGGCCAATTGCAATAGGGAGTAAGTAATATGGGGGTTATGTGCAGAACTGAGAATATCTGCTGCCACGGATTCTCGATCCCCAAAACGACGAAAGATCGGATCAATGGAATCAGTAAAAGGAAATGTGAATTTTTGTTGACATCGCATCCGACAGACTGAAAAATCCGGCACCGAAAGGATTCGGTCGCTGAGCGTGCAGAATTTTTCTACCGCATCAGCATCCCCTCATAAAAAACTTCCAACGACAGCAGAGCCTGAAAACGCCCATTTTGTGCGTATCTCGGACTCTGCCGATCTGAAGGCTTTGTCGGTTGAACTCCAGGGATGGAAAAGTGCTCGCTGTTTTCCGCCATTCGTCAATACTGGAGCCATTGAATGCTGTCGCGTTATTCTGAAGCTGATGAAGGTCTTGAATCTCTGTCCGACATCGAGGGCTACGAATTCCTGAGCGATCTTGACGCAGGGTTTGAAGAAGAACTGAAATCTCTGGGTGTGGACCCTTCCTCACCAACCGCAGCCAAACCAGGGTCCGAAGAAAAAGTCATGATGCTGGCCGCTCGCTACGCTGCCGGACTGCCGCTCTGGCACGAAGATGACTGCTATGACCACGGACCGGGCAGTGTTGGCAATCTGATCGTCGAAGATGACCTGAACGACGACAGTTCAGAATCCTTCGATCTGGCCTGATGAGCATCACGCCATTGCGATTTTTTTAAAAAAAAACGCTGCAGGTTCTGCAGCGTTTTTTTTTAACGACCTTCGTTCGGAGCCGCAGACCCCGCCAGCGAGAGTCTGCTGGGATCTACCAACGACCAACCGCCGAGCCGCAACAAACCGTAAGATGCCTGGCGAAAGCGGAACGCAGCCCACACTGCTGCCCGGGCGTTCAAAATGAATGCACCTATTGCTTCGGCGACTCTTGCTTCGGCTCGGTCTTTCCTGCTCCGGACAGCGATCTCTGATACGCATCGAAATTGCTGCGATACCGCGATGGGGGTGTTGACTGACGACCCGTCGTGTCCTGCCGATCCCGATCACGAGCACTGCTGCCTTCGCGGGTCTTTCCACTCGACTGGACATCCAGACTTCTCAGCATTTCGTCAAAGGACTTCTGCGAAAGACTCTTTTCTTGCACCTGTTGCTCATTCAATGCGCGTTCTTCCAGTTGCTGCTGCATGCGCTGTGTGAACACTTCAAGCTCGTCTTTCGTCCAGCCCAGCTGATCCAGCAACTTCTGATCCACCTGCCCCCGTTCCAGTTCCTTCTGAAGACGCTTCAAGGCCAATCCCGCCGCGCGTGCGGCATTGTCGACTTCAGCATCGCCTGGCTTTAACGCGGGATCCATTGGCTTTGCGACACCATCCCCGGGCTGACCGGCATTATTTTCGGCGCTGCCATCTTCATCGTCACCGGCTGCGGGGGCTCCGCCCGCGTTTTTCCCGGGCAGCTTTGGAGCGTTCTGTGGCCGTTCCTGGTCCGCTGACGGCTCAGATTCCCCGGACGTATTCTCGTTCGCTGCAGAGCCCGCCTGAACGCCTCCAGAGGCCCCTGGCGTCCCGAGGGCTCCCTTGCCTCCGCCGCCCGGCTGCTGGCCACCACCAGACTGCTGATTACCTGCCTTCTTCGCCCCACCCTCGCTGCCCCCGGATTTCTGACCTCCTGAAGACTGACCACCCGCTTTCTGACCAGCAGATTTGGAATTTTCGGAAGATTCCTCCTCGGACGAGGACGGCTCTTCATTTTCACCTGACTCGCCTTTTTGTCCGGATTTTCCGCTGCCGGACTGTTGGCCACCAGACTGCTCTCCCGAACCTGAAGGCTCTCCACCTGACTCTGCTTTCTGAGACTGCTCTGAACCTTTCCCGGTTTTCTTATCACTGTCGCTACCGGGTTTTTTGGCGTCGGAGGACTGATCGCCTTCTGATCCCTCTGCCTCGGCTTCGTCGCCAGATGCAGATTTCGATCCTTCCTGCGGACGGCTCTCTGTTCCGGACGCCCCTGATTCTTCAGGCTTTTCCGAACCCTTGTCTGCGGAACCATCAGCACCTTTGTTTTTTGAACCCGCAGATTTGGAGCCTGAAGACTGCCGGGATCCGGACTTCTGCCCACCATTCGGGGAATTCTCTGAGCCACTGTCACTGGAAGAACTTCCGTCTTTCGGATTTCCCCCGGCAGCCTCACCACCCCCGGACTGCTGACTGCCGGCAGACTGCGAGCCCCCGGGTTTCTGTTCTGCGGATTGTCCATCACCCGCGCGACCACTGCCGGAGGATTCGCTGCTGCTCTTCGATCCGGATTTGGATTGGCCACTCTGTCCTTCACCAGGCTGCGAGCCCTGGCCGTCTCCGGACTCTCCGGATTGTTCAGACTCGCCCGCCGATCCGCCATTCTTTCCTGCTTCGCTGTCTTTTTCGTTACCAGATTCGCCGCCTTTTTCGCCCGCAGATTTCTCCTTCTCGGACTGTTTTTTGTCATCACCGGCACCAGGTTGTGATGCTTTTCCTCCGGGCTTATTATCTGACTTCTGGTCAGACTTCTGATTGTCAGAAGAATTCTGGCTGCCAGCTTCCCCCGAGGGGGCAGCGGACTGCGGATCATCGGCCTTCTGCTGCGTCCCATTGTCCGCGGCCCCCGACTGCTCCGCGCCCGGGCGATCTTCTGCAGACTTTTCACCGCCCTTTGGCGTGTCCTCCGTTGCGGATTTTTGCTGTTGCTCTGAACCGGCTTGCTCTTCGTCACCGGGCATACCAGACGGCATTTCCTTTTCGCCAGAGCCCATTTCCGGCTCCTTTTCACCGGACTTTGAATCGCCTGTTTCTTGTGAACCATTCTGCTGCGACGCATCAGACCCGCTCTGCTGATCCTGTGCTGGTGTCTGTGGGTCTTTTGGAATCGAAGGCGTTGACTCTGGCTGTTTTGTCACCCCCGTCTCCGGATTGGAATCTGTGCTCGAACCGGAATCCGTATTGCCGTCATTCCGATCGCGGCCCCGGGGTTCTTTTTTGCCTGAACGCTGCCGATCATTTTTTCCGCTGTCAGAACTTTCCGAATTGCTCTCGGAATTCTGTTCGGCGTTGCCGGACTTCTCGGAGTCCTTATCGGGGGACTTCGGTGCCTTCGAGACATTCTGATCACTTCCACCTTTGCTGGCGGATTTCTTCGCTGCCGGATCAGAGGATCCCGAGGAGTTGGATGGATCGGCATCGCTGTTGCCAGCAGCAGAATTCCTGGACGGTGTTTCGCGGTCGCTGCGGCTACTGTCCGGCTGCTGATTCATGCTTTCGATCAGCCGCTGCAGAGCCTCATCATCATCCGCTTTCTTCTTTCCTGAAGCATCGTTCTGAGTCTTTTGTTGTTCGGCTTTCTGATTGCCGTTCTGACCAGCGTCATTCTGGTCCACATTGCGTGGCTGAGCATCTCCGGAACGTTTTTCAGCCTCATTGCCTGGCGTCCTCTCCGTCGCGGATTTTTCCTGAGCATTCGCGGACCTTTCTGCAGATTCTGCAGCATCAGGGGGATTTGTGGACCCATCCTGCTGTGGCTTCTCTGAACCCTCTGCTGGCTGCGGCTGTTCTGAGGCTTCTGCACCCTGCTGCTGTTGTTGCTGTTCGCGACGGTCCTGCAATTGCTGTTGCTGCATTTCGCGGTCCTGCGCCAGTTGTTCCTGAACCTTTTCAGGGGAAACAGGCGCTTCAATGCGCAGATTCAATTCTCCGGTGCGTCCGGTATTGCCCAGCGGCGGACGATTATCGCGCGCTTCGATATGATAGGTTACGACATCTCCGGGACTCAGACGCAGCAGCGACAACTGAAATTCCCATGAGCCTGCCCAACGTTTCACAAAACCGCCGGAAGAAGCATCCATCAGAAACTCTGCCGGCTGCCTTGCCTGTCCGTTGACCAGGTAATGCAGGGAAATATTACGCAGCAGAAAGTCCGGATCTTCCGCTTCAATCAACAGGGGCACGACGGCATTGGAAGCAACCTGCAAATCGCGTGAGGGATCCAGTAAACGCACCACTGGCGGCTGATCCCGACGAATTTCCATGGCATACACCACGGGTTCGGGATCATGATGATCCTTCAGATCGGTCACATGGATTCGATAATACTTCGGGAAAGTTCCGTCAGATCGACTTTCCAGTTTGATTTTGGCCGACAGTTTTGTCTGGTCGACAGACATCACGACTTCTTCACCCTTTGACGCAAATGCGGGCTCGTCAGAAAGCTGCAGTACGGCAGCTTTTAGTGGCACATTACTTTCGGCAGTAATTGTGGCCGTAGTATCCTGCCATGCTTCAATCATCCCGGATTGCTCCATTCGATCTGGCAGATTCATGTACTCTGGATACTGATAACGAATCCCGGTCACTCGCGCAGAAGGCGGCAGCATCACTCGAACCTGAAACGATTCACTTGCCGCATCGCCAGCCACGATACGATACTGCAGGTCCTGTCGCACCCCCCTGTTGGATTCGCCCGGCATCACCACGCGAAAACGTGCCTCGTCATCCGTAGACTGCATGACAAGGGGTTCATCAACAAATCGTCTGTCATCCGTGGTATACAGAACCCGTACGTCGTCAGGAACAATTCCGGAAACATCCACCTGAAATTCCAGATGCGTACCAGCCGGCACCGATGTGTTTCCGGGAACAATGGCCTCCAGAACGGTGCGCGTCGCAACCTGGGCACCCGCCAGGGTCAATGGTCGGAGCAGACTGATCGACTTGGGGCTGAAGATGGCATACAGACAAGTCAGCAGCACCAGCACAAACAACGCCCCGCCCATGCGCACCAGCCAGCGACGGTCAACCAACTCGTCCACGTGCACATGGACAAGTTGCACGGCCGCGCGTTTTTCCAGAGTCTTCTGAATGACAGCGCCAGGATTTCGACCGGCTCTTTGAAGATCCACCAGCGTCAGCAGACTTCCATCCGGATCCGCCTGACCCTGATCCAGAATGCGGGCCGCAAACAAAGGGTTCACACGAGCATCCAGGCGGCGAATCACATAGCGGTACAGAATTGTCGCAAGGGCGATAACCATCAGGCTAAGCAGCACCAGACGAGTCATCGGGCGAAAGCCACCCGCAACGACCCAGTGATCCAGCAGCGTAAAGACCAGAACGTAACCGACCAGCAACAATCCGACCAGCACCAGGGCACACAGCAGATCAGTGGACTTGATGCGACTGCGAGCCTGCTCTACCTGATACTGGATAAACTGATCCGGATCAACGTAGGAGTGCCTGCTGTGTTCGGACACGGTTGCCACGGTTTTCGATTCCTGCGAAGGAAGGAAAGAGACCTGCCACAGACACAAAGACACGCTCTGAGGAGGAAAAGTTCCTGCGACCCAAAGTTTATCGGTTCCAGCGGCAAGGTTGCAGTCAAAACCCCGAAATCCAACGGGTTGGGCAAAGTTTAACGGTCGCATGGGCCGTGTTCCGTTGCGCTGCGACACCATTTATTCGGCAAAGATCACGCCAGTTCTCTCGATTTCCAACCTCTACGTCCGGCGGCTTTTCGCAGCCGAGCCGGCTGCTGCCTATCCGTGTCTTTGCGATCGCTCAAAATCACAGGGTAGCATCCGGGCCTGCGAGTCACCAGCTCTCGACACACCCTCGACGCAGTCAACCAGTCTGTTCCCCTGTGCCGACCACCCGTCCGGGGAATGACCAGAATTCCTCTGACAGGGCTGGCAGCGCTGGATTGTCAGGGATTATACTGCTCCGCCGGAATGAGCCTCGACTGCTCTGTGACCGTACAATCCATCCTCACAGGGTAGCCGCGTTTCCCGGGTGTCCGCTCTGTTCTTCCCGCACAGAAACTCTGGTGCAGAACGATCAGGACTTCGTCCCGATGTTTCCCAAACCGTCCTCGCGAATCACGCAGTCCCCATCGCTGCTGATTCACTGACTGCAGGAGTGTTACTGATGTTGCTTCGTTCACATATCCTTTTGTGGATCCTGACAGCACAACTACTGGTCACGTCCTCGACCAGTGCCGTAGAACGGCCCGCCGATTTGGTCAGCGGACTGAAGCCGCTCGCGGCGATTCTTGGCGGTCATAGCCCACAGTTCAGTCTCACCGGCTCAGTAGAACTGCCCATCGACGGACAGAATCAGAAAATTGCACTGAACCTGGTTCGCCACAGTGCCTCCAGTTTCGATCTGTCACTCGAACATCCCGAGTATGCCATCATTCTGCGTCGCCGCGACAACGTCACTTTTCTGGCCTTGCCCAAACATGGCACCGCCTTTGTCGCTCGCGGTGATGTCCCCACAGCAGACAGTCTGGCTCCCGAAGGTGTCTTGCAGCGCATGATTTCTCCCGCTGCCGATCTTGGCCCGGTAAGCCTGGGCCTGACTCTGCTTGCCAACGGAAATCTGGACGAAACGCTCAAATCGATCGCCAGCATTGCCAAACTCGAACTCACCTCAGCAACCGGTGAATGGAAGACCGGAAACACCGTTCTGCGTTTTCCTGCTTCCGGTGAACTGATTGTAAAGTCTGACGATGTGCATGTGCAGCTTGTGACCTCAACAGCCCCCGCAGCCGCAACCGAAGCAGAGCTCTCCGGATACCGCGTGACCGAACTGGATCGTGCGGAACTGGAAAGGACCTTTGTCCGCGGCATTCGTCGTGCCACCGAGATTCTGAAGCCCGGCAAATCATTGACACAGCCTTCCCGGAAGTCCCGCTCGACGGAAAATGGAACACTGCAATGGATCGATGGCCAGCGCGTTGCCACGCTCTGGGGAACGCCGGAACAGATTGGCACGGCACATGGAAAACTTCTACCTGAAGAATCCCGTCGCTGTATCGAATCCGTACTGTATTCCTTTGGCACCGCCAACGTCGTTCGCACCGGCCGCTGGTTCAGACACGACCTGACGGAAGCTTACGCCCGACTATCGCCACACATTCCGGAACGTCATAAGCAGGAAACCGAAGCACTGGCCGTGGCGCTTCGTATGGAACCAGAAACGGTCCAGGTGCTGAACGTCTTTCCAGAACTGTTTCACTGCTCCGGTTTTGCCGTCTTTGGTTCCGCATCAAAAGATGGCAAGCTGTACCATGGTCGAGTTCTGGATTACATGACCACAATTGGCCTGCAGGACGCCGCAACGACGTTTATTGTTCGCCCGTCAGAACACTTTGCGTTTGCCAATGTGGGATACGCGGCGTTTATTGGAAGTGTCAGCGGCATGAACGCCGAAAAAATCTCCCTCGGTGAAATGGGCGGTCGTGGCGAAGGACTGTGGGACGGGGCTCCAATGGCCACGCTGATGCGCCGTGCTCTGGAAGAATGCGATACCCTCGAAGAAGTCCAGGATCTGTGGAAAAACAGTCCACGGACCTGCGAGTACTATTATGTCTTTGCCGATGGCGAAACCAACGCGGCAGTCGGTGTGGCGGCGACCCCCGATTCCATCGAATTCATTAAAGCAGGGCAGGACCATGAAAGGCTCGGCGAAGGCATTCAGGACGCCATTGTCCTGTCCGCCGGCAGTCGACTCGAAGAACTGCGTCGCCGGGTCACAGAAAAGCACGGCCAGATTGATGCAGAACTGGGCCAGTGGCTGATGAGCCGCCCGGTTGCGATGCAATCCAACCTGCATAATGTCCTGTTTGTTCCCCAGGACGGTGTGCTGTATGTGGCCAACGCCAGCCACGAAAAACCCGCTGCCGAAATGCCCTACGTACGCATTGATCTACTCGCTCTGCTCAAGCAGGCAGAAACCAAAGCGGCGCCGGCACAGGCCGCTGCCCGCTAATCCCCTCCCTATCGACTCGGATTTTGGGCGAAAGCCGCATTCCCGTGACTGAAGCCCTATGCTGACCCTTGGTGCAATTCCCATTTCTCTGCCGGTTGTTCAGGCGGCTCTCAGCGGCTACAGCGACTGGCCCATGCGGGCCCTGGCCAGAGAAATGGGCGCGCCCTACACAATCGCAGAAGTTGTCATCGACGCCTTTGTGAACAATCTCAAAGAACGTGCCCGCACCAGACATCATCTGCTGGTCACCGATGATGATCATCCCGTGGGAGCACAACTCATGGGATCCGATCCGGACTCCTTTCCAGCCGCCGCAATGAGACTTGTCCACGCCGGGTTTGACGTGATCGATATCAATTTCGGGTGCCCGGCAAAAAAAGCCTCCGGCCGATGTCGAGGTGGCTATCACCTGGGACAGCCCGAAACAGCCATCAGGATCCTGCAACTGGTCCGTGATACTGTTCCGCCCCAAATTCCCGTAACCGTCAAGATGCGACGCGGAATTGATGACTCCGAAAAAAGCCGCGATCAGTTTTTTCAGATCCTGTCCAAAGCCTTTCAAATCGGCATCGCTGCGGCCACGATCCATGGTCGCACTGTCGAACAGAAATACATCGGCCCCAGTCGCTGGGAATTTCTAAAAACGGTACGAGCCGAATTCCCCAACGCAACACTTCTGGGAAGCGGCGACCTGTTCACCGCCACCGACTGCGTGCGAATGCTGAAGGAAACCGGAGTGAATGGGGTTACCGCCGCCCGCGGAGCCATCGGAAACCCCTGGATCTTTCAGCAGGCAGCCGCATTGCTCCGCGGTGAACAACTTCCCAATGCCCCGGATCTGCACCAGCAGCGAGACCTGATGCGACGCCATCTGGAACTGGCAGAATTCGCACTCCCCACCGAACAGTTTCTTCGCCAGGTCCGAAAATTCTGCATCTTCTACTCAGCGTGGCATCCGGAACACCTGAAAGTGCGACAAGCCTTTGCAAGTGTCACAACTTCCGAGGAATGGAGCCGGGCACTGGCCCACTGGTATTCCGAAAATCAGCCCGGTTGCTTTCCCGAAAATCCGGGCAACCTGAACGCCGGGTCACGCGGGAATGTCGAAGACGAAACCAACGCCTCTGGGGAATAAGAATTGCCCACTCTACCACGTTGGCCCCAAATGCCATCCGGCTTTCCAAATCCTCATCGAGCAAACATCGGGATTCTCGATCGAAGTACGGATTATTCCGATACTCTGGACGGATAAAATACGAATTCGGCATTAACTGCCCGGATTTTCCTTGATTTGTCCCTGGGGACTTTCCCGGAAATTGTCGTGAAAACCTTTCCGAAAACTTCAAAAACCCCTACAAACCACCGAAGACAGCATGAAATTTCAAGCGGGCACAGCGAACTTGTCCTTCAACTCCCACTCCCCCCCCGAAGCAGGGTAACGCCTTCATGGATCTTTCCAGGGAACTTCAAAGCAGCAGCGATTTGACCGTCACGCGGTCAAAGTCTGGTGTTTCGCGATCCGGACTCGTGCTGTCGCCTGGTTCCACCAACCCGGGTATTCCCGAGTTTGTTCCTGCCCGGGGACTTTCCGGTGCAAACCTGCAAACAGTGTTCGCAAGTTTGTTTCCCGGACGAACCAGCTTGCCGGGAACCGTTCAGAGACATCTGCGACTGGATGACGGTGACCTGATTGTGCTGCACGACAACACTCCTCCAACATGGGAACGTGGTGATCACGTCGTCCTGTTGCTGCATGGACTTGGGGGTTCGCATCAAAGCGGTTATATGGTCCGAATGGCGGCCAAATTGTCGTTTCAGGGCATTCGTGTAATTCGGATGGATCATCGCGGTTGCGGCGCTGGTGTGCACCTGGCGGCTAATCCCTACCACGCCGGCAGAACGGATGACATCGCGGCGGCTATTGCCATGCTGGAACGCCTGTGCCCAGGGTCACCCGTGTCCGTCGCAGGATTCTCCATCAGTGGCAACATGCTGCTTAGATACCTCGGCGAAAACGCAAACTCGCTGCCTTTCAGTCTGTTCAGAGCAGTCGCGGTCTGTCCACCGGTCAATCTGCATCACTGCGCATCAAGACTGAACCAGTCCTCAGCGGGACAGCGGTACGACTGGTACTTCACCCGACGACTGATCAGTCAGATTGCCGAATCCCCGCAGTGGCGTGATCATCTGCCCCTCGCAAAAACCCGACGGCCGCCTCGGCGACTGTACGACTTCGATGAACTCTATACCGCCCCGGCGTCAGGTTTTGAATCCGCCGACGATTACTACGCCACAGCCTCAGCAGGTAGCTACATCAGTCGCATCAGAGTCCATACAACAATTCTGGCCTCTGAGGATGACCCAGTCGTTTGCTGTCAGCCCCTGAAAGAACTGGAGCTGCCTCCCAATGTCACCCTGTGCCTGACTAAGCACGGTGGACACCTCGGTTTCATCGGCCGGGCTGGCGTCGATCCGGACCGACGGTGGATGGATTGGCGACTACTGGACTGGCTGCTGGAATAACCGGCGTGTTTCCTGTCTGAGTTCTCGCTTTTTTGCACAGGCCGGTACGAAAAGACGTATATAGGGCACAGCAACGCCATCACCACCCGCGGTAACACCAGACACGTTGCAACAGTCGTTGACCACACCTCAGCGAAAGAGCTCATCCCCAAACGGATGCAGTGAACCCAATCCGCCGGGTTTTGGCAGTGCCCCCAGGAACAGCTCGGCAAGGCGAACGTCCTCATTTGTTGTCAGCTTGATATTCATGGGCCAGCCATCCACCACATGGACCGGGTGACCAGTGGCCTCCACCAGCGACGCATCGTCCGTGACTTCTGCTAATTTTTTGCAGATTGCAAAGGACTTTTCAAGGACGCTGCGTTCAAACACCTGCGGTGTCTGAGCCTGAACAAGTCCAGTGCGGTCCACGGTTTGCGTAATTCGACCCGAAGAATCCACGCGTTTTGTCGTGCTGCTGATTTTCAGACCGGGAATGGCAGCCTTGTGCTGCACCGCGGCCGCGAAGACGTCATCGATCCACTTCTGCACCAGCAGTGGTCGTGCAGCATCGTGAACGGCGATGTACTCGGCCTCAGACGTCACCGCCTGCAGGCCTTTTCGAACACTTTCTGCCCGCGAAGCCCCGCCCGTGATCACCTGCAGATCCATGAATGCCAGATTGGGCCGGTACATCTCGCGAAACCACTCCAGATCATCAGGAGCGACCACCAGAATCGTCTGACAGACATCTTCACGACTTAAAAAATGTTCGGCCGTTCGGACCCAGACGGGACGCCCCTTCAGTTCAATGTAGGGTTTCTTTCTCTGGAAACCGGTCATACGACTACTGCTGCCCGCTGCGGGCAGAATCACGGCAAATCGGGGCATAGCTGGCGTATTTCCTTCAGAACTGCAGATCAAACGGACGTCAGGCAGCAAATCCCGGGACGGCAAAACCCGGCCCCCGCCATTCGGACGCTCTGACCCGAACTCTATTCAACAAACAACGCGACAATCAACTGAACCGCAGGAATGCCGCCGCGACTTTCCCTTGCGGCACAAATTTCTGAATGTCACATACCGGCAATTGGCCCTCAGGACAAAAATCCGCTGGAACGTCTTAGCGTCCGGTTCATGTTAAAGGCCGTGTACCAGTCGTTATGGAACCGGGGTCTAACGTCCGATGGCTGATGCGGCACCGCTCGCTCTCTCTGAAGCAGATTTGCACTCAAGCCCGACCGCCAACCCGCTTCCGCGGTGATCAAACTCTCGCACGCGACTAAAATCCCTGCATCACACCGATTTGCATTCGAAGGATGCTTATAACCCGTAGCGCTACGACAAAATCCTTTCTTCGTCACGCCCTTAAATCCCTAAAATCGTTACTAAGTCACACTATTCTACCAAAGCTCTCTGGGAACCTCAAAATCGATAACCCGTCTCCAAGGCAAGTGCTGGCAGTATCAACAACACCCCCGGGGGTTTTAACCACCATCTTATTCATGGCACGTCCTTGAGCCTGCGATATCATAATCCACAGACGGCGTCGCTAATGCGATTTGCCATTTTTCTGTCAGGGGAACTAGCATTTATAAAAGGAGATTTCATGAGATTCCTGCACACTGTTACATTCAAAGGTCTGCTTGCGGCTGCCCTGCTCGGATTACTTTTCTGCAGCGGTCCACGTATCGCAAACGCCGGTGTTTTAAGCTACACGCAGGGCACAGGTGGTACTTTTGATGTCACAACATCGTCAACGTTTACCGGTGCTAGTGCGTTTACGCAGTGGGATGTCAGCCATTTGAGCACGACTTACACAAAAGTGAAAGTCCAGTTTGCCTGGAGTGGCCCCGGGGCTCTGCCAGCCAGCTCATTCAGTATCACCGGCATCAGCCTCGCACAACCCACAACGACAACAGCATTTAGTAATGTGATTTTTGATCCAACAACTGCGTCTTACAGCACAAGCACATTTTTAGGAGATATCCTCGAGACCTCCCAAAGGAACCTATCGTCCAGTGTTAACAAAACGAGTGGCGCAAACGTCAAATTGTCATTTACGATCCCAATCGTGGGCGTCAGCAATGGCTGGACTCTGCTGACCAGACTTCAGTTTAAGGATGCTCCCGAAAATAATATCAACAGCACCGGATGGCAGACAGCAACGTATGATGGGTCGTCAGTACCGGAGCCAGGGACCTCGGCAATCGCTGGAGGTCTGTTAGCGTGGATAATTTTTGTTCAGCGTCGCCGTCGTCGCCAAAATGGACATTCCAGTGTTTCTGACGATCACACACGTTAGGTTG
>CAIQIE010000281.1 GCA_903871805.1 uncultured Planctomycetaceae bacterium | reverse complement strand
GCCGCGATCGATTTCCGTGGGCCCGTCTGAGTTTGTTTCCGCAGGGAGATTCGCGGCCCACGCTGGCTCGGGATGCCACATGGCAGCTGGAGTCGGAATGTGTCTGCGGAATTCTGTCGCTCCGCCACGTTGAGATGCGTGAATGCATCGTTTTCCATTCGCGGCGCGTTGCCTGCCAACGGCGATTCTCTTCCAGCTCCAGGCTGGATCGCACCTTGCCGTTACGCTGCCAGTCCTTTGCAGTGCGGGAAGGCATCGCCACGCTGGTTCAACACTTTTCGCAGGCAATTTTCAGGTGGAAGCGAGCCAGCAGGACAGAGCCATGAAACGGTGCCCGCCGCCGTGCGTTTCTCGTTGGTGCCTTTTCTGTATCGGTTCCTGCATACAGAACGAGGGAGGTCTCACAGGCAACGACAAGGTCGATGACTTATGGTAACATTCCCACGGCCGACGGGGTTGAACTGTGCCTGACACTTTTTTGTGTCTGACGGGATGTGTGCGTTATGTGGATCGGGTTCAGAACAGTGATTGGTCGGCGAATCAGCAGTTTTGGATTTGCCTGGCGTGGCCTCACGATCCTGCTGCGGACTCAGCCCAATGCGAGGGTGCATCTGCTGGCGACGGTGGCGGTTCTGCTGCTGGCCGTAATTACGAACAGAACGCGGCGGGACCTGGCGCTGCTGCTTCTTGCCGTGGGACTTGTTTGGGTCGCCGAGACGTTTAATACGGCGATCGAATTCCTGACGAATCTGGTCAGTCCGGAATGGCGTCCGCTGGCCGGGCAGGTGAAGGATCTGAGCGCTGCTGCCGTACTTCTGGCGGCGATGACAGCGCTGGCCGTTGGGCTGGTCGTTTTTTTGTAACAGTTTGTTTCCGGCCGTGCCGCGATCGTCCGGATTGGCGGACGGGGGTTGTCTGCTGGTTCAGTGGTGCGAAGCCCGGGGCATTAGGCCAGCTGGCCTACGCGGCGGCGGGCAGAAGTTCGCCAGCGATGGAATCGATATCCTCTGCGGAAATTGTGGTTTTCTGTTCCGCGAAGCCCACCAGCAGAGCCATATCGCACAGGCGATTGATGCGTCTGGGGTTACCGGAAGAGACATCGAACAGGCGCGACAGGGCATCCGCGGTGAAGATGGTGTGCGTGCAACCGGCCTGGTGGAGACAGATCCGAACATATTCGGCAGTCTCTGCGGCGGTGAAGCCATTCAACGGTGTCGTGACGGTGATTCGTTCGCTGATCTGCCCAAAGCGTCGGATGCGGGCCGTCAACGACGGCTGACCAGCCAGAAGTACCGTGAGCTGGATGTTGGCGTCGGCCTCGGCCAGGCTGAGCAGCGGCTGGATCACCTGCTGGAATCCGTCGTCTGTCATCAATTGGGCATCGTCGAAGAACAGCAGCGGCCGGCGTCCCTGGGCGGCGTGTCGTCGCAGCGCCGAGCGGATATCGCGCAGGACGGTATCGATGGGCCCGGAGTTGGGAACGCCTTCTTCGCAGAGCTCGGCCTGGATCATGCGGAGCTGTTCGTCGGCGGCGAGTGTGGGGAAGACGAGATGCACGAAGGGCCGCAGTTTAGGGAATTCCGAAGCGAAGTACCTGACGAGGCAGGACTTTCCGTTGCCGGAGAGTCCCGGCACGAGTACGGGGCCGCAGAGGTTTTCCACAGCATAGCGGATTCGCAGGAGCGCAGTCTGGCAACTCTGGCTGCGATAGAAGTACGCAGGTTCTGCGGTCTGCGAAAACGGACGGCCATTCAGTTTCCAATAGCTCTCATACATCGTGTTCTGTCCTCACTGACACCAGAGTCTGGTGTTTGATTATGTACCGTTGTCAGAGCGTGAATCGTGGGGAGGGGCTGGGATTTTCCTTCGGCAAAACAGTTTCATGTCGTCTTTGGCTGTCTTGTGAAGTTCAAAGCGGACGGACGGCAGTGGTAGCCCTTGCTGCGGGTGCTCTCTGTTGAAAAACGATTGTGGTGCCCCTGTGTTTTCCGTGGTTCTGTTGAGATTACCGGCAATGAATTTTGACTTCTGTGCTGAAAAAACTATTGAGCGGGTTGAATTCTGCCGCTGAATCGCACGGGTTTAGCCCTTGCGGGAGGTGCTGTTTCTGCCGGGTCGGTGGGACCATTTTCGTCGGCTGTCGAATCAGGGTAGACAGCAGAGTCCGGATAGACAGCGGAATCGGTGTTGGTTGTTTGCTGGTTTGACGGAAGCTCAGTATCGGCGCCGGATTCCGGGTAAGAATTTTTTGGGACATTTGCGAATTCTGGTTGGGCATTCAGGTCAGCCAGTTCAGCGGCGCGGTTTGCGTTCCTCTCACTGGCACGCTGATCGGCTGTCTCGAATTCCTTCAGGAGTTGTTCGATATTGATTTCGGTAGCGGTGACTTTGCTGCCAGTTTGGGATGTTTTCTGGCTGTCGCTCCAGACGACACCAACTACCATGACGACAACGAGTGCGGTCAGCAGGGTTCGGTACTCCTGGATGATTCCCAGTGAGTTGCGAAGTCGCTGAGCCATTGGGCCGGCAGTCTGGCTGGTACTGGACGTGTCAGCCGCGACTGGATCGGCCGGAGCCTGTGGGGGAGTTGCCGGAGCCGTGGGGGCAGAGAACTGGATCTGCGGACTTTCTGCGAGTTGCAGTGGGGGCCTGGGCTGAATTGTGATGGAGGTCATGGTCGTCGGTTCGCGGTAGCTTTCCGCGGCGGGGGCCGGTTCCGGAGCCATGTCGAGTCGTGCGGTGGCCGTTGGCTTCTGGGGCATTTGAAGAATTGAGGGGCCGGGATCCTCGTGTGGGGCCGCGGAAACAGCGGCGATGGAAGTCAGCGTTGCGGCGACTGCGGGTTCGGCTGGGATCTGCACCGAGAGGACTGGTGCTGCCATAACTGGTGCTGTGGCGGTTGTTTCAGGTGCCGGGAGCGGTGCATGGACTGTGTTTTGGGGACGAGCCTGTGCTCCTCCTTCTGCAATCTTTTGCAGAGCGATACTCAGTGCATCCGTCATGGTGGCAGCCTTCCGTAGCGTCACTGACCTGAATCCGCAGGTCTGATTTTTCTCTCGTTTCGGAGTCGATCCCCGGAGGTTTCCGGGAACGGCCGCAACGCGGACAAGGTTACTGAGTGGCAGAAACTGCGGGTTTTGCGTTTTCGAACCCGTCGCGCAGCCTCTCACGTGGACCTTTGGAAGGATCATCGACAGCCGAAAGTGGTTAACTTTACGATTCTTCTCAAGGCGCAGATTAGAGAATTCGGGAAATGCGATTTGGTGGGGTAAAACGTGGGGCTGTTGGCTGCCGTTCAGGTTTTCCTGTTTTCCGCCTTCTGCGAATCCACCACTGGATTTTGGATTCCCCTTGCTTCGTTTCTTGTACTCTGGGGGCAGCCGTGAAATACTGCGTCCCAGAACCCCGCCGTATTTGCCTGCGGCTGTGTTGAGCCCGTGATGGGCAGCGTTCTGGTGGCTGGGGCTGTTTCTCTGGCACCGCGTTTTTGTTTCCCTCTGTTCGGATATGTTCCAATATGCTCTGGGAAGTCGAAATCCTGCCGATTGGCAGTGAGAAGGACTATGAAGGTCAGCGGATTCTAGCCAGTGCCCGAAGTCAGGGCATTCCGGGAATTCGCAGCGTACGTGCCGCGCGGACCTTTCTGATCCAGGGTGAGCTGTCGCGTGAGGACGTGCATCAGGCGGCATCGCGATTGCTGGCGGACTCGGTAACCGAGCATTTTCGGATTTATGATCTTACCGGCGATGCACTGGTACAGGCAGCGGCCGCCGCTGCCGCGGCGGGCGAGACACTATTGAATGTCCTGTTCCATCCGGGGGTCACGGATTCGGTTGCGGAAAACGCATTGGCGGCAATTTGCCGGATGAATCTGGCTGCGACGCATGTGGCGACCTGCCGGCGATACTGGTTATCCGGGGAGCTGGATGCATCGCGTTTGAATCAGGTTTGTCGCAAGGTACTGGCAAACGACGCGATCGAGTACGTGGTTCGAGGTGCGTTGAAGATTCGCGATTTATCGCTGGGGTCTGAGTATCGGCTGCGACTGACCACGGTGCCGATTCGAGGGATGGACGACGTGCAGTTGATGGAGCTGAGTCGCAAGGGCCAGCTGTATCTGAGCATTGCGGAAATGCGAACGGTTCGCGATCACTTTGTGACACTGCAGCGTGACCCGACAGACATTGAATTGGAGACGGTCGCTCAGACGTGGAGTGAGCACTGTTCTCACAAGACGCTTGGCGGTCGAATTCATTACGTCGAGACGCAGAGTGGGCAGGTGGTGCGCGACCATCACTTCAACAGCATGCTGAAAGAGACCATTTTTGCAGCAACGGTCAGTATTCGTCAGTCGCTGGGAAGTGCCGACTGGTGTGTCAGCGTCTTTAAGGACAATGCCGGGATTGTTCGATTCGATGAGCGTCAGAATGTCTGCATCAAAGTTGAAACTCACAACCATCCTTCAGCGATTGAGCCTTACGGTGGCGCGAATACGGGTTTGGGTGGCGTGATTCGGGATCCGCTGGGCACTGGGCTGGGTGCGCGTCCGGTGTGTAACACCGACGTGTTCTGTTTTGCTCGGCCCGACTATCCGGCGGATCAACTTCCTCCGGGTGTGCTGCATCCTGGCGCTGTGATGCAGGGAGTGGTTTCCGGGGTGCGGGACTATGGCAATCGGATGGGCATTCCCACAGTTAACGGGGCGGTTTGCTTTGACGATCGTTATCTGGGCAATCCGCTGGTGTATTGCGGCAACGTGGCGATGATCCCGGTGGATAAGTGCGACAAGCATGTCAGTGCCGGTGACCTGATTGTGGCCGTCGGCGGGCGTACGGGTCGCGACGGGATTCATGGAGCCACATTTTCTTCTGTGGAACTGACAGAGGAGAGCGAATCCATCAGTGGCGGGGCTGTGCAGATTGGTAATCCGGTCACAGAAAAGATGATGATGGATGTGCTGCTGGCGGCGCGTGATCGCGGTTTATACTCGGCCATCACCGACTGTGGCGCGGGCGGTTTCAGCAGTGCTGTGGGAGAGATGGGCGAAGAAACGGGCGCGGAAGTCTGGCTGGATCGTGCACCGCTGAAGTATTCGGGGCTGTCCTACACAGAAATCTGGATTTCCGAGGCACAGGAACGCATGGTGCTGTCAGTACCTGAGCATAGCTGGCCTGAGTTTCAGGCGTTGTGTGCTTCAGAGGGGGTTGAGGCCACCGCCATTGGTCGCTTTACTGACACGCAGCAGTTAGTGCTGAAATACGGCGACCAGCAGGTTGGCAGCCTGAGCATGGATTTTCTGCATAACGGTCGACCTCCGGTGATTCGTGAGGCGGTCTATGAAATTGCGGCGGCACCAGCCGTCTCAGCAGCGGAAACAGCGCTGCTGACTCGGGGCAATTTTTCTGCGGACCTGGCAAAGATTTTGGCGTCGCTGAACGTGGCCAGCAAAGAATGGATCATTCGGCAGTACGACCACGAAGTTCAGGCGGGCAGCGTGATCAAACCATTGACGGGGATCCACAATGATGGTCCGTCGGATGCTGCCGTGGTTCGTCCCGACCTGACGTCTCTGCGTGGTCTGGTGGTTTCCTGTGGGATCAATCCGCACTTTGGGGATTGTGATCCGTACTGGATGGCAGCCTCTGCGATTGACGAATCGGTGCGAAATTGTGTTGCCACCGGGGCGGATCCGGATCGGATCGCTATTCTGGATAATTTTTGCTGGGGCAATACGGAACGTCCGGAAACCCTGGGAACTCTGGTGCGTGCGGCGGTCGGATGCCAGGACATCGCCGTGGCCTACGGAACACCGTTTGTCAGTGGCAAGGACAGTTTGAACAATGAATTCAGCTACGAAGATTCCTCGGGCACTCGTCGTACGGTGGCCATTCCTTCCACGCTGCTGATCACGGCGCTGGGGCAGGTTGGTAACGTGGAGCAGTGCGTCTCCATGGATATGAAGGCTGCCGGAAATCTGCTGGTGCTGGTGGGCAACACGCTCAACGAATTCGGCGGCAGTCACTTGTATGCAGTCAATGGTGTTGCCGGCGGAAGTGTACCGAAAGTAGACACAAGCCTTGCGCCAAAGATCTTCCGTGCCGTTCATCAGGCCATTCAGCGCGGGCTTGTGTTCAGCTGTCATGACCTGAGCGAGGGTGGTCTGGCCGTGGCTGCGGCAGAGATGGCCTTCGCCGGGGGGATCGGGGCCGAGTTGTTACTGGAGAATCTGACGGCTGCGGAATCACTGCGGACCGTCAACGCTGGTTCTCGGGCCGCAGTGGCGCTGTTCTCTGAGTCCAATACGCGATTCCTGATGGAAGTCCCCGCGTCTGGTCTGAGCCAGCTGGCTGAGATCTTTGCAGGGCTTCCGCTGACAGAGGTGGGGCGTACCACATCCGCAGCGACCGTACGAGCGTTGCACGGTGGGCAGCTGCTGCTTGAGGGGTCGCTCGCTGAGCTGAAAGAATGCTGGCAAAAACCGTTGCGGTTTTAATGGTGCCCGCGGGTTGTCTGTGATTGCTGGTGGGTGTCATGGGACAGTGAGGTCATGGGACAGTGAGATCAGGGGACAGTGAGATCAGGGGACTTAAGGGACGTATGGGACCTATGTGAGGGGAAGCAAGTTCATTGGTCCCATTTGTCCTATTGGCCCCATTTGTCCTATTGGTCCCGCCATCGCCCTGATTGCCGGGCTTGTCTATAATGTTGCCCCTTCAGATTGGCCGTGATAGCGGCTTGCAGACTGCCCAAAAACCGGTGCAAACAGCGGCGACGGCTGGATTGCGCAGGCCGCGATCTTAGGGTAGATTTGCAGAATGCCCAGAAGCCAGCAAAAAAACAGTGGCGGGTGGATTTTGCGTGGCTGGCAGCTTGTGGTATGGGACCTATGGGATCAATGAAAGACCTGCGATGTACGGGGAACGCCCATTATTAGGATCCGTCGGTCTCATGTGTCCCATATGTCCCATGCGCCATGTTGCCGCCGCATTGATGCCTTTGCCGCTGACTCTGTTATTCAGGACCCACTTCCAGACAGCGCAGTGTGTCGTCGTCTCGAACAAACAGTCGCCCGCCTGACAGGGCAGGAAGTCGGTAGCCGCTGTCGGTGGCCTTCAGTACTTTTGTTCGCGCAACTTCCTGGTATTTGTCTGCGGACGCAGCAACGCGGATCAGTTCCCCACTACAGGTCAGCACCAACAATTCCCTGTCAACGCGAACCACAGTTCCATAGTCCATCCCGGATTCTTCCCATTTCACCTGCCAGGTGTTCAGGTCGAGACATTTCAGGGACGCTGTTCCGCGTCCGGAGTCCTGGCGGCCGTCCATGGCGAAGAAGATTCCCGGAGTGGCGCCAGCCACGGGAGTTGCATACTGTGTCGCGAGGAAAGTCTCATCCCGCTTGAGTTCGGTGATGGAATTGCTGGTAAACGAAGCCAGCAGAGAACCGATATTGTAGCTGGATGAGACGAAGACTTTGTCATCCAGCACCACGGGAGTCGCTCCATTGACCGTGGGGCCACGGGCACCGAACGGTATGGAAAACGCTTTTTTACCGCTGGCCACATCGATACCGACGAGGTTCAGTCGGGTTACCACGAGCGCCAGGTTTGTGTTGCCGACGGTCTTTACGACAGGGGCTGAATAACTGGCGGCATCGGTGAAGGCCTGCCAAAGTGTGGTGCCGTCCGTGGTGCTGAAGGCGACGACTGACGCGTTGTCTCGACCGCCCACGTTGACGATCAGGCGATCCTGATACAGCACGGGTGTACTACCGACGCCAAAATAGCCCTCCAGAGGCTTGAAATCGGCGGTCGTGTCCCGCTTCCAGATTTGTTTTCCATCTGCCAGATTCAGGCAGCGCAGCATGCCTTCCGCCCCAAACGTGAAGATTTTGTCGTCGGTGATGATGGGGACGCAGCGTGGTCCTTTATCACTGGAAACGCCACCCTGCCAGTTTGAGGGAGTCGCGGATTCCCAGAGAACTTTTCCCGTTGAGGCGTTGTAGCACCGCACAATTTCACTGCGACCTTCGCGAACGAAGGCGACTGCCGTTTTCCCTTTGACAGCGACTCCGGCGAAGCCATCTCCGACTGTAGCTTCCCACAGCAGTTTTGGTCCTTTGGCTCCCCATGACGCGTGCAGTTTTTCTCCGGTTGCAACGCCATCGCGATTGGGCCCCAGCAGTTGCGGCCAGTCTGCGGCCAGGAGGGTGGAGCCGGTGAATGCCACGGCGAGCAGTCCTCTGAACAATTGCATTGAGACATTCCACGTCATTGAAAGTATCCTTGTTGTTTCGCGATTCGGCCGGCACAGCGGCTCAAATGGAATTTCGCCCTCTGGAATGCAGGCCAGTTTAAGGGCACACATGCGGGGGCTGATCGAGTTATGCTATTCGGCCGTCATGATCCACTGCATCAGGTCTGCCATTGCCTGTGTGTCAATGCTTTTTTCCAGGCCTTCGGGCATTAGTGATCGTCCTGTATCTCGCAGAGCTTCGATTTCCGAACGCAGCAGCGAGGTTTCCTTTGCTTCGGCCCGGCGCAGCGTCAGGCTGGCCGCGGATTCACTGATCAGGACGCCATTATGAGTCGTGCCGTCGGTGCCAACGGCCACATAGTCGCGCCATGCCGGGTTGACTTCGCGATTGGGGTCCAGCACATTGGTCAGAATGGCCTCAGCGCCACGATTTTTCATCGAAGCCAGATTGGGGCCGACCTGATATCCAATCGAGCCGATCTGATGACAGACGGAACAGTGCTGGCGGAAGATGGCCTGCCCGCGTTCGCGATCGCCATTGAGAGTGAGCGCCACCTGGTAGGCTCGCAGCACGTCTTCTCTTGACGACCGGGCTGTGGTTTCCAGAAGCTGAATAGCAAGGGATCGAACCTTTTCGTCAGGGACTTCTGTCAGTCGCTGCAGTTCGGAGGGTGTCACAGAGGATGCGGGTAGAGCACCGGACCTGATGGATTCGAGGAACGGGACGGTCCATGCTGTGCGTCGCATCAGTGCATCGCGGGCTTTTTGTGTGAGGGTGGGTGAAAGGCCTGGCAGCCGTTGAATCAATTCGGCGGCGATTTCCAGTGCGGGGAAGCTGGCAAGAGTCTCCATGGACGCGGCTTGCAGGCTGGGGTCTGTGTTGGATTCCAGATGGGCCAGCAGCAGGTCTTTTTCGGCGGCGTAGCTGGAGAGGCTGAGCACCCGCACCGCGGCTGTCCGATCGGCAGCAGTGAGATTCTGGTCGGCCGCTTTTTGCCGGGATTGCTGGATCAGAGCCTGAGACAGGTCACGAAAAGCGGCCATTTTTCCGAGGGATCCGTTGGCGGCGGCGGCGGCCTGCAGAATTCGCACCTGCAATCCGGGATTTTTGTTGACATTGGTGACGGCCTGGCGCAGGGGTGCCAGATCGGCTTCGCTGGAACTGCGTCGAGCGACGAGGTCAGCGAGTTCCGGCAAGGCGACTGACGCGGGGTCCGATTCGTTGCTGGCCATGCTGGCGAGTTGTACGAGGGCCGCCGCGGCGGAGTTACCGAGTGAGGACATGACGGCCGTGCGAATCCAGCGGTCTCCGCCAGCGCGCACGAGGATCGAAACGAGGGCGTCTTTTCGAGCGTTGGATTCCGGGAGTTCGCCCAGTGTGAAGGCCAGTTGCATCAGAACTCGTGGTTCGGCTTCGTCACTCATGCTGAGCAGTGCGGTTTGAAGAGCGGACGAACCCGGCAGAGTTTCTGCTGCCAGAATCGCACGCTCGCGAACACCGGGTAGGGGATCCCTGATTGCAGACAGTACTTCATCTTCACCGAGTGCCTGCAGTCCCTGCAGACAGCCAATGCTGTGGAAGCGGGCGAGTCCGGACGAGGAAGTGTGCAGCAGTGATTTCAGTGCGGGGATCGCAGTGGGATCCTGACGCTCGTACAGCAGACGCGATGCGGTGTCGCGATGCCATGCGTTTTCATGCTCCAGCAGACTGACAAGTTCTACGGATGTCAGACCACTGAGTTTGGGTGTGGGGCGAAACGTCCAGCCTGCGGGAGCAAGGCGATACAGACGACCGCGGTCTCGACCACTGGTCAGATCGAGATGGCGTTTGATTTCGGGAGGCAGACTGGCCGGATGCTCAATCGTTTCCCGATACATGTCAAGAATCTGCAGGCAGCCGTCCGGGGCATTGGCGTACTGGACTGGTCGAAACCAGATGTCGCGGGAGGCGACAAGTTCACGCCCGGCGTCCATGCGTTCTGCTGTCCAGCCGACGCCATTGGAGAGCAGTCGTTTTCGGTGAACGATGTTGCTGCCGACATCGCCGATGATGGCGGTGCCTTTCAGGTCTTTTGACCATGCATCACCGCGATAGATGGTGATGCCGGTGGCACCTGTGAAATACCCTGCGGGCCGACCGCCACCTTCGACCAGTCCCTTTGACAGTCCCGAGGCTCTCAGGCGTGTGCGGACAATTCGCCATGGTTCCACGGGGCTGATGCGGAAGACTGGTGCCTGTCCTCCGTCAGCGGCGATGCTGATGCGGGCCGGGGCCGGCGAGGGGACTGGAGATCTGGACAGATAGCGGTCCTGATAGACAATCAGTTGAGCATGATCACTGTTGGCGCTGACAAAGCGGTGTCCCCAGTCGTCGAAGGACATACCGTGCTGCCCGCCACCGGTTTCTGTGCGCAGTTCGAGAGTTTTCGGGTCAAAGGAAAAATCCCGGCCGCGGCATTCCACGGCTGGCCGATCCGGATATTTTGGACTGGTGACTGTTCCGCCTGTGGTGCTTGCAGAACCGTAAATGCGGTTATCGGGGCCCCAGTGAAAACTGTTGATCAGCCCCTGCACGTTGTTGCGATTGAAGCCGGTGAAGACCAGCTCCTGGACGTCTGCTTTCAGGTCGCCGTCCTGGTCCTTCAGAAAGAAAACATCTGGTGCAGCCGCGACAAAGACGCCTCCATTGGCTGCAATCAGAGCGGTGGGCCAGCTCAGGCCCCGCGCGAACTCGTGACTGTCATCAAAGACGCCATCGTTATTGGTGTCCAGCAGGACGCGAATGACGCCCAGGTGCTCCCGATCCTGTTCTGAGTAGTCTCTCATTTCGACGACAAACAAACGCCCGTCCTCGTCCCACGACATGGCCACCGGATCCACGACCAGCGGTTCGGCGGCGGTCTGCTGCAGTTCAAAGCCCTCGATGACTTCGAAGGTCTTCAACGCCTCGTTTGCCGGCGTGGCAGAAATTCTGGGCAGTTCGGCGGAATAGTCTGGTTCAAAGGGATCGGGTGTATGTGACAGTACCTTATCGATGATTCCGTAGGCCTGAAGTCGCATGTCTGTTGGAAAATCGTGACCGCAGTCGGGCGTGAGCAGCACAAGTTTTTCGCGGGCCTGCAGCAGCGAGTAGATACTCCCGGCAACGGGGATTGCTTTCCGGACTCCGTTTATATCGAAGTTACTGTCCTCCAGTGGCGACACGGAGACGAAAGTTCTGGGAGCGAGTGCGGCTACCAGTTCGTAGAAATCGAAAGGCACCTTGTCGACTGCCAGCTGATACTGCGTTTTCAGCAGTGGCATATAACGATCGCTGGTCCAGCCGGTCAGATTCCCGGCGTAGTAATCGCCGAAGGGACACCAGCCGCAGCTGGAGACGATGACCTTCATTCGCTCATCAAAGACGGCGTGAAAAATGGCATTGTGTCCACCGAGGGAATGCCCGATGACGCCCATGCGGTCGGCATCCACAAAGGGCAATGCGGCCAGCAGGTCTGCGCACCGCAGGTGGTTCACGATGGCCTTCATCGTGCCGGATTGATACGCGTCCGCGGTGAAATCGTACGCCCTGAGTTCTCCGAAAGAAGGATAATCCGGCGCGAGTACGACATAACCACGCTGAGCCAGTTCCAGGCCATACTGCCGTCCTGCACGTCCACCTTCGCCCGCTACGATGCGTTTGCCTGCGTCTCCTGTCGGATGCAGAGCCAGCATCGCCGCCAGTTTTTGCGGGGCAGTTCCGGCCGTCAGAGCGTGCGGATCGACCGTGTCTGCGAGGCTGGCCGGGAGATACAGATCGAGCGGCAACCGGTCCGTGTTTTCGACAACGATTGAAAGTGTCAGGCGGCGAACATTTCCAAGGCGGATGTCTTCCGTGATGTGGATGTCAAAAGGCAATGCCGTGTTTCGAGTGGGCAGCGGCCCCATGGCCAGCTGCATCCCCTGGAGGATCTGCTTTCGGCGAATCTGCCAGTCAGCCGGTGTGCGAACAGGCGACGTCGTGCCGTCGTCTGATGTGTAGACGCTGAGGTCTGCATGGCTGATGACTTTGTCAGAACCACTTTGCGGCTGCTGTGCCGCCAGGGTTGTCATCAGTGTGGAGAGCACCAGAATTGCCAAAGTCCGAACGATCATATGCATGACACGAGTCCGCAAAGATGTCTGAATCACCGGAGGGTTTTTTTGTGGTTTAGAGAGACCGAGCCGTTGACCGGAGCAGCAATGTTGAGGATTTGCCTGAACGACTGTTGAGGCGTTTTTGATGGATCCTGCGAGGTGAATTGCCAGTCCGAGGCGGGCTGATCAATTGTTTGGAACAATTGGTGGGTGGGAGTTTCTCTGTGGGAAGTGATACCGTCTTCTGCAGCTCTGTTCCAGTAAGTGCAGCGAGTATTCGCCGATTCCGCGACGAAGCAATTTTGGGGGCTGCGTTGCCATGGACGCCGTTCACTCGTTAACGTGTTCACCTGCAGGGGCCCGAGGTTCGCAGGAATCCCGGGCCTGTCAGGAAAAAATTCTGCAAACGGCGGTCCCTGTGCAGGCAAAGTTCTGTGCATGGGCTGTCGCGGCTCGTTTTTGGAAAGTGCTGACGTGAAATACTGTATCACCGCTCTGCTGACAACTCTGGTTTCTCTGACGCTATGCGGAGGCCTTGGTGCTGCCGACCCCATTCGAGTGCTGATTGTGGATGGCCAGAATAATCACGGGGTCTGGCCCACGACGACGAAGATGATGAAGTCCTGGCTGGAGCAGTCGGGGCATTTCAAAGTTGATGTTGCCACTGCCGCTCCCAGCGGAACGGATGCGAACTTTCACCCGAAGTTCAGCAGTTATCAGGTTGTGATCAGTAACTTCGGGTATGGTGCGGCTCCCTGGCCGAAGGAGACGCAGACTGACTTTGAAAACTTCGTCAGTGGCGGAGGTGGGTTTGTGGTGGTCCATGCGGCTGACAATTCCTTTCCGGAATGGCCAGCCTACAACGAGATGATCGGACTTGGGGGCTGGGGAGGCCGCACAGAGAAGGACGGACCCTACGTGTACTTTGACAAAGACGGTAAGCTGGTGCGAGATACGACGCCGGGCAACGGTGGGAATCACGGGCCGCAGCTGGAGTTCCCGGTGGTGATTCGGGACCGTGAGCATCCGATCGTGAAGGGTATGCCTCTGGAATGGATGCATGCAAAGGACGAGCTGTACGACAAGCTGCGTGGCCCGGCGAAGAATATGCAGGTTCTGGCGACCGCGGAATCCCAGATCACAGGGCGTCATGAGCCGATGCTGATGACGATTGCCTATGGCAAAGGCCGTGTGTTCCACACACCGATGGGGCATGCCGAGTATTCTCAGGAATGTGTGGGCTTTATCACGACTTTGCTGCGCGGCACGGAATGGGCGGCGACAGGGGCTGTGACAATACCGATCCCACAGGACTTTCCGACGTCAGACAAGTCCAGCAGCAGAAAGTTCGGAGGCTGACCGGGAAACGATCTGATTGCCCGCATTGTTGTGATTGCTCCCGCAGGCCTGTGGAGACCTGCGGGGCATTCAGCGTTTTAGGGGGTGGTTGGGTATCCGTACAGGTCAAAGACCCATTTCAGGCGGGTCTCCAGCATTTCGCGGGTGGCGTCATCCATGCGATAGGAATTCTTCTTGTAGCCGGAAAACTTTGCCACCTGGGCCTGTACCAGTGGTTCGGCTTCCTGCCAGCCAGGCAGTCCGAGTGATTTGTGCAGGTTGGCGAGTGTTTCCAGAGGCGCCGCCTCGAAGGACTCAAATTGCAGTTCAAACAGATTTCCTTCCGGAATCAGGTGCCGCGATTCCTGGTACAGTCGAATGCTTTTTTCGTAGAGTACGATGGCTTCTTCTGACCATGTCTCGGGGCGGAGGGGGCCGAGGGTGTTGTCTGCAAACATCATCTTTCGCAGGTGAATTGTGGACTGGTAGACAGCGCGGGGATCGCGATAGATGTAGATGAACTTCGCGTTGGGGAACATTTCCAGCAGGGTTGGAACGCGGTAGGTGTGTGTGGGGGATTTCATCACGACAGCACCGGGCTTTCGGAGGGACAGCTTTTTGATCAGTGTGATCAGGCTGTGCTTCCAGCGTTCGCGTTCATTAACGCTCATATCCCGTGGATCCAGAAATCGCTCGTACACATCCATCCGGCCCTGAAAGGCTGGCATAATGTAGGGCGACAGCAGGCTGTCAACTGCCAGAGCAACTTCGTCTTCCTGGGGACTTTTCCAGGACACTTCGACATTGTCCATGGGACGTTTTTTAGGCAGTAGCGGTTCCGTCAGGGGTGCCAGCGTTTTTTCCGTGAGCAGAAAGTGGCCGGGGAACAGACATTGGTAAAGATTCAGAAACGTCAGCTGCGGATTCAGTGTGATCAGGTTGTGCAGCATGGTTGTACCGCTGCGCCAATGTCCCAGAATGAAGATCGGGGCCTGCTGCAGTTGTGTTTCCTGTACCCTGCGTCCGTAGACGAGTGATTCCGCGGCATTCAGTGTTGAGTTGACGCAGCTCATGAACGCGGTCGTCAGAAGGCGATCCGCGTATTTCCAGGAGAGTTTAGGCCGCAGAGCCAGCAATCGAATAAAACCAGAGACCGTCAGGCCGTGCCAAAGGTAGACGCGACTTTTGGGAATCAGTTCGGCGGAAACTTCAGCGGCAGGAAGTCCAGACGTTGGGTTCTTCACGGTCGTTCGTCCCTGGGAAGACTTTCGCTCCACATAATCCAGAGTTGCAGACATGGGGAATTCCGGTTTGTGGTAAGTTGCAGGTAACCAGATTCGCGATCAGTGCGAAAGGAGGTCCGCTCTACACTTTGCGAAGTCCGCCTGAGTGTTGCTTCGGCCGATCCTGTTCCAGCCAACCTGCAATGAGCAGATTCGGGGTTGAGTGGCAAGGCTATTCGTTGCCAGTCTTTGCTGCTGTTCTTCGGAATTGCGAAAACACGTGGCCAGCGGAACCTGCTGTGTCGGTCGGATTTTGAGAGATTTTGGCCGATTGTTTGTGTTGGCTGCATAATCTGACCCCGCGTTCTCAGAAACACTCCTGGTGATTTTGTGGGCGCCGGGGGTTAGACATGAGGTCTCGGAATCCAGAAAAAAAGCTTCTGAGAATTCGTTTCTTATCAATCGGAATCGACGGAGATGGACAGTCCGGGTTATTGAGGAACGCAAAGAACGGCCTCTGCCATCAGCGCTGCGATCATAACGATCAGGAACATTCGCCAGACTTCGCTGGTGAGTGCCCCTACGTTTCCCGCCTGATCGTCAATGACAGTAAAATTCAGCCCCGTCAGGACTTGATTCAGGTTTTCTTCGCTCACGACGTCGACGCTGTCTTCTTCAAGTGGTCGATTGAGTGCAAGAAGAGTGTCTCCGGATTTCCAGAGTCCGCCGTTCAGGCTGCGTGTGGAAGGCAGAAGTTGTTCAGACTTTTCGTCGAGGGCGGAAAAACCATCGTTTTCGGGCAGTGCGGCGTCGGCTGCGGTCCACTGTCTGGCATTTCCCAGCGAAGCGGCCCCCCTCGCCAGCGCTCGCTGGATCATTACATAAAACGGCACCCCGTTGCTGACGAGGTTGGAATGCGTCGTTCGCGGGAGCGTGCTGCAGAACCATGCAGAGCCGCGATCTGTGTCAGCTTTCTTTAGCAGTGCGGGGCCGTCCGTTAATTGGGCGAGGTCGGTTCCGGTTCCTGAAATTTCACAGCTGCGGAACACGGCGAGCTGACCGATAGGCAGTGGGGTGCCGTTCTGGGTATTGGCCAGCAGGCCAGAGTCTGTGCGCCAGCCGGCAATCGGGAATTGATCCTTCCCTTCGGGTTCTTTCCATTGTCCCCAGCGAATGCCAAAGAGTTGCTTTTCGTCCGGTGATTCGGGAGGGAAGAACACGACGCTTCCTCCTCGCGCGGTGAAGGATTCTAACTGCTTCGCCAGATTTCCGTCGGGGAGTGGTGCCTGCCAGAGCAGCAGGGCGACGCGGTTCCATTCGATTGATTCGGCCTGTGACGACGAAACCAGCTCGGACTCGTACTTGAGTGTTTTGTCGGATGGAGTACCTGCCGCCAGTCTCAGCAGCCGCGATGTCTCTTCGTCGTCCGAAACAATAACAGTCCGGTAAACTGGAGATTCGGCGTAAACAAACTGCCATGAGTTGTCGGCGGGATTACTGTCGCTGGGCAATTCCACACGGCCCCAGCCCTGCAGGGATTCACGGTCGATGGGAATAGAGTATCCGGTCAGCTGAATCGCCTGTCCGCGGAGTTCAACATCCACTGTTGATCTGGCTCCATTGATCACCATCGTCAGAGGAACTCGGATTGGCTGATCGGTGGGAGTATTGCGATTCACGCGGATGTCCATGACCAGTTCTGCGCCCTGAGCTGTTTCGCGACGATGGACATCACTGACGGATACGGCCATATTGTCGGGCGACTGATCCCGGTACAGGAGCAGGTACAGCCGCACACCTTCGCGTTGTGCCAATTGGTCCCGCACGGAATTCCAGCGACCGCTGCCTGGCTGCCACGAGGTTTGCTGCAGGTCCGAGCAGATCCAAATATCGGTTCTACCCGCTTCATTGGCGGAAATGTACTCTGAGACCGATTGCATCAGTGATGGGAAGTCGGTGGCGGTGGCGGTCGCTGAGGTTTCCGGGAGTTCCTGCAGAGACTGTCCGGAATTCAGCTCGAACTTTTTTCCGGAGACGCTGTCAAACAGGACGGTGCGGGTGTTTCGACCGAGATCCCGGAACATACCAGCGACTTTTTGAATGGCAGTTTCCCGGCGTGACGTACCGGTAACCGGATTTTGCAATTCCATGCTGGCTGATCGATCGAGCACGATGATCGATAGTTCTGGTGCCCCGCCACCGGCGATACCAAGCCAGCCACCGGCCATGGGACGGCTGACGGCAAAAATCAGGCCTGCAATTGCCAGCATTCGAGCCAGCAGGATCAGGAGATACTTGAGTCTGGCCATGCCTTTGGCCATGCGCCGCGCCTGCAGCAAAAACATCGTGGCTGCCCACGGAACTGTGCGATATCGATTCTGATTGATCAGGTGAATCAGGATCGGCAGCAGGATCAGTGGCAGAGCAAAAAGCAGAGACGACTGAAGAAAGGTCATGGCGACACTACCAGAAATTCACCCGGAAACGGTTTTACCAGACACACGGTAGCCGAAGTTGAGCGTTCCGGTGAAGTAGAAACAGGATTTTATGGTGATCCTCATGGAATTTGCCAGGCAGCCACTCCACTTCCCGGAACCCGCACCGTACTGACTCCCTTGTGAGTGGATCAATGTTCGCTGGGATGCAGAGGAGAACACTGACACAGCCAACGCTGCGGAGATATCCTGCGTGCTGCGGAATGTGTCCTGATTTGACCTGCTTTTTGCTGGATTCAGAGTGCCGGATTCAGACTCGCGGAGGAAAGCGCCTGCCGTGTTACCGTCGACGGCTTCCGTGGAAAACTGGTGTCCTGGAAGTCAGCCCTTAAGGATGGTCTGCAGGCGGTTAAACAGGCGGTCAACTTCCAGCTGTGTTTCCTGATCCAACTCCCATGAATAAGGTCGTCGCCTTGCGGCTGACTTGAACAGTCCACGCCGAACCAGCAGGTATTTTTCGATGGCAAGAAATCCGTCCAGGCCGGCCTGCATTTGCAGAGCCACGATCCCACAAATGGGATACCAAATGGCATACGCCCGATCGTCATTTCCCTGCTGCAGGGCGTTCCAGAGAGCCACGATTCCGTCCAGCAGATCCATGCCCGGCATGGTGCCCTGAATACCGCGGCGGTAGCTGTCCACCAGCAGAATTCCACCGGAACCTTCGTAAATTCCTGCCCGCCCCTGCGAGGCCTGTCTGAGGGCCGACAGGTTGGGGCCAATCGGCGACGCCTCTGGCTTGAACAGGATTTTCTGCTCCCCATACAGGTCCAGCAATTGAATACAGACGCTCAGAGGAATGGACTGTCCGACGTATCCCGAGGCGTCCTGCACAATCACTGGCAGCGCGGTGGCCTCTGCAATCGCTCGGAAATAGCCGACCATTGTCTCTGGGCTAAGGCGTGAGGTGAGTGGCGGAACGGCCATGACGGCATCGCAGCCGGCCTTTTCTGCAATTTGCGAGAACTCCACTGCCTGTTTCGCACTTTCCGCACCGACCGCGGCGAATACCGAACCGCGACCGCCGGCGAATTCCGCCATTCGCTCCGTTAACTCAATTCGCTCCGAAAAAGTCAGCCGGAATGTTTCTGAGACCATTCCGGAACCAAGACCATTCGCGCCGGTGGCGAAGGCCCAGTCGATTTCCCGACGCAGTTGATTCAGATCAATTTGATCGTCGGATGTGAAGGGAGTGTGAACGATGGGAAGTACACCCTGAAGCGGCTTTGTCACGAGTGGAAGACTCCTGAAAGTTCCCGGAAAAGTTGGTGTTTCGCTGGTATGCGGCTGGCATGGTCGCTCGCCGAACGCCTATCACTGTGAAGCATTCCGGTAGAAAGTCAACCAGCCCAGGACAGGGATTGTTGTGGGGGGGAATGCCCAGAGATCACTGCAAAGGCAGGGGCTCGCTATCCAAATGTTTTGGAATTGAGTCCGCAAGTGAAATTTTCCGGCTTTATTTAAAGAACACTGTACGTTTGTTTTTATGAGAGGTGGAACTGGGCTGCAGCACTGAGAAACGCAGCGTTACTGCAGCCATTGTCTGCGGGATTTCTGCCCCAGGATCTGCTGTGCCCGTGCGGGATTAGCCTATGAGAGTTTATTTGAGTGCCGCGTGAGATTTGTGGGTTTCTTTGCAGTATTTTCACCAGAAATAATACGTTTGTTGTTTTCAGCAGTAAGGATTACCGGGTAGGACGTGCTGGGATTGGGTAACAGTCCCAATCTGTCGATTTTGTATTGCAATTCATCGCGGTCGTGGTGACATTACGTGGGGTTCTTCGCGTCGACTGGACGATCGTGGAAATTCGCTGCTCGGGCGGCCGGTATTTTTCGTTTGACAGAGTGGGACAACTCTCGGTTCTGGAAACCCCGTTGGTCACGCGGGGAGAGTGATTTTATCGGATTTAGGGTGTCCAGCATGGACGAGTTGAGATCTGAGCACTTCTCGATGTTGTACGACAAGTTGCGAAGGCTTGCTCGACGAACACTGCTTGCCAGTGGTATTCATCTGACTTTGGATCCGACAGATCTGGTTCACGAGGCGTGGTTGAAACTGCGTGCGGGTGAGACGGCTCGAGACTGGGTCAGCGATATGCACTTTTATGCGGCGGCAGCAGAAACCATGCGTCACCTGCTGGTGGATCGTACACGGCGGAAGTCGGCCTTGAAGCATGGTGGAGATTTCACGCGAAGACCGCTTGAATATGCGGAACGAGTGTTTGCGCTCCCCGTGAGCGAAGAGATCTGTTTTTTGAGGCTGCATTCTGCCCTGGAAATCTTGAAACAGGAATCGATCAGCGGAGCGCAGGTCATCGATCTGAAGTACTTTACCGGATTGTCGAACACAGAAGTGGCTCTCATCATGGAGTTGAACGAACCTGCTGTGCGTCGACTCTGGACATGGGCTCGCGTACGACTTTTTCAGCTTTATCAGCAGCTTGAGCGGCTGGAATTTTCCAGCGAAGATTCTGAAACCGCCAACGCCTTGAATTGAGGGCTTCAGAGCAGAAGTTCGGTACTATGAACGCGGCCGGCAACATCCTGAATGAGCTCCTTGAGATCTCCGACGTGGACGTTCGGTCGCAGCATTTACGGCTGTTATGCGGGCAGGACCATTCCTTAAGGCAGGAAGTCGAGGGGCTGCTGGCTGCCAGTGAGGAGCTGGGCGGTTTTCTGGAGTCACCGGCGATTTTCGGCCCGGAAGCGAGGGACATACTATTTCCGGAACTGGAGGGACTGGATGACGTCGAAGGTCGCACATTTTTCCCGATCGGAGCTCTCGGAGAGGGAGGCATGGGGTCGGTGTGGCTGGCACAGCAGACGAAGCCACTGGAACGTATGGTCGCCATTAAGCTGGTGAAGTCTGGTCTGAAATCTCAGAATGTACTGGCTAGATTTGAGGCCGAACGTCAGATTCTGGCGCGATTGCAGCATCCGAATATTGCGACCATTCTTGATGCCGGACTGCTGAAGCGAAGTCTTCCGTTCTTCGTCATGGAATTTGTCAATGGTCCGCCGATCACTCAGTATGCTGAGGCTGAGGGGCTTTCAATTCCGGATCGTGTCCGGCTGATGATTGCCGTTTGCCGAGCCATCGAGCATGCTCATAGTCGCGGAATCATTCACAGGGACATCAAGCCGGGGAATGTGCTGGTGACTGTGGTGGATGGTGTTGCGCTTCCGAAGGTGATCGATTTCGGGATTGCTCAGGTTTTGGCTGTGGATGAAACGGAGAATGAGGGGGCCAGGACATGGCAGTCGATGACTGGCACACCTGAGTACATCGCTCCGGAGTTGCTGGGAGGCGATCGGGGAAAGATCGGTCAGGGGACAGATGTTTATGCGTTGGGGGTGCTGCTGCGAGAATTGCTGGAGTCGACAGGCGCACAACCGCGGGTGCTGAGTCAGCTTCGTATCACCGCAGCAGACAAAACGGCAGCAGATGAATCAGTGGCGGACGAATCAGTGGTGGACCAGGGGCAGGCGCGAGCGGGTTTGACACTCTGTGACGCACAGTTATGCAGCATTGTGGACCTTGCGACGCATGCAGACCCGGAGATTCGCTATCACTCTGCAAAAATGCTGGCGGATGTTCTGACGGACTACGCGGCGGTCCGAACGGCTACCGTTGCACCAGCACTCGGGCCCAGGCAGGTTTTGCTTCGTCGTCTTCTGTCGCTGCCAGTGCTGTTGGTGTCCTGTGTTCTGGCGATAGTCCTCTGGAAACTTCCTGGAAGCAGCGGGGATCGACCTGACAGTCGACTTTCCGGGCAAGGCGAAGTCGACATGGACACGCAGGGCATGCTTGTGAAATTCGAAGTGCCTGCAGAGGAAATCAAGGCAGCTCGTGAGCGACTGTCGAGTCTTCTGATGGGCCTGGAATTGTCACGTAAAGGCGAGTACGTGGCCAGTGCGAGGGAACTGCAATCGGCAGAGGATTTCTGGATGCAACTGGCTTCCGTGGCGGGCACGGATCCGTCCCAGGGCTTACTGAGGGCGGAAGCGGGCTATGCGATGGGAGTTCTTGATTTTGCCAGAGGGGATTTGGGAGTAGCCGCAGGCAGGCTGGTTTCTGCGGCCGATGAACTGCGGAAATTGAGAATGGGGGCTAAGAATCCTTTGGAAGTAACCGCGTTGCTGGAGGAAACGCTGCGTATTCTGTCTGTGGTGCGTTACTGTCAGGCGGCAAAGCAGGAAAGTCGGACGCTGTTTTGTGAAAAGCACTTGTTATCGATGTCTCTGACAGCATCTCGGGGGGAAGTGCCTCAACTGACCGTCCTGGACGCGGTGGGCGTGTATCATCAGCTGGCGGAGGAGCTCTCCGCAGCCGGTCGGGTTCGGGAAGCGATAGAGGAGTATGAATTTGCGAGCCGGCAGCTGGCTCAAATTCGTGGGCCGGAGCGGAGCTCGATGGATTTCCTGAAGGCCCTGTTTATGAATTCCTGGGGTTTCAGCAGGGTCCTGTCGGATGGTGATCGAAAAGCAGACGCATTGAACAGGGCATTGCGGGCCTGTGATCATGGGGCAATGCTGTTGAATGGCGGGAGTCCTGACTCAGAGATGACGCTGGCGGTATCGGATGCATTTTTGCTGGCGGGATCTTTGCTGGCAGATTCGGGCCAGATGGAGGAAGCAGTGATATGGCTGCAACGCTCTGCTGAAATCGGCGATCAGGAAAACGTGGTTGCTGTAGGTGAGCAGTTGGCGCAGATTGCAGTGCAGTTGCAGGTGCCGGAGGAAGGGATTCGGCTCCTTGAGGAATCGATAGCGGAAATTGAGCACCTGGAATTTCGTCGCAGGAAGACGGTTTCTGCAATTGCGGCTCGAGTGCAAATGCTTCAGCAGTTGGCAGACATTCTTGGTGGCATTGGACGTAATGTGAATGCGATTACTGTGCTTCGGCAGGCCTCAGAGTTGTGCGACAATGTGCTTGCTTCGGACGGGGGGGCGGCAATTCCGCATTTTGCGGTGCAGCGGGCGAAATCGCACTATCAGATCGCAGCGATACGGATGAGGGTGGGCGGCGATTTCAGGCAGCTGATTCGAGAATTTGAGGCGGCAAAGAAGTATTATCAGGAACTACTGCGGGAATTCCCGAGCGATCAGGTCTTCACGCTGAGTCTGGCTCGCTGCCATTACCAACTTGGGACCTGCTACCTGAAGACTCGAGACCATGAACATGGCATTAAAGAACTGTCTGCGGCAGTGGATACGTATGAGTTCCTGTTGAAGAAAACACCCCAGGACGAGGTGCTCAGAGAGGAAGCGGCCTCCTGTTTATTGCTGGGAGGGCAATCGCTGATAGACGAGCAAAAGTATACCTCGAGCACGCAATGGCTGCGCAGGTGCTCAAAGATGCTGGTGAGTGAGTTGCAGTTGAACCCTCAGAACGAAAAATTATCCCGGCTTCTCTCGGAAGTGTTTCACAAGCTCAGTATTGCCGAGTCAAAGGATCGTCTGCTGCTGCAACAACCGTAGACGTTAGCTGGACAGCGTGATGTTAGGGCGGATGTTCAGCCTTCAGGTGAAGCGCTGCCTGCGATTTTTTGCGTGAAATCCGAGCAATGCGTGGTCAAAAACACAATCGTTTTATTTACCACGGAGAACTCTGAGAGTACTGAGAACACAGAGGAATCGCAGAGGTTGCAAAAGGTTGTTCATTGCTCGAAAGAATCGATGTTTTGCGTTTCCGCACCATTCGGGACGGACAAACTGAACCTCGAACATGGCGATGTCCAGTGAGGCCTTGACGTCCACGGCGACTGACAGGTGGATTGCATCCCTGGGAAACTCGCGTTTACCGCTGCCGCCTGATACGATCGAGCCACGGGCTCTGTTGTTAGGTTTTGCGTTGCGTGAGTAAGGCCAGGGGAGAGGTGCGATGCGGGGATTGCGGCAGCTGTTAGGCGGGAGTGTTGTCGGCATTGTGATGGCGGGGCTGATGATCGCGGTCGGGGCACTGCGTTGTTCTGCTCAGGAGGCAACGCCTGCGGTTGTGGGACGATACGACGCATGGAAGCATTCCGGGTCTGTCTTTCTGCTGACGACGCCGGAGGGGGCCAATTTGCCCGAGTCGGCTGTTGTCAGGAATTTCCCGGTTTTGATCCGACTGACATCGGAATTCTTTGACTTTGGGCAGGCCAGAAGTCATGGCGAGGACCTGCGGATTTCCACAGCCGCGGGGGTACCGCTGGCGTACCAGATTGAGCAGTGGGACGCTGGACTGGGAAGTGCGTGTTTATGGGTTCTGGTGCCAGAGATTGTCGGGAATGCAAGGCAGGAGCTGCGTCTGCACTGGGGCAATGCGTCGGCCGAATCGGAATCTGCGGGATCGTCTGTCTTTGGTGAGTTCAACGACTATCTGAGTGTTTTTCATTTGAATGAGCCGGTGCTGGATTCGACAGATCGCCTGACGGCTGACGACACGGGAACAGCGGATACTGAGGGAATGGTTGGCCGAGCGCGGCGATTTCCTGGTGGCAAAGGGATCTTCCTTGGCGACCAGATTGAGGGTTTTCCGAAGGGGTCAGAGCCGCACACGACATCGGCCTGGATTCGACCAGACACCTACAACACACGAGCCGTGGGCTGGGGAAATGAGCAGGGACAGGGGAAGGTAATCCTGAATTTTCGAAGTCCTGCGCATATTCGGATGGAGTGTTATTTTTCCGGAGCGGACGTCGCGGGAAAGAGACCGATCCGCAAGTCGGACTGGATTCATGTCGTTCATACTTACCGGGCGGGAGAGTCTCTGTTGTATGTGAATGGTGAGCTGGACGGAGTTAGTCGAACGGAGAATGCTCCACTGAACATCAGGACTCCTGCGAGAATGTGGCTTGGGGGTTGGTACAACGTCTATGAATACGAGGGCGACGTCGACGAGGTCCGGATTTCCCGAGTGCCGCGTTCCGCCGAGTGGGCTCGGCTGGAATATGAAAACCAGAAGCCGCTGCAGACATTGGTCGGACATTTGGTCAGGCCTGGGACAGGGGCTTCGGTTGCGCCAGCGGCGATTGAGGTGGCTGAGGGTGGCCGACAGAAAGTTCAGGCGACTGCCAACGGTGCTCAGAAAGTTTACTGGATTTTGCAGCAGGGTGGTCAGGAGGCAATTGTGGCCACTGACAGTTTTGAATACGTGTTGGAAGCCGGGCGTGTGGATGGGGATGAAAAGGCCGAGTTGAAGTTTCGGGCGGTGTATGCGGACCGAGTTCAGTCGATGAGCGTGCCGGTGACGATTCGAGAGACGCTTCCGGAGCCGGTGTTCACTCTGCAGGCCCCCGGGACGTGGGATGGCCGGCAGAAGCTGGAGATTGTGCCGCAGATCAGTAACTTGGCCGAGTTGAAAGAAAAGCAGGTTGACGAACTTAAGATTGACTGGGCGACGGATGGGTTGGCTGTAATCAGCGACGTCAGCAACGAGGGGCTGTCACTGTCTCGGTCGCAGAATAGCGGTCTTCTGAAAGTGACTGCGACGATCACGAATGGAGGCATAGCCAGAAGTCAGTCGGTTTCACTGGAGGTCAGGGAGCCTGCCAGTGATTTGTGGGAAGAACGAGTGGCTGGGGCCGACGAGAAACCTGTCGAGAATCAGTTTTATGCCAGAAACGACCATAATGAAGGGGTGCTGTTTTACAATGGCCGCCTTGACGACCGCGTCGAAACGGTATTTCTGAAGGTGTACGCCGATGATGTTTTGATGACGACGAATGTGCAGAAGTCGGCTGCCAGTGGGCAGTACGCCTTCACTGTCAAATTGAAGCCCGGGTTGATTCGATACCGCACGGAGTTTGGTGTTCGCGCGGGTGATGAGGATCGGGTTCTTGAGCGGGTGGGCAATCTGGTTTGTGGTGACGCGTTTGTGATTGACGGCCAGTCCAATGCGGTGTCAACGGACTGGGGACGTGACGGGGAAGAGTATTCCAGCGAGTGGATTCGCAGTTATGGATCGATGGAAGGCGACACAACGCGGGGCTGGGGCCAGGCGGTACGCCGGGACGGCGGCGCGTGGCAGATAGGCTACTGGGGAATGGACCTTGCGCGGCAACTGTCAGAGAATCAGAGAATGCCGATCTGTATTCTGAACGGTGCCGTTGGCGGGACACGGGTCGATCAGCACCAGCGCAATCCCGAGAATCCGACGGATCCCTCCACGATTTACGGACGGCTGCTGAATCGTATTCGGCTGGCCAGACTCACGCATGGGATTCGGGCTGTGTTTTGGCATCAGGGTGAAGCGGATCAGGGATCGGATGGTCCGGATGGTGGTTTTGGTGTGGAGACGTATCAGGCATACTTTCTGAAAATGGCTGCGTCCTGGAAGCGGGATATGCCGAATGTTCAGCATTACTACCTGTTTCAAATCTGGCCGAACGCCTGCAGTCAGGGGGGGACGAAATACAGTGACCGCCTGCGGGATGTTCAGCGTCGACTGCCGCGTCAGTTTGCCCATATGAGTGTGATGTCGACCCTGGGAATAACTCCTGAGGGCGGCTGTCATTATCCGGCGGCTGGATATGCCCGGATGGCTCAGTTGATGGTTCCGCTTGTGGAATCCCGCACATACGGCAGAGTTTTCGACAAAGCAGTCACCGCGCCGGATCTGAAGCGTGTCAGGCAAAGTCGGACGACCCCGAATGAACTGGTTCTGGAGTTTGATCAGCCGATGACATGGAAGGACACCATGGTCAGTCAGTTTCGACTGGATGGTCAGCCGGGTCGTGTTGTTTCGGGAACGGTGTCTGGAAGTCAGTTGCGACTGCGGACGGTGGGCGAAAAGCCGGTATCGGAAATCACCTGGATTGTTGACAGGTCGTGGGATCCGGGAGCGCTTGTGTACGGAACGAATGGGATCGCAGCCTTGACCTTTAGTGAGGTCTCGGTTGATCAGGTGGAATGACGATGCAATCCATGGGGATGCCTGCAGGCGCAGTGGGAATGTCAGGCGACCAATGTCAGGCGACGGACGCATTTAGGGAACAGGAAAACTCGTAATGACGGCAAAACGAACTGGGGTAGCGGTAACGCGAAGAACGCTGCTGGCATCTTCGCTGGCGTATGCGGGAGCGGCCATCTGTCTTCCGCACAGTGCACGTGCTGCAGGTTTTGTGTCGGCGAATGCCCGACCGCGGGTGGCGGCTGTCGGTACTGGAAGTCGCTGGAGTCAGAAAGCCACGGGGATTGACGGACCCTGGGGATCAGCGCCTGACATGCAGAAATACGGGGACTATGTGGCCGTGTGCGACGCAGATTCCGGGCGGGTTCAGCGGGCGGCGGAACTGGTAACCGGATGGACAGGGACGCGTCCTGCGACCTATGCCGACTATCGGGCCATCCTGGACAGAAGTGACGTGGATATGGTTCATATTTCCACACCGGACCACTGGCATGCCAGGATTGCGATTGAATCGATGCTGGCGGGGAAGGACGTCTACTGTGAAAAGCCCATGACGCTGACGATTGCGGAAGGTCAGGAGATTTGTGACGTTTGTAAGAAGACAGGGCGAGTTGTGCAGATAGGTACCCAGCAGCGCAGCGAAGAGCAGTTCATCCGGGCGGTTGCGCTGATTCGGGCGGGGCGACTGGGAAAGATGAAAAAGGCCACGTGCAGCATCGGCGGGGCTCCGACAAGTCCGGCATTGCCTGTGGTGGCTGCGCCGTCGGAACTGGACTGGAATCTGTGGCAGGGGCCGGTTCCGGAGATGGAGTATCGTTATCTGGCGGGAGACAACGGAGAAACACAGAGCTGGTCACGTTGCCATTATGAATTCCGCTGGTGGTACGAGTACTCGGGCGGGAAGCTTACCGACTGGGGCGCCCATCACGTGGACATTGCCACCTGGGGCCTTGGCAGAACGGAGACTGGTCCTGAGCGTATTGAGCCACTGCTGGTGCGTCATCCAGTGGAATTTCGGGACGGCATGCCTTTGGATGCCGCGCATTACAACACGGCCACGGAGTTCAGGATCAGGGCGACGTTTGCGGACGGGGTGGAGATTGAGATCCGCCACGACGGAGATAATGGAATTCTTTTTGAGGGAACGGAAGGGCGAATTTTTGTCAACCGGGGCAGGTTGACGGGAGCGCCAGTGGAAGAGTTGAAAACGAATCCGCTGCCGGCGGGGGCCATGGAGGAAGTCTACGGCAACCGGCCGCTGTCGGATCACTTTCGCAACTTCTTTGAATCCGCCACAGATCGCAGAGATCCGGTCTCGGACGTCTACAGTCATCATCGTGCTTTGAGTACCTGTCATCTGGCCGGGATATCGGCCCGGCTGAATCGTCCGCTGACATGGGATCCTGAGAAACAGCAGATTGTGGGGGACCCGCGGGCACAATCGATGATTTCCCGCGACTATCGCAAGGGGTTTGAGATCGAACGTGGCTAGAAAACAGCGATTTTCATTGGATTTGTGTTTTGTGTGAACATCTAAACACCCGCTTTTCTGAGAATCACGTAAGAAGCACCGCGGCTTGGTCGACAAGGTGCTCCAGATTGCCCAGAATCCGGAGGTTATGGATGCCTGATCTTCTTCGCAGCTTGCGGGGTTTTTCAGGACGGTTTTCACCCGATAGGTAATGAGGAAGTTATGCGACAGATCATTTTGTTGGCATTTCTGTGTTCGCCGGTACTGGCGGGAAATCTGCCGTATTATGGTTCGGTGTGGCAGAATGCCCAGACGGATCAGGACCGCTGTGAAGCGGAAGCCCGTTACATGGCGGAGCGTGGGATTCGCGGTCACGTGGGTCCAAACATTGGGGGGTTTGAAGGGGTGGGTTGGGGTTTCAGTCCAAGTCCGGCCACCTGTACTCCGCGGCGTGGGATGCGACTCACGGGGGATGCGGTTGTTCGTTCAGGAAATGGGTCTTACTACCGAGTGCGATCCTGGCGATAACGCTGTGTTGGGGAACAACTGAGGGATTGGAAGTTCATTTGGAAGACGATGAGAAGTCCGTAATGGCTCTGTGACAGAACGCCAGGCCATCGTCAGGCGTCAAGTGGCAGCAAAGAAGTGACTGCCCGTACGCCGGGGTGATTTGTCACATGGAGCGACAGGACAAGCGCTGAAAAGCGTGGCTGGCACAGAGGTTGGCACTCTGAGCCGAAAATCTGCTTTAGACACACGACTTCGTATTTCGCTTTGCATCGCAGGTGGAATACGAAGTTTTTTTTTGATGCAGTGTTGTGCGGGGGGGGGGGGGGGGCCGTGGCGATTGAAGTCACGATTGGTAGCTGGTGGAATGTCTCTGGGGGGGCGTTTCTCAACCGACACTGGCAGCGAGTGTTTGCGAGGATTCGGGGTGTGGAAGGTAGCGGTGGTTCGGGAGTGCGGCAGCAGGGGATGTTCGGGGTGAATGGGTGGTGTTGATCGAAGACACTTCGATGCAGAGCATTGCTCGTTTTGCCGGGAGCGCGGGATAGTCTTTGTAAAACGGTTTCCTTCGAAAACATGGATTTGACTGTTGAGGGGGTAGCATGTCTCTGGATCGACGGCAGTTTTTGAGAGTGAACGCAGCCGCATTTGCGGGAGTTCGTTCGGCCGTGGCGGGTGCGCCGAGCGTTTCGGACCCTGTTTCATTTTTTCTGATCAGCGACACACATGTTTTGGCGAGGGAGACTGCAACGGAAAAGCTGGATGAGCGTTCCGAGGCGGTTTGTCATCGACTGGTGGAGACATTGAACCGTTTACCGGGCACGGAGCTTCCCGAAGCGGCTGGTGGCGGCGTGGTTCAGACGCCGCGGGGAGTGATTCATGCGGGGGACTGCATCGACACCGGGGACAAGTCAAATGTGGAGATGCAAAAGACGGAGTGGGCGGGGTTTGCGGACATATTCGGTCTGAAGGGTGGAGATGGCAGGCTGCGTTATCCAGTGTACGAAGTGCATGGCAACCATGACAGTCCCCGGGGCGATAGGCATGCGGTGCAGCAGATTATCAGCAGAAATCCCGATCGTCCTGGTGTGCAGAATCTTTCCGAGAGTGGTCTGCATTATTCGTGGGACTGGGGCAATGTGCATTTTGTGAATCTGGGCATCGTCGTCGGCGAAGTCGCGCAGGCATCTCGTCGCCGTCGGTACGCACCAAGGGGGAGTCTGCCGTTTTTGATCAGCGATCTGGAGACGCAGGTGGGGACCTCTGGGCGGCCGGTGATTCTGACGCACCACATTGACCTGCTTCGGTACTCGCAGACACTTCCAGTGGATGACAAAAAGGCGATGGGGATGGAGTGGGATCCGGAGGACGTTCGGGGTTACTACGAGGCCATTCGTCCGTACAACATCGCCGCCATTTTGTATGGGCATACGCATGGGCGAAATGTGTATCGCTGGGATGGAACTTCCATGGCTGCAAGAAACGGGATTCCCGTGTTTAACGTTGACAACAGCAGTCATTTTGGGGGAGTGCAGCAGGCGTTTTTCTACTTCGAGCTATCTGCAGAACGATTGAGAGTGCGGGAGTATCAGACGAGGGACGGGTGGCAGACCGGCAGTTGGGCACCGCAGATCTGGTGACGGCTGCAGGGCATGAGATGTGGGGTTGCCTGGACAAAGGAACGTGCGACGGGTCTGATGCTGACTGTCTGCGTGGCAGAGCTGCGAATTGGATACGTCTGAAGAGACAGACAGCGTTGGACTGTTTCAGGCGGACGGAATGAGCAGCGGGGAAGGTCAGGAAGAGCGGGTGAAACAAAGCCGCCAGCGATGAACCGTGGCTGAGTGCCTGCGGAACATCGCTGTCGGGGATCTGTGGAGACTGAACGTCAGACTTTGGGTTCCCAGCCTTGTTCGTAGGCGCGGCTCCAGAGTTTCATGGCTGCGTCATTGTCCTGAATGTGACCATTGGCCGCGTCGCATCGCAGGCTGTCGCCGGTTCTGTGGGCGATGTTGCCAAGGTGGCAGAGCAGCGTCGACTTATGGCCTTCTTCGATTTCTGAGTTCAGGAGCGACGGGTCATTTTTGCGGATTGCGGTGATGAAGTTCTCGGCGTGCAGTTTCATGCCGTCGCTGCCTTCTTTTTTGCTGACTTCCTTGCCTTTTTCGTCGAGGACAACATAGCCGGAGTCATTGATTTTCAGGGTACCTCGATCGCCATGGAAGGAAACGCCGAATCCGGATCCATCCATACCTTCTCGATTACAGCTGAGGCATTCCCATGTGATCTGCCGTTTATCAGGAAACTCGAACGAGACTACGTGGGTATCTGCGGTTTGCTGGTCATCATCGAACGCATAACGTCCACCAGAAGAAACGACGCGGGTGGGATAATCGACACTGAGTCCCCAGCGGCTGAGGTCGATGGAGTGGATCCCGTTATTTCCGAGTTCGCCATTGCCGTAATGCCAGACCCAGTGCCAGTTGTAATGCAGTCGATTGGACGTAAAGGGCTGTCGCGGCGCCGGGCCCTGCCAGAGTTCGTAATCCACATGTGGGGGAACTGGAGCCGGAGTGCCCTTGCCGATAGTGCCGCGGGTGGCGGCGTACCAGCTTCGACTGTAGTAGACATTTCCGATTGCTTTGTCTTTCAGCAGCTGAATAGCTTCGCGGGCGGCGGGACTGCTGCGGCGCTGATTACCCATCTGCACGCACCGCTTTTGTGTTCTGGCTGCCTGGATCAGCAGTTCGCCTTCGTGAGGATTGTGGCTGCAGGGTTTTTCAACGTAGGCGTGCTTACCGGCATTGCAGGCCATGATGCTGGCCGGGGCATGCCAGTGATTAGGCGCTGCGCAAATCAATGCGTCCACTTCAGGATCATCCAGAATTTTGCGGAAATCGGCGACTGCCTGAACAGGGGTTTGCAGTTTGGTAGAGAGCGATTCCTGGAGGGCTTTGAGGCGATTGCTGTCGACATCGCAGACGTACCGAACTTCGACATTCGGCAGCCGTCCGAAGACTTCCGCCAGAGCGGAGCCTCGGCTGGCCCCCATCACTCCGACGACAACTTTCTCGGATGGGCTGTCAGCCCGGGATTCATTTGCCACGAAGACAGCGGTGGACAGCGTTGCTGCGGTGCCACTGTGCAGAAAGGCTCGTCGGGACTCCGGATGAGACGCGGACATGCAAAATTCCTTTCAGTAGGAGAGCAGGGCGAGGCGTTCGAAATAGACTTCGACGCCTGCGAGGTGGGTTCACAGAGTGTGAATGTCAGCATTTTCTTCTGAGAAGTCCAGCGGAACGGTTAAAGAGATTGCCGGAACAGGTTTTGGTGGCGATGACCTGGAACAGCACTCCCGGAAATCAACCGGGAGAATGCAGGGTTGGCCTGTATTTCCGGTATCACGCCATCGTCGGCCTGGGGAGTTGAAGGCTGCAGGTTTGTCTCAGTTTAAGAGGTTTAATACAAGTATTTGCGTTGTAAGTGCTTTCTGTGAAATGGGTTGTGTCGAATTGTTGGTTTTCGGTTTGACACGCTGGAATTTGATTGACCTGAGTGTTGCCCGAGGTTCCGGAGAATTACGTAAGCTGTAGCGACACGAGTCAATTGACCCGGGAAAATTGGGTGGCTATCGTTGTTTTCAAGTCAAGTCTGGACTTCCGTACTGTTAGTGTAACCATTGTTCATACGCTGCGAGGGTCGGAGGTGTTCTGGTGGGAAAAAACCTGCTGGTGTCGCCGACTGAGGGAACCCCGGTTCCCTCCGCCAGGGAGGTTTCAGCAGCAGGGGGCAGGACGCCAAACGGACCTCGACCGATGCATGGATTCGAGGCCGGGGATCAGGATCCTCATCAAGGCGAGCACTGTCGTGTCAGCAAAATTTCGCGTGTTGTCATTGAGTCTTCTGCTGAGTCTTCTGGGATTGTCCGTGTGGTCGTCCGGCGTCTATGCGGACGAATCCGGGGCGGTTTCAGAACCGGCCAACGCGGATGCTGCGCTCAGCACCGGGGAATCGCTGGAGAAGGAACGTCGCTGGCTCGACGCAATTCAGCATTATGACGCATCGCTCGAGAAGTTTCCGGAAGACAAGCCTCTGACCTATGCCCTGCGTCGCGCCAGAATTCACCACGGGATTGAGCGGCGTTATTCCGATCGCAGCTTTGAGGAGATGCTGACCCGGCGTGGAAAGGCGGAGCTGCTGAATCAGTGGGAAGAGGTTTATCGGCAGGTGCAAAGAGAATATCTCGAGCCGATCACGGCGACACGATTTACTTCCCATGGAACTGAGAGCCTGTACATGGCTTTGAAGAACGATGAGTTTTTGAAGAAAAACTTGCCGAATCGCGACAATCAGGCGGTGAATCGAGTGCGGCAGACATTGATCGCCGAGTACTGGAATCGCCCCGTGGAAAGCGTTGCCGGAGCTCGTAACCTGATCAATGCCGTGTGTGAACTTTGCCGTCGTGAAATGCAACTGGCACCGTCCGCTGTAATCCTCGAGTACGTGTTTGGTGGATGTAATTCGCTGGATGACTACAGCAATCTTTTAACACCGGACCGTTACAATGACCTGTATGGAAGTATTCAGGGAGAACTGGTGGGCATTGGGATTGAGATGAAGGCCGTGAAGGGCCGTGGCATGCAACTGGTGAATGTGCTGCTGAACAGTCCTGCCGAGGAAGGCGGTTTGAAACCCGAAGACTTCATCGTTGCAGTGGATGGTCGGGAATGTCGGGACATGACCACGGATGAAGCGGCGAAACTACTCCGGGGCACCGTGGGTTCGCGTGTGGAGTTGACCTACGAGAATCCTGCGGGCAAAGAGCAGACAGGGGAATTTGTCCGACGTCGCGTGCAGATTCGGAGTATTACCCGCAACGTGATGCTCGACCCGGTCCAGGGGATCGGTTACATCCGGATGGAGGGATTTCAGGATGACACAGCGCAGGAACTGGATGAGGCACTGCGATCACTGGAACGTCAGGGAATGCGTGCCCTGATCTGGGACTTGCGCGGAAACCCGGGTGGTTTGCTGGATACCGCCGCCGCAGTTGTTGAGCGGTTTATTGATCAGGGCGTGTTGGTTTCCACAAAAGGTCGAAGCGAGGGACAGAATCAGGTCTACCGAGCGCATGGTCAGTATGCTCGCAAATACCCGCTGGCCCTGATTGTTGATCAGAACAGCGCCAGTGCCAGTGAAATTGTGGCGGGTGCGATTCGGGATCATGAACGCGGCGTGATTGTCGGGCGAAAGACTTACGGCAAGTGGTCGGTTCAGACAATTGTGCGAATGCCCGGAGACAGCGGAATGGCAATTCGCCTGACCACGGCCCGATTTTACTCACCGGATGACCGCAACTATTCGGGGAAGGGATTGGAACCCGACGTTATGGTGCCACAGGGAGAGACGTCGCAGGTCACGTTTTTTCGAAATCGTACTTCGGATGAAATCAATTCTGATCCGGATGTGGTTCAGGCTGTTGAAGCCCTGGAAACGCGAATGAGCAAGAAATAGGGATTGGCTGGCGACCGTTGCCCGCAAGTCCCGAAGGGCTATTCGGCCGTGAGGCGGCAGCGATGCGGTTAAGCAGAAAATCCGCCGACTCCGACACCGCGGAAGGCTGCGTTGTGACAAGTTGCGATCGCTTTTCGGGTCTGTTAGTCAACTCGGTGGCAGGCGGATTTGAGTTTGGCGGTCATAATTGCCGCGGCGAGCAGAAATTTGCGTGATGCGTTTGGGGAACGTGCTGCTGAGGCTTCAGCGGACTGAATTCAAAGTGCGGTCGCTCGGCTGATGGGCGGGGAGCAGTTTGTTTGCGGGGTTGTCGCCTGCGCGGGAATGACGGAGGGCGATGGGGCTGCTGTTTTTTGTCCGGGAACTCGACGTTATGCTGTGACAGTGAAGGATGGTTTCGGACTGGTTTTTCCCGGATGCACTGCGGGCTGTTTTCCGCCGCAGAATTCACCAGCAGGTCTTCGATGGCTTCAAGGCTTTTGCAGCAGTGTGTCGGGGCTCGCCCCGACGAAATCTTTGAGGAATTTTTTCCGGATGGGATTGCTGCGCTGCAGTATTCCCAGGAATCGCGACAGATTTTTGTTGCGACAAATAACGGGCGTTTGTGTGTGCTGTCAGAGCAGGGCGAACGACTGCGTGAATCCGTACATTTTTCGCAGGTCCGAAAGCTCGCGGTTGCTCAGACAGGAGACGCCGGAGTGGCCATTACCGGAGAGAGTGGCCTCGTCTGCTTTGGCAGCGACCTTAAGCCAATTTGGGATGCTCGTGTGACCGGGCGGATCAACGCAGTGGCCATGGCTCCGTATGGAGGCCACATCGCCTTTGCCACGGATTCCTCGAGGATTCACATCGTCACTTCGGAACGTCGTGAGCTTTCGAAGGTGGAATGCCGAAGACCGATTGAGTACCTGCATTTTCTGTCCACGGCACCGCAGCTAATTGCAGCCGCGGAGTTTGGAGAACTAAGCTGTTATGATCTGAAGGGACGCCAGGTTTGGTCAGAACCGCAGGTCAGTAATATTGGGGGTATAGCGGTCTCGGAGGGGGGCAGACGTTTGTTTCTTGCTGCCTTCAATCATGGTGTTCTGGTGTGCAACGACGAGGGAGACCAACTGGGAACATTTGCGATCGATGGCATTCCTTCCCAAGTTTGCTGTTCCGCAATCCAGCGACGCGTGGCCGTGATGACACTGGAGAATCGCATTTTCTGGCTGAACTTCGAAGGTTCCGTTCAGTGGGCGGCAGATCTGTCGCAGGATACACCGCAGCACATGGCGATGTCAGCACTTGGCGACAACCTGCTGATAGGTACTCAGTCCGGGTGGCTGTTATCCGTTGCGTGGAACTGATCAAAAACTCCACCCAGCTGTTTCTTCTGGAAACGCGTCGATAATGCTTGTCGGTCGATAATGTTCGTCGGGATTGTCAAAGACAGCATCCCTGGAATACGGCTGATGGTTTCAATAGAACGCAAAGCAACCCGGGCTGTTTGCCATAGAGCGACGTTGAATAGACACCGTTTTCAACGGCGGTTTTTTTCAACGGCGGTTTAATGTCATCGTGTCCCGCGTCATCGTGTCCCGCGTCATCGCAGGAAGTTTGTCCCCTCAGGAAACCTGAGGGGACATGTGGCAGAAAGATTACATTTCCTGGCCGGTGAGACGAGCGACTTCGTTGACGTCTTTGTCGCCGCGGCCGGAGAGGCACACTACGATTACATCACTCTTGGGCCGCTCTGCTGCGGATTGCATTGCCCATGCGATGGCGTGCGATGTTTCTATTGCGGGCAAAATCCCCTCGGTGCGAGCCATTGTGCTGAAGGCGGCAAGTGCCTGGTCATCAAGAATATTCACGTAATTGACGCGGCCGCAGTCCTTCCAGTAGCTGTGCTCCGGGCCCACTCCGGGGTAGTCAAGTCCGGCGGAGATGGAGTGGACGTCTGAGGTCTGGCCATCATCGTTTTGCAGCACGTAGCTGTAACTTCCGTGCAGAATACCGGGCTTGCCATGGCTGAGTGTGCTGGCGTGATCGCCCGGGTTGGCTCCGCGTCCCCCTGCTTCGACACCTGTCAGATCGACACTCGCATCATCCACGAATGGGTAGAACATCCCGGCGGAGTTGGAACCACCTCCGACGCACGCGATGACTTCATCCGGCAGTCTTCCTACCTGGGCTAGGCATTGTTCGCGGGCTTCGCGGCCAATGACCGACTGAAAGTCACGCACCATCATGGGAAACGGGTGTGGTCCAACCACACTGCCGATGATGTAGTGTGTATCCCTGACGGAGGCCATCCAGTCTCGCATGGCTTCGTTGATTGCGTCACGCAGTGTCCGAGATCCAGTTGTTACCGGACGCACTTCCGCACCCATGGTTCGCATGATAAAAACATTGAGTTTCTGGCGGCGAACATCTTCTTCACCCATGTAGACAACGCAGGGCAGACCAAAGCGGGCACACGCAGTCGCTGTCGCAACACCGTGCTGTCCGGCACCGGTTTCTGCGATAACTCGAGTCTTTCCCATGCGTTTTGTCAGCAGCACCTGGCCCATGGTGTTGTTGATTTTGTGCGCGCCAGTGTGGTTAAGATCTTCGCGTTTGAAATAGATCTGTGCACCGCCGCATTTTTCGGTCAGTCGTTCGGCGAAATACAGGGGATTGGGACGCCCGACGAAATGCTTCAGCAGATCTCGCAGTTGGCGGTCAAATTCAGGATCTGCCGTGGCTGCTTCGTAGGCTTCTGACAGTTGGTCTAAAGCGTACATCAGAGTTTCGGGCACGTATCGGCGTCCGTATTCGCCAAAACGTCCTCTGGAATCCGGCACTGCACTGACGGGTGATGAAGCCGCTGTAACTGTTGACATGATCAGCCTGATCCTGGGATGAGACAAAATTGCAGACTTCTGAGCCAGTTGATGGCCAACTGCCTGGGACAGCCAACCGCCCTGCTGGCACGAAGATCCGCGGAGGGTATATCAGAAAATTCACTGGTATTTTATCGAACGCCAATCAGTGCAGGGAATCCAGCGGGCACAGTGGGCAGGAAATCCGCAGAATTCCCAAAACGCGCCTGCCGACGCGTGCTGCAGACAGATTATAAGCGGATGTCCGCAGAAATTCGCGTCGTGTCACAGCGTACAGTCCCGTATTTCTGCAATTCTGCCGATTTGAAGCCCTCTTTACTCGCTGGTTGATGTTGGACTGTTCTGCGAAATTGGAGCGATTGACGCTTACAGCTGCCCCGAGGTTTTCGAAAGATGCCCGATTATCTCACTACTTTTGGGGCCGATTCCCAGGATTTGGAATTCACGCTCCGTTTCGGACACATGCAAAATCCGGCATTCAAGGCGATCTTCCGGAAGCAGAAACTCAAATCGCTCGGCCCATTCCACCAGACACAGCCAGTCTGAGCTGTGCAGAAATTCTTCCGCCCCGATTAGCTGAAACTCGTCAGCACTGCCCAGCCGCCAGGTGTCGAAGTGAGCGATTGGAATTCTTGCATCAGGATACAATTGCATCAGCACAAAGGTCGGGCTGCTAACCTGATCTTCCCGACCACCAAGGGCTCGGCAAAGTGCCCTTACAAACCGTGTTTTTCCGGCTCCGAGTTCACCATTCAGAGCAATCGTCAGCCCCGGCGTCAGTGTATTTGCCACGAGTTGGGCGATCGCTTCTGTGTCGGCCTCGCTTCTGCTGGCGAAAACGAGCGGTTCAGTCATTCGACAAAACACCCGCCTGCCCCTGGTTCCTGGGGAACGGCACACGATTCGGCGGTGTCAGTGGATCATCAATACTGAACAGGGAATCACCGCGTCCGGAGGAATCATTGTAATTCCAGCGTCTCAGTCGATGAGGCTGCAGTTCATGGAAAAATTTGCTGCACCCAACATTGCTGCCAACGGTGATCACCAGCAGACACAGAAGCATGCTGCGTTTCATGAACGCACAAAAGACTGCTTTGGAGGATTTCTGCGGTTGATTGCACATGTGGGGCACCTGCGAGACTCGAAAGCCTGAGTCGTGATTCAGAAGCGGAAGGATACGCGATGCCATACGCAGCTGGAATCCGTGATGTCAGTGGAATGCGGAAACACTGGGCAATCCGGAAGTCTTGATCCCGGGCCGACTGCTGACTTTGCCTGATCGCTGGCGTGTCGGCGGAATCTGCGTGTTGGCTGTGCGGTGCAGCGTCCTCGATGCCTGATTGCGAAAAAGTCCCCGCAGGTGCTTTGCGGGGACTGCTCCACCACGTTTTACATGATTTCTGCCACCTGAATACCCAGCAGAGAGAGCCCGGTGTGAATGGCTCGAGCCATCAGATCGCAGAGAATCAGGCGACTTTTTTGGAGTTCCTCGGATTCTGCGTTCTGGACAGAGCACCGGTCGAAGAACTGACTGAAGGCATCGGCCGTATCGAACAGCCAGGCTGTCAGCAGGTGGGGCCGGTAATCGTTAAGCACACTATCGATTGCGTAGCCGAACATGAGCAACTGCATTGCAAGGCGGCGTTCCTCGGGTGTGTTGAGCAGTACGGGTACTCCCTGTGTTTTCATGGCAGTGCGATCAATCTGCAGCCTGCGAAAGATACCGCAGACTCTGGCATAGGCATACTGCATATAAGTCGCGGTATCGCCAGTGGTGGCCAGCATCTTGTCCCAGTCGAAGACATAGTCGCTGTCGCGGCTGTGATGCAGGTCAGCATACTTGATTCCACCAAGTCCCACGATTTCCGATACACGAGCTCGGTCTTCCGGGGTGAGCAGGGGCGTTTCACGTCGATCATCGTTTTCATCGACGATTCGGCGAGCGCGGCTGATGGCTTCGTCAAGCAGACTCTCCAGACCGACAGTATCGCCTGCCCGCGTTTTGTAAGGCTTGTTATCATTGCCCATGACTGTTCCGAAGGAAACATGCTGCAGTTTCAGACCGGAAATGCCCCAGAGCAGGGTTGTGGCAAACAATTGCTGAAAGTGTTCGGACTGCCGCTTGTCGACAACGTAGAGGACTTCGTCGGCCTTCAGGCTTTCTCGACGATACAGGATGGTGGCAAGATCGGTTGTGGCATAGGTGTAAGCGCCATCCGTTTTCTGCACGATAAAGGGAGCCGCATTGCCTTCGAGAAAGACGCAGGTGGCCCCTTCTGACAATTTCGCCAGTCCCCGCGATTTCAGGCTTTCGACAACACCCGGCAGCATCGGGTTGTAGTGACTTTCGCCGAGTGTCAGGTCGAAGGAGATGCCGAGGCGGCGATAGATCTGGTTGAGTGCTTCAAGGCATGATGGAAGGAATTGATTCCAGAGGGCATTGTTTTCGGGATCACCAGCATGCAGTCTGGCGGTTTCTTCGCGGGCTTTGCGAGCGATGTCGGGGTGCGCATTTGCTGAAGCCAGCAGGCTGGGAGAATCCTGAATCCGGGCAATCGACGCAACCGCGGCGGATAGCTCGGCGTCCGCCGTCGTCACATCTTTTTTCATGGCCGAGAGCTGTTTCTTGACTTTGTCGTCCGCGACTGCCTGAGCCTGAAGTTGTGCCAGCTTTTCCCGGGCTTCCGTAACGGCCTTTTGCAGCAACGGCAGTTTGGCAGTTGTGGCGTGATAGTCCGAGAGTTGGTTGACAAGCTTGTACAGCCTTGCCAGTTCTCCGACGGGACTGGCCTGCCACGAGGCGTCGTCGCGAAAATGGCGATAGCCGTAAATGATCATGCCGAACTGAGTGCCCCAGTCACCAATATGGTTATCGCTGGTGACCTTGTGACCGACAAAGCGAAGTGTTCTGCAGATGGCATCGCCAATCACAGTGCTGCGCAGATGCCCAACATGCATGGGCTTGGCAACGTTGGGCGAAGAAAAATCCACCACCACATGCCGCGGCAATGCCACCGGCTGGTATCCAAGGCGATCGTCCCCCGCAATCTGCTGAATGCGAGAGGCCACGAAGTCGGCGCGGAGACGGACATTGATAAAGCCGGGCCCTGCGATTTCCGGAGGTTCACAAAAGTCTGAAAGATCAAGGCGATCCAGAACCTGCTGAGCCACCTCGCGAGGCGGCTTTCCCAGTTGTTTCGCAAGCGGCATAGCGAAGTTCGCCTGAAAGTCTCCGAACTTTGCATCCTGGGCTGGGCGGATCATGTCCAGCAGCGGAGAAACATCCGGGACGAGTTCAGAAAGTGCAGGTGCGAAACGTTGGCGAATCAGCGACAACAGGTTCATAAGGCAACGAGCTTTTCACTGCGAACGTGAACAACACGAATGAGTCAGATCCAGGTGGAATCCAGACTCACCGGAAATGACCGTTTTCCAACTTCGGAAGCGGTCCTGTTACAATGTACGGAGTATAGACGACTTTCCTGTTCTTCCCCAGCCACGCTGCAGGCAGAAATGCGGAGTGACTGGAATTCCGATCCGGAAAAAAGTCGCTGGGCCCGATATGGGGGTGGCGAACTCGTTATTTGCCTGTCCCTCTATTTGCCTGTCCCTGCGTTAAATTCCACTGCGTCTGACACTCGCCACTTGCTCCCGGATCCTGTAAAATCACGGGTACGTGACCGCGCCATCCGCTGATTGTCTGCTCCACCGCAGCAGTCCACCGGGCTGCAGGTCTTCAACATCAGACCTCAGTGCAAAACCGTTTTCAGACCATGGGGGAGTGAATCATGGCTCGTCTGCGTATCTGGAGCATCCTGCTGTTCCTGGCCGTTGCAGGATGTTCCGACGCCCCACAATCCGGCTCCTCGTCCTCGGGCTCCGCAAATTCCTCCGGGAGTGCTGCATCTGAAACGTCCGCCGACAAGTCCTCAGACGCATCCAAATCGCCGGTTGCCGTTGGCAACTCAGATTCCGCACGCAAAAAAATCGGCTTCTCGGCCCTGACCCTGACCAATCCCTTCTTCCAGATTATTGGCGAAACCATGGCTGCGGAGGGGCAGAAGCAGGGATATGACGTGGTTGTGGTTTCTGGTGAACAGGACGTCAATCGTCAGACCGCGCAGATTGAAGATTTTATTGTGCAGGGGGTTTCCGCCATCGTGTTGAACCCCTGCGATTCCAAAGCCATAGGCACGGCAATTCGCAAGGCCAACGACGCGGGAATTCCAGTCTTCACCAATGATATCAAGTATGATGGCACCGACGGCAAAGTTGTCTGTCACATTGCAACGGATAACTTTCAGGGTGGTAAACTGGCCGGTGAAGCGATGGTGAAACTCCTCGGCGAAACCGGCGGCAAAGTGGCCGTGATTGATTACCCTGACGTGGAGTCCTGTCAGCTTCGTGTCCGCGGATTCCGAGAAATCCTCGATGCTCACAATGCCAAATCCGATTCTGCAAAAATCGAAATTGTCACCGTTCTCAACGGCAAAGGGGCTCGCGAAACTGGCCATGCCGCCGCTCGTGATGCCATTCAGGCTCACCCGGATCTGGCCGCCCTGTTTGCAATCAACGACCCGTCAGCGTTGGGGGCCAGAGTTGCTCTGGAAGAGTCCGGCAAGGCCGATCAGGTCGCTATTATCGGTTTCGATGGTGCGATCGAGGGGAAAGAGGCCATTCTGAAGGGCGACATCGTTTGCGATCCGATCCAGTTCCCGGAAAGCATGGGAAAGACAACGATTGAAATGATCGGCAAGTACTTTGACGGCGAAGACGTCCCCGCTGAGATTCTGATTCCTTCAGCACTGTATTATCGTGAAGATGCATTAAAAGATCCTGCCCTGCAAAAGAAATAACAGGGGGGGTGAGCTTTAAAGCATCGCAGTCCTGCGTGACCAACCCGAAACGGAATTAAGAAAACGTGTTCTGGCCAACGCAGACGGTCCTCAGAAACCGTGCGGCCTGTCACGGGTGCTGGTCATGAATTGTTGCGTGATTGGGCTGATTTCCAACCCATGGACAGGCGGCTGGGGCGGTACGCAAATTCCAGACTATCGCACCAGGCCACATCGGGCTGGCAAGCATTGCTGCCAACCGCTTCCTGCCACGCTGATCGCCCCGGCCCGAGCCACCGTTTTTTACTGACAACTTTGCATGAATCTGCCCGCCATGTGATCCGGGTGTGCCGCTTTCCGCGGGCGGGATACGGCCCGGGTTACGGGAATTTCATTTTCCGCAGTAATTGCGATTCCGTTGCTGCGATGCGGAAATGCCTGAACTGAGGGTTTCGGAAGGCAGTAGGCTTATTCCACTTCGCCCGTTTTTGCGGATTTGAGGGGCGGAATTTCTCCGCGAATCCGCTTCGGCCCCGCCTTACTCGCCAATACCCCGTGTCGAGTGTTATAGTTTTTTCCCTGCCTGCCTGTTTTGTCCAACCCACCGACTCGGAGTGCCATTTATGACCAGGCGATCTCTCGGCCGTCGCAGCTTGCTGCGCCTCTCTGCTGCTGTGTCTGCTGGCGCGTTGCTGCCGTCAGAGGCGTTGTTCGCCACCAATGTCAGTGCTGCTGGTCCATGGGCCCCTCCTGACGATGCCCGTCTGGGAGCTCTGAAAGACTTGAATGGATATTTTCCGTTCAAGGTCCCCTCCTCGCTGGCAGAATGGAAAGTTCGCAAGGAACACGTGTCACGGCAGATTCGAGTTGCCTGTGGGCTGTGGCCGATGCCGGAACGTCCCGAGATCAAGGCGACCGTGCACGGCCGTGTTGAGCGTGAAGATTACACGGTTGACCGAGTCTATTTTGAAAGCAGTCCCGGGCTACTGGTGACCGGAAGTCTGTATTTACCCAAAAATGCAACCGGCCGACTGCCGACGATTTTAAGTCCGCATGGTCACTGGCTGAACGGCCGGTTCCATGATCATGGGGATGCTCAAATTGAGAAAGAGTTGGCGTCAGGCGGAGAGACGGACAAGGTGGGAGGACGTCATCCACTTCAGGCTCGCTGCGTTCAGCTGGCCCGTATGGGGTGCATGGTCTTTATTTACGACATGATCGGCTACGCGGATGGAAGTTCGCTGACGCAGGAATTGGCTCATGGCTTTGCGAAGCAGCGTCCAGGTCTGAGCAGTGCAGAGCACTTTGGCCTGTTCAGTGCTCAGTCTGAACTTCGGTCGTTGAACGCGATGGGACTGCAGACCTGGAATTCCATCCGAGCGCTGGACTGGATTTCGTCGCGGCCGGATTGTGATACGACGCGAATTGGAGTGACAGGAGCCAGCGGTGGCGGCACGCAGACGTTTATTTTGACGGCACTGGACGAACGCGTGACCGCAGCTTTTCCGGCCGTCATGGTCTCAACGGCAATGCAGGGGGGATGTACCTGCGAAAATGCCTCCTATCTGCGGATTGAGACAGGGAATGTTGAGTTTGCTGCCATGGCGGCACCACGCCCGATCGCTATGACGGGAGCGGATGACTGGACTGTGGATATTGAAACCAGGGGATTGCCGGAACTGAAGAAGCTCTACGCCATGTTCGGAGTTCCGGACAATGTGGATGCGAAGTACCTGAAGTTTCCGCACAACTACAATCTGCCAAGTCGCATGCTGATGTATGAGTTCTTCAACAGGACTCTGAATCTGGGCCACAGTGCCATTGTCGAGCGGGAATACGTACCACTGACGCGTGACGAAACGACGGTGTTCGATACAGAACACCCGGCACCTGACAAGTCCGAGGCGGCCGAGGTAACGCTGCTGAAATCACTGGATGCCGCGGCGTCCGGACAAATCGCCGCACTGACACCGCAGGATGCCGCAGGGGTCACTCGTTATCGCTGTGTGATTGGCGGTGCTCTGGATGTGATGATTGGCCGAGGTCTGCCAGCGCGGGGTGAGACCTCCTGTGTCACGCTGCATCAGTCAATTTGCGGGGACGTGACTTATTCAACAGTCCGCGTCAGACTTCCGGGCAGGAAAGAGGAGTTGCCCGCGTACCTGCTGCAGCCAGCACGCTCCAATGGCCGCGTTGTCGTCTGGATTGACGGTCAGGGCAAGTCCACATTATTCGCCTCCGATGGCCAGCTGATTCCGGCTGTGTCCGACCTTCTGGATGCCGGCTTTTCCGTCTATTCGGCGGACTTATATCTGACGGGGGAGTTTACAGAGAGCGGCAAGCCCGTCGGACAGTATCCAACGGTCAGTAATCCACGGGAATTTGCCGGCTACACACTGGGCTACAATAATCCATTGTTCAGCCAGCGTGTGCACGACATTCTGACGCTGACCTCCTATGCTCTGTATGGCCGGAACGCGGCAACTGCCGTTTATCTGGCAGGTGTCAACGGTTCCGGTCCACATGTTGCCTGTGCTGCAGCAATAGCCAGACAGCAGTTGGCCGGAGTGGCTGTGGATACGTCCGGATACAGGTTTGCGTCGATCACGGAAATTCGCGATGTGAATCTGTTGCCCGGCGCGGTTCGTTACGGGGACCTCCCGGCGATGCTGGCACTGTGTGCGCCCTTAAAACTGGCGATTGCCGGCGAAACGCAGGCCTCGATCCCGACGACCGTGGCTGTTTATCAGGCGTGCGGTACGGGGACAGGTCCGACGCTGCTGACTGGTGATGCGAAGGCTGCGATCTCCGACTGGTTAATCTGCTGCAGCCATCACGCGGGGACTGCATCGCGGCGGCCTGCCGGACTGTTGCGGAAGTTGCTGAAAAGCCGTCATTGAGATTCGCTCTCGTCGCCGCGTGCGGTGAATATCATCAGACCCTGGCCATTGTATCTCAGGTGGAACATCCTGAGATGCAATGGCCGCATGCTTTTTATTCGCCGCAAATCGCCCCGCTCGATAACCCCAAACTCCTTCACTCTGAACAACGTCACCGACCGCGCCAGTCACTCAGCCACGGTATGTGGCGGTCAATGACGGTATCCTGACAGATTCGCGAAGACTCGGCATAACGCAGGTCGTTCAGACGCGGCACGTCCGTGATTTTCAGATCGAGGATATCCGCCGCGATGGTTCTGGCCAGGGTTTCTGCCTCCAGCAAATCGCTGTCGGACCAATCCGCAATGGCAAATCCCACTTTGGCAAGATCACCCGGTAACTGCACATAGCCCAGTTCGACATCACCTTTGATGGCCAGAGACCGAATCAGCAGTCGGTAAAGCGGCAGCTGCAAATCCACCCATCCCTCGCGGTTGCGGTGTGTCTTCGCGGGCTCTTCCGCTGTCTCACTGGTTTTGTAATCAATCACGCGGTGAACTCCCGATGTCAGGTGTCGATCAATGCGGTCGACACGGCCTTCCAGACGAACGGGGCGCTCACGAATATCGCGGAAGTCCTCACAGAACAGCTTCTGTTCCGTCCAGATGATTCTCCACCCTTCCCGGGCATTGTCCGCCTGCCAGTCCGCGAATGCGGTCAGGCGACTTTCAATCATCTTCAGCTGGACGCTGACCGTTGCTGATCGTGACCTGCCGAACAGTCCCAGTGCCTGACGGTGAAGTTCGTCGATCAGCATGGATCGGATCGCATCCGGTTCTGTGGCATGCCGTACAGATGACCCACCGAATTTATCCAGCACCAGGTGAATCAGATTCCCAAAAGCCGACGCGGATAGTTCCCGAACATCGTTATCGACGGAGTGAAGCCGCAGTTCCCGACGCAGGAAATAGCGGTAGGGGCACTGCAGATATTCGCGAAATGCGGTGACCGCCAGAACCTCCGGGGCAGGCGGCACATTGACAGGGGCCGGGACCGTGAAGCCGCTGAGCGACCGCTCGACGGTGCTTTCGCTGATGACAGCAGGCGCGTCGGACGTCTGTGACTTCTGCTCCTGTTCTGGTTCGTAGAACCACCGCACGCGGTGGGGCAGCAATGCAGGTTCGCAGGCGAGCCACAGACGGCCTGGTGCCAGTGGGTTGCCGTCGTAATTCGTGCGGCCCATGATCAGGAAAACTTTGCGGCGGCTGCGAAGAATGGTGTGCAGCGCACAGGCGTCGCGGGCGTATCTCCGGCGATTATCTTTCAGGTTCAGTCGGGAACGCAGGCTGTTGGGCAAAAACGCGTCAGTCCCGCCGGATTCGGGGACGTTCCCTTCATTAAAGCCTGTGATCACCAGAACCGGTGCGTCATCCAGAGGCAGGTCAAGCCACCCCATCAGTTCTATGGCATCGTCCTGCCATGATGCCGTCTGAGCCTCTTCAGAAATCTGTTCCAGAAGCAACTGCAGTGCCTGAGCCGCAGTGCACAGCGGCATCGCATGGACCGGGATCCGCCGCAGTCTCTCGTTCTGATCCTGAAGTTCATTGACGCAGCGGGCGATGCCCCGATGCACGTCGTTGTCTGCAGACAGTTGCCGATCACCGTAAACCGTGGCCAGCAGACGAATAATGCCCTCAGACCATTCCGATAGCGGACGAGGCTTTTCCAGCTGCCTGGTCAGAGATTTTTCCAGGATCGCCAGTTGGTCATCGAATGTTCTCTGGCGGGCTGGAATGGCTCCGTCCGGATGAATTCGTCCGACCGCCGATAACGCATTTTCGGCAGTACCGGAGTCGGGAATCAGACACCGCATCAGAGACTCAACAGCGCGGCAGAGTTCCGCAACAATCAGTCGCCGTGGAGCGGTGCCCAGCATTGTTCCCGGAGTCATCTGCAGATGTGTCGTCATGTACTGGTCAAGTTCATCCAGCCAGAACGGAATTCTTATCCGGACGTCGTCGTCGTCCAGCGTCTGCAGCAGATGGTTTTGAATCCACTCACCGACATCCGGGTGACGCACGAGGTCGGCGAGCGTGGCAAAGTCCGGAGGCAGTTCATCACGAGCTGATGCGATGTGGATGGCCAGCGCATTCAGCAGTCTGGAGGGACGAGTCTGTTTCAGCAGGGTTCCCACGGGCCAGTGTCCGGCGACACCTGCATCTGCCAGCGCCTGCAGCAGTGTCGGCACCATGTCGTCGTCAGCGACGCCGATTGTCACGTCGTCGGCACGGAAGTGTCCCGGAAAGGACGACAGCAGCTCCGTCATGGTGCGTGCCTGATCAAGGGGCGTTCCCGTGATTCGGCACTGAGCATCGCTGATATCCAGTGTTCGGTTTTCCCATTGCTCCGGAATGACACAGCCGTACTCATCGAAGGCGGATGCATCTGACTCCGATGCATGAATCAGCGCTGCAACACGATCCGGTATCTGATCCAGCATCTGCCTTACGATACGATTGATGTCTACGGTGGCGATCAGCAGAACGTCACAGTCAGTCTGGCATTCCTGCTTCTCGACCGCAATCAGCCGGGCCGTCTGCGTATCCCACAGATCCAGCTGATCCATCTGCATCAGATATTCCGCCTGAATTCGACGCAGGGCCTTCCAGCGTTCGGCCTCCTCGCGCTCTCCGGAATTTGCGAGCGCAGTGAAGACATCATCAAAGTCCAGCCCCTCGGCAGCCAACTCATTGTGCTGACGCATCAGCGATTTGCAGAGCGCCATCCATGCATTGACAGAACTCGGATCTGGTGGATGTGGCAAAGCGGCAGTCACCTGCCTTGCCGGAACAGCAAACAACGCCGCACGCCAGACCAGAAGCTGAGTCAGTTCGTCAGCAGGAGGCTTCTGCTGGGGATACAGCAATTCCGGAAAACGATCGAAAGTGACGATCTGTGGTGGCTGCAGTCCCGGCCAGCGATCAAATGCCCGCTGCACCAGAATTTCAAGGATTCGCCGCCCCGCCCGGCGGCCCGGCATCACCAGAATGACCTTCGAAAGGTCCAGATCATTGCCGGACGCATAGCGGGAAATCAGGTAGTCGCAGGCTGACGAAAGGGCAGGTTGATCCAGCCCCAGGAAATGTCGGGTAATTGGCATGAAAGGTTCCATTCCCGCGCACCCGCACGGAAGCTTTGGCAACGTTAAACCCGCTAAGGAAAACCGGTACCCGGAGATGTTGCATTGCTGAAACCCCCGGCGGTCGTCCTGTTTCTGGAAGTGTACCAACCCTCTGTTTATCCGTCGCGTCCGGGCTGACAGCGATCTGCCAGCTCCGAAATTCTGACGTTTCAGAATTTCCCGGCTACGCCACTGCGGGAATTCGGGGGTTCACTTTTCCAGGATGGAATGGAATCTTAAAAGGAATGTTTGACAAGCTCCGATTGGCGCCTGTAAAACAGGAAGTTTAAGTCAGCCAGGGGATTCTTTCCGCCTGCGTCGGTATTTTGTATTCTGCTGGTTCCATGGCTGGGCTTTTCGTGTGAGTAACCAAAAAAAATGTCGGCGGCGGGGTTGTTGGCTCGTGTTCTGTTTCTCACACACCGCTTTATCAGTCTCAATAGCTCTCAAGGATCTCCCATGAAACGCTTTGGTGCACTTCTGCTGGCAACAGCCGGAATGCTGGCCGGATCTGGTTCTGCTCAGGCCTGCTGCTGGTGGCTGTTCGGCGGGTGGGGCGGTGGTTATGGCTACAACGCACCCTCGTACGGCACGTACTCCGCCATGTACGCGCCTGCGTATCCAGTCTACAGCGTGTCGTATTCTTCCGGCATGGGCAATAACTGCTGCGCTCCCGTCTGCTGTGATCCCTGCGGCTGTGGAAATAGCTGTGCGGGTGGAGCGTGTGCAGGCGGGGCCTGTGCGGGGACAACGTCGTCCAGTGGTGGCAGCCTGAAACCGCAGATGGACGAAAATTTCAGTGCGCCCGAAGGCACCTATGACAAGTCACCCACTGCCAAACCAAAGCCAGAAGCCCGGCCGGTAGCTCCTGCTGCCACGACACCAGAGCCTGCCGAGGAAACTTTCACGCCAGTCGCCCCACGACGTCCGGCAACCACGCCCCCAGACGACTTCGGCTCCTCTCCCGCTGAACCCGCTCCTTTTGGTGCCGACAACGAAATCTCCAATAAGCCTCCGATGCCTGAAATCACGGTTCCGGCCAATGAAGCCCCGGCTGAAAAACCAGACGCACCGAAACCTGCTGAAGGATCTGATTCCTTCATGCGTGAAGAAAAACCTGCTGCCGAAGGCACAAATCCTCAGGCAAGCCGTCCCGGCAGGACAGTTATTGCTGATCGGGCCAGTGACATTAATGAAGTTCTGCCTTCCCGACGACTGGCTGTGAAAACCAGCAACTCCTCCCTGAAAGGCAACTCCATCAGTCACTCAACCGATTCCAATCGAGTTCGCTGGATTTCTGCCCCCATGACAGAAGGTCACCAAAGACTGTAAACTGGTGCACCGTCCCCGACTGGTACCGTCCCGACTGGTACCGCCCCTGCTGGCACTGCCCTGCTGGCACTGCCCTGCTGGCACTGTCCCCGTCGATAAAGTAACTTCAAAAGCGAAACTCCAGACAACGAACGAAGTCGGTGCAGTCTGCATCGGCTTCGTTCGTTTGTTCGTTTTGCTCCGGGCCTTCAATATGACCGGCTCTTCTTCATTACAAGGTCTTCGACATCACGAAAGACGGTCCAGCGTTCACGGGCCGGAGCATAGTTCAATGACATGGTTGTCGGGATCCACGACAAATACCTGCACCGCGCCATCCGGGCGCAGTTTGGCATCGTCCAGCAGCGGAAATCCCTGCGCTTTTAACTGCCGCGCGGCCTCATGGGCATCCTCCACAGCAAACGCTACGTGATGATTGCGACTGGATCGGACCAGAACCTCAACCGGATATCCTGCCGGACCGCTTCGATCATGCTCCTCGATCAAATGAATCAGTGTCGCTCCCGCCTGAAACCACGCGCCGCCGAAGGAAAATGCTGGCCGGCCCACTTCGTTCATGCCCAGCACTCCGACATAAAATCTGCGGCTGGCTTCCACATCCCTGACCACAAAAGTCACATGGTCAATCTGACGGACCTGCACAATCGAATCAGACATGAATGACCCTTTGAGAAACGGTCGCAGGTGAATCCGGAAAGAAATCGTTTCCGTCGACCTGCACCCAATTGAGTAACAGAAAAATTCAGTAATTCACAGGTTGTGTGGATCGCAGATAGGCAAACAGGTCGCGCAGCTGCTGTTCATTTAAAGTCTTCAGAACGCCTTCGGGCATGACCGACTGAGGCACCACTTTCATTTCCTCGATATCGTCCTGCTTCAAAATCACGTTCTGTCCATCCACACCACGCAGAATCGCAATCTGGCTGTCGCGTTCCACCAGAAATCCATTCAGGACCCGGCCATCCATTGTGACCACCAGGTAATTCTCAAACCCCTCGCGAATCTCCAATCCCGGATTGATCACACTGATCAGCATCCGTTCCAGATTGTCTCTGGCGAATGGTGTCAGGTCCGGACCGATTCGGCCCCCCTCTTCAAACAACAAATGACAGCGGCCGCAGTTCTGTGAAAAAACCTGCTTACCGACCTTCGGATTACCGGTACCCGCGGCCAGAGCGGTCTGGACACGCTGGGTTTCTGCCTGGACCTGTGCGGGAGATTGCCCCGCAGGCTCACCCCAGAGCTGATGAATGCTCGCCGCAAGTTTTTGGTCCTGGTGCAGCAGCATCCGTCTGATCGCAGGCTCCGAAATCCGCTCTCGGGGAATCTTTGCTTCGGTCACTGCCTGAACAAGCTGATTTGACCAGCTGACACGACTGACCATCAGCGTTTCGGCCGCCATCGCAGCCTCGTTGTCCAGTGCCGAAAACCGGTTGAGTACCACAGGGGCAATCGCGGGATTGTCAAAGTTCTGAAGAGCCGTCAACGCGGTCGCCAGGATCGCCGGGTTGTTTTCGGATTCCGCCAGCTGCAGCAGCGGGGCAAACAGCTGCGGCAGGTGCAGTTGCCCGGCAATCTCAATCAACGATACCCGCTGCGCTGAGGCGGCCTTCGCATCTCCCAGAATGTTCACTGCCTCCGCAATCGCGTCTGGCTGAGCCTGCCGGAAACGCAGCGCCAAAGAGCCACCACCACTTTTTCCGAGGGCCTGAATCAGTTCTTCCGGAATCCCGGCCAGACTCCGTCCCTGAAACGCCTCTTCAAAGCCCTTCAGCAGCAGCTCTGTGCTCTCTCGGTCCGGGGCCGTATTCAGCAATGCCGCGGCGTTCAGCAGATCCTGCCGTGTTCCAGAAAGTGCGTAACGCTTCATCAGCCGCTCGGTAATGGTTCCGACGACCATCCGTCGTTTCCACAACTCCGGAGTCGCCAGCAGCTGGTGAGCCAGTGTTGCCGCATCGGTTCGCGACATTTGCGCTTCGATCGCCCACCAGATCAGCAGCGGCTGATGAATGTCCGCTGCATCCTCGTCATATCTCAGCAGTGCGTTGATAATCGGCAGAGCCAGGCCCGGCGCCAAACGCCTCGCAGAACTGGCCATCTGCTTTCGCACCTCGATATAGCCCTCGGATCCTGCCGCATCGGTGATGCCGCCCGCCACCTCGGCAGAAGGATTTCCCGGATCGCAGACAAGTCTGACTGTCCATGCTCGCACAAAGGGGTCGTCGTGCTTCAGCAGCGAAATGGCGGCAAGGTCCGTCAGACCACCAACGGCATTCAATGCCCACAAACGTTCCAGAGCGGACTGTCCAGTGGACGTTTCAAGTTCTGAAAGGATGCGGGCACTCAGATCGCTGTGTTTTCGGTCACCCAATAGACGCACCGCGGTCTGCCGATGCCATTTGGAGGGATGGTCGAGTTTCGAAATTAACTCCGCGTCTGATATGTCCGCGGCGAATGGACGGTCCACTTGCGGCGGAGCATTTGTCAGCCGATCCGGCGTCGTCAGGCGATAGATGCGTCCGCTGGTGCGGTCAATGCGGCCCGCATAATGACTGCTATGGTCGATACGCTGTTCGTACAGGTCAGCCACATAAATGTCTCCATTCGGCCCGGCTTTGATATCCACCGGCCGAAACCAGGGATCGTCGGTCTTCAGGACTCGCTCAATGTCTTCCGTTTCAAAGGAAGACTGAAAGGGTCGAAAATGACTCAGCACAACCTGCCCCTGCAGTGGCTCTATGCCGAACAACTGCCCCCGAAATCGCCCTGGCAGCACCTGCTCCTCGTAGATCACAAAGTTATGGGTAAATCGCGCGACGGCGTGGTGCTTCATGTGTTCAAAAAAGCCAAACGCATACGGATTTGCCAGCGGACCATGCTTGCCAAAACCCTTGCGGTAATATCCACCCTGAACATAATGAAATCCTCGCGTATCGCCTCCGTTGTGGCCCGAGTAGATCCGGCCTTTCTGGTCAATCTCACAGCCAAATGTGTTGCCGCCACCTTCAGCAAAGACTTCGTAGATGCGTTTTTCCGGATGATATCTCCAGATAATCTGACCCTGGGAACGAATTGGAGGCTGGTTACTGCCCGGACGTCTGACCGCCCCCGTAACCGTGCTGCCCTGGGCCCCATACAGCCATCCATCCGGACCAAACCGCAGGCTGTTGATCACGGAATGAGAATCCTCAATGCCAAATCCTTCCAGCAGGACTTCCGGGTCTCCGTCCGGCACATCGTCCTGGTTTCGATCGGGATAGAACAGCAGATAAGGCGGATTGGTGACAAACACGCCACCACGACCAATGGCAAATGATGACGCGATGTTCAGTCCGTCCACAAATGTTCGATGACTGTCATACACTCCGTCTCCGTTGGTGTCGTCGTGGATGCTGATCCGGTCGGCACCCCGTTCGTGATTTGGCGGCGCCAAGGGTACCTTGTCGTAGACCGTTCTTAGAAAAGTGTCACGACTGACCATCGTCAAACCGGCAGGATCCGGATACTGTCGGTATTCCATAACCCACAGACGTCCCCGTTCGTCCCACGAGATGAACAATGGTTGAGCAATGTCCGGATCACCAAGCACCATCTGAACCGCCAGATCCTGCGGTGTCTGAAAATGCCCGACTGCGTCGCTCGGTGATAACGGATCCGTATCCCCATTTCGTCTGGATACATACTTTGCCACATCATCCACACTGTCGATCCGCTGAAAAACTCCCCGAGCCGCCGCTTCTGTGTCAGTCAACGGCGTTGTTGGGGCAACTCCGAAGTCTTCAGGGCCAGCCTTCGCCCAACTCAGATCATCGCCTGGACGATACTTCCACACGCCCTCCAGACGCAGCGCTTCTCTGCGGGATTCATTCATAAGAACCGGTGGAGCCACACTGAAGTTCGGCCGCGGATCGTACTGGTAAACTCGAATGGCAACCGACAGATACTGCCCTCCGTGGACCAGCGACGGTTCCACGATATAACGTCCGCGTTCACCAAGGCCGCTGCGAAATCCCGGCGGAAATGCACCAGCAACACCCACCAACTGACCCCCGACCCAGGAAGATCGAGCGTCATCAAGGGCCTCGATAAACAGCGTCAACTGTTGCCCGTCCCAGTCCTCAGGAATTCGGACCAGCGTGCGATACCATGAATAACCATCAATCGGTTTCAGGTCACCGCCGGGAACACTTCGCCATGCTTCCGGAATGGTCTGTGTTCGCCATTCAGAATCCTGCGCCGGCAATACCTGGAACCCTGCCAGGAAAACGCTCAGGCAGATGAAGAACTGCAGAGTCCGTGTACCAAAATAGCGATGTCGTGGATGCATCGAAACGGATCCGGGCAGGAAGACGTCTGGTGGGAAATGACGACCGGAATTCCCGGATTCCTTTGCATGCCACACCTCAGCGGGCACGCCGGAAATCAGGGGACCGGCCGTCAGCACAGCGGTAACCCGTCGAACCGCCAGGCGATTCGACCGGTCACAGTATGTCATTTCCTGGGCATGGTTTCCACAAAGACACGTGGAAACAGCCGGATGTCTGCCAAAACGGGACTCAAGCTTCTGTCAGGTCATCGTCCGTTGTTGATGAACCTGAACCCTACGCCCCCTGCTTCCTTGCTGATCGCATGACAATCAGTCCTCCCAGGATCAGCAGGCCACCAATGACCTGCGCCACAGAAAGCGGCTCACCCAGCATCAGCCATGCCGCGACAATGGCCACAATCGGGCTGAGATTCTGAAACATGGTCGCGTGCGCTGCTCCCGCGTACTTCACGCCGTAACTCCACATCGGCAGAGCAAGGCCCGTCGACAGGACTCCGGAATACAGCAGACACAGATCCATCGGAATTTCCCTCAACAGCACAAGACTGCCCGGTAAGGCCGACCAGGCGACTGCAAGGTGAAATGGCAGTCCGGTGGTCGCGGAAAATGCCGACAGCTGCACCGGAGAAATGGATTTCAGCATCGGCCGACTGCAAATTGTTCCGCCCGACCACATCAGCGCTGCTGCCAGTGCGATCAGATTGCCCATGAAACGCCGATCCGCAGCGGCCGATGAGTCGCCTGCCTTTACCGGTTGTGGCTTTGAAGTCGGCGGAACCACGAGCCCGGGTGTCTCCAGCCCTTCCACTGTGAATAACGCTGTGTCTTTTTCGCCGCTCTCAAGGCTCTCAACAACAACGGTTGCCGGTGGCGTGCCAGGAGCCGCTGTGTTGCCCTGCAACGTCACAATGACGGTCCCGGCAAAGGCAATCCACAGCCCCAGCCATGCACGCGGAACGAGGACTTCCTTCAGCACAATTCGTGCCCCGATGGCCGTCCACATGGGAACGGTCGCCATGATCAACGCAATATCTGCCGATGTCGTCTGCGAGACAGCCAGCAGAAACAGTAACTGGTACAGCACAGAAACCAGCACTGCGTATCCCAGCAGACGCTTCCAGTTCCGCCGCACATCCGGATAGATGCCGCGTCGGTATTCCAGCCACGCGAATATCAGCAGCGTTGCGGATGAAATCACCAGACGCAGCCCGTTCAGGGCAAAGCGGTCCATCTGCATTCCAAGAGCGATCTTCATGATCGGAATGTTGACACCCCAGATCACCGCGACCGACAGCAACGAAAGCTCGGCCACCCACAATGGAGACGATACCGCGGATGCTTTAACGTCCGGTTGAGTATTTGCCATGAAAAGTTGTTCTGAGACGTGCTAAAAAAGGCAGGCAGAGGATTGTTCGAAAATCAGCAGATACTTGCTTAATGACTGGCGGCAACGTACCGCACACCCGCTGCGGCGTAACTGGATCGCTGCAGCAGCTGCGACAACCCATGGTAGCGAACCGCGGAGATTGCGAACAGCACGGTTCCGCAGCGGCGCGTTGCAACGAGAATCCGGTTTTCAGGCTCTGTTTCCCGGAAATGGCATCACATCGTCGATTCGGGCGGCACCCGTGGCGATCATCACCAGCCGGTCAAATCCCAGGGCCACGCCAGAGCAATCCGGTAGTCCAGCCTGCATGGCCACAAGCAATCGCGGAGCCCCCGGAAGTTCCTGCCGATCGTCGAGTTTTCGCCCCTGATTCTGGAGCACATCACGCCGGGCCAGCTCCACCGGGTCCGTCAATTCCTGATAGCCGTTACACAGCTCGATGCCCCGAATATATAACTCAAATCGACGCGCAACGGGCGGTTCTGTATCCGTCACAACCGCCAGAGCCGCCTGGGTTGGCGGATAGTCACACAGAAACTCCGGAAACTCTCGCCCCTCACGCTCGCCAAGCTGCGGCTCAATCACCATCGCCAGCAACAGGTTACGCAACTCATCAACCCCCGGATCCGGCCCCGTCTCTGGCAGCGGAATGTTTAATGTCCGCGCAGCCCGCTGCAGTTCTTCCACGTTGGCCTGATGGACATTCAGCCCCATCATGGCTTCAAAGGCCTGAGCATACGTGGTGCAGGCAAAGAGCGTTTCCGGCCATAGGCACGCTGGCACAGTCCCGATTTCTGCAGCCGCCTGCACGGCAGTACGCACAAGCGATTCCGTGAACTCCAGCTGCTGCGTCCAGGTACTGCCCACACCGTACCATTCAATCATGCTGAACTCATGATTGTGTCGGTCGCCCCACTCGTCGTTCCGAAACACTCGACTCACCTGAAAGATCGACCCGCTGCCAGTCGCCAGCAGCCGCTTCATATGCGCCTCGGGTGATGTCTGCAGAAACCAACGAGTTGTTCCCATGGTCATCTGGAAGGGTTCCAGATGCGCATCCACAACAATGTCCCGCGAAAGACAGGGCGTATCCACTTCCATGTACGAGTGCCTGTGGAAGAACTCGCGGATCGATCGTAGCATGGCAGCACGAACGTGCAGCGTCTGCAGTGTGCATGCCGGCCTCCAGTCCTCAGCCGGCTGTGCGGTCATAAAGGTGCCCCATCACCCGTCTGCTGCAGGCCCATAATAGCCCGGACAGCGCACGCAAGACGCCGGATGCCTTCTTCAATGCCTTCCGGCGACTGCACACCGAAGCTAAGCCGCATTTCGCAGCGAGGCCGCTCCGGCCAGTCCATGGGGTAGCACAGTTCTCCGGGAACATACATGACTTTGTCCACCTGAGTCGCACGTCGAAACAAAGGACTGTGAAAGCCCGTTTCGATCGTCTCCGGAAGCCGCATCCAGACATACATGCCTCCGTGCGGCCGAAACCACGAGACGCCCGGAAGTCCGGAAAATTCTCGCTCAACCGCCCGCAGCATTGCGTCGCGTTTCGTTCGGTAACTGCTGGTAACCCGCTCAACATGCTGCCGGTACGAACCATCCCGGAGCGTCGCGGCGACAATGTGCTGGTTCAGGTGGGCCGAGCCGAAGTCTTCATTCCCCTTGAGATCCGAGACCGACTTGACCAATGCCTGCGGAAGAACACCCAACCCCACCCGAATTCCCGGCGAAAAACTCTTCGAAAATGTCTGGGCCAGAATCACGGTTTCCTGATCTTTGTCAAAGGACCAGATACTGGGCAGCGGGTCGCCGTCGTAACG
>CAIQIE010000280.1 GCA_903871805.1 uncultured Planctomycetaceae bacterium | reverse complement strand
CTTGCTGGCGGAGTCCTTGTGCCACATGACACTGACCTCGCTGCTTTCCACCATGGCCCCGGCCGTTGCCAGAATATTGCTGATATCGTCGCCCTGGGTCACTCGCCAGACCCAGCGTTTCAGCGCGGGAAGACGCTGGACCTGCAGCCGCTCTGCAAGCTGCTTTGCGAGTCGAACCTCCTCCTGCAGATTTCGAACGTAATGGAAGCGACCGGTTAGGTCCTGAACGAATGTGCGTGCCATCCCTTCACCGGGAAACTCCAGCTGGCGATTGGAGTCACGCACGACAACACTGACGTCAAGTACTCCGGCATGACGGAGATGAAACAGGATTGCCGGGGTTGGTTCCAGCTGCTTTTCTTCACCTGCAAGCGATGAGGGCAAATGCACCGTCATGACAGAACTGAGCGTCTGAAGAATATCCTGAAGCTGCTTAAACCCCGCCTGATTTACAAATGGGTGCTGCATCAGGTGGTCGCAGATCAAACCGCAATCACCAGGGCTGGTCAGCGCGACGACTCGACGTTCACCGGGCAGTACCACAATGATGGCCTGATTTGTCGTCAAGGTGCCTCCCTGAAGACCACCAGCCTTTGCAGCCAGCATTCTGCTTGCCGTCGTCTCCAGCAGGTAACCCCCGGGGACTTCTGAAATGAACATTTCCAGACGCTGCACGGATACCGTTGCCGGTTCCCGATTGAGCAGAAAAGCGTCGGATTCTGAGAGAATCTCAAAGGCTGAAACAACGGACATCACTGTCGGCTGCCAGGTCCCAACTGTAATTGTCGACGCTATCCTGTGCTCCAGCGGCGACCAGTTGGACCGATCACTCCGCATGAAAGATTCCAGATTTAACTCACGCCCCTTCGTCCAGCCGCCGCTTTTTCGTTCCTGCATTTCCACAGGATTGAGAAACACCGCCCACGGCTTATCGTCAAGGACCCAGGAGAGGTTCCATGCATAACGAGTCAGTGGCCGCGGGTCAGTTTCCTCGCCTGGCCTGTCGTGACTACTGGCCACGGTTGTTGCCACAGCGGTGAATGACTTCAGCAAATTCAGAGTTTTTTCCTGCTCGCGCTCCTGCAGCGTCTTTCCCATCAGGGCCTCTTCCAAAGGAGTCCCCGGCGTCTTAACCATTTCCTGCAGATTCCAGGTCATTATGAACGTGTGTTCACAGAGCTCGCGATGAGGGCAGCTGCAGCCCCATGAGATCTTTTTGGTCAAGTGGTCTATTCCAAGGCTGCTGGTGTAGCTCTTGCCTTTGTATTCAAACTTGACGTCAACCCATGTATTCCAGTTGGAGTCGACGATTTCAATCGGATTTGCAATCGCCGGTGTGTTCTCCTGCACGCGATTTGAGTGCTGCCCCTCGAAGAATTGCAGAGCAAGTCTCCATGCCTGATGCAGAGTCTTTCCCTTTGGAATTTTGTGTTCCGGGCGAACCTGCCCGGGTCCTGAGCCAGATTCGACGGCGGATTTGCCTACACTTGATGTTTGCTGGGATCGTTTATTGGATGTGGACCCCGTCGTGATATCACGCCCAGTCACCAGGCCCGTCGGCCTGGGCTTGCCAAACGACGCAAGAATTCTTTCGAGCATAGCCTCTGAAATGGCCCGTTTTCCTTTGTCGTCATCACTCCGCTTCCCTGCCACAAAACACCCCCAACTGCTTGAAAAATAGCGCAATACTTCCGGATACGCTGTCCCGACTTAGTCGAGGTGAGTATGAAGCTGAGTGACATCCTTCAATTCAACTCGATGTAATTTTCGAAAAAACTATAGTTTTGAACTCAACCAGGGTTCACAGCGACAGCCAACAATCCATGCAACGCATCGTCAGACTTCCGCACTCAATTTCCCGCTTGTCATTCGATAGAAATTGCCGTCAAAACAAAAGCGAGTCGGGGGGTAAGTCTCAGTTCTGGGTATATACTGAAATTCGCTGGATTTCGTTCCCACCCCTCGGTGTTCTGATGTCCCGCTGGTGGTTCATGGCAAATCGCAGGTGTACCTCTAAACGGCATCTGGTAATCGTGCAGGTCTCCGTGGTATCCTCCAACAATGCCGGCCCGGAAATGCGTGTTATTCTGCTGTGCAAGGAAACTTCCGTCGATGGTTCAATCCTCCGCCCCGGTGTCGTCTCAGACAGATTCCTCGCCTGCGACAGGACGCGTGCTGCATGTCCTGTTGAACCTGGCCGGGTCCGTGCTGATTCTTGGGCTGGGCGTATTTGGACTGGTCTTCTTTGGCGCCAAACCTGAAGTGCCCACAGATGCGTCAAAGTCTGGCCAGGAAAAAGCCCTGCCGCTGGTGGATACCATCGCAATCACGCGCTGGACTGGCCCTTTTCAGATCGCTGTCGACGGCGAGGCGTCAACCTATCGTGTCCTGACCGTGGGTGCAGAAGTTGCCGGCCGTGTCCTGAAGAAAGCGGAACTGTGCCGCAGCGGGTCCTTTGTCAATCAGGGGGATGTGCTCTTCGAAATCGATTCTCTGAATTACCAACTCGATGAACAGCGACTGTTGGCAAAGCTCAGTCAGGTCGAAGAGGAACTGCGGGCAATCGATGTCGATCAGAAAAACGTCGCCGCGCTGCTGAAACTGGCCCAGGAAGACAACGAACTCCAGCAGCAGCATCTCCAGCGCGTTCAGTCGCTCTTTGATCGTAAGGCGACCTCCGAAGTCGACATGGACACAGCAACCCGACAGGAACTCACGTCCAGAAATGCAGTGCAGATGCAGCAGAACCAATTGAACACGCTGCTTCAGGGACGACGCACCAAAGAGGCCGCTCGAAAACTGGCAGAGGTTGAACTGCAGCGGACGCGACTGGATCTGCAGCGTTGCGTTGTGACCGCCCCAATCAACGGTCGCATCGTCGATGACACAAAAGAAGAAGGCGATTACATCAAGCCCGGTGATGCTCTGGTGCACATCAGTGACTCCGGGCGAATGGAAGTGCGCTGCAGCCTGAAAGGCGAAGAACTCGCATGGATCTGGCAGCAGAATCGCCCAAAGACGGCCCAGCCCGTACCCACTTCCGAAGAACAGGCCCAGGACACGCCCGCCGATGCCGGACGAAAAATCGATCCGTTTCAAATTCCGCTCGTTCCCTGCGAAGTGACGTTTGAGTTTGAGGGGGTCGAAACCGTCTGGGAGGGTGTGCTGTCCCGGTACGAAGGCACCGGAATGGATCGAGCGACCCGCATGTTTCCATGCCGCGTCGTGGTCAACGAACCCGAAAAAACACGCGTCAAAGCCGGCAGCACAGGATCTACAGTGTCGCCCCCGACACTGCTCAGCGGAATGTACGTCACCGTGCGCATACCAATCGATGCGCCCGTGCCGCTGTATCGCATTCCCGCAGAAGCCATTCGCCCCGGACAGCAAATCTGGCTTGTCCGAGACGGCCGGTTACGAGTTGTCGGAGTTTCCCTGGTACAGATGCTGCAGGATTTCGCTCTGGTGCATGAACTTGAGACGCCGTTTTCTGACGGGGATCAGGCCGTTGTTTCACCGCTGGCTTCCATACAGGATGGTATGCCCGTGATTCTCCGCCAGGCTCAGGCACCCGAGGCCTCCCAGGCCCCTCTCACCGATGTGAATGCCGTAAAGGAGTCCTCACCATGACAGGGTCTGCAGTCAAATGGGCCATTCGAAATACGCCCGCGATGAATACCATCGTTCTCTGCGTACTGATCGTCGGAACACTCTCAGCCTTCATGCTGCGACGCGAAGTGTTTCCACAGTTTGAACTGGAAATTGTCCTGGTCACAGTGCCTTATCCCGGAGCCAGTCCGGATGAAGTCGAAAGCGGAATCTGCCAGAAAATCGAAGAAGCAGTTCGCTCTGTAGACGGAATCAAAAAAGTGACTGCCGTGGCTGCCGAAGGCGCCGCAAATGTCGTGATCGAAGTCCGCAGCGATGTTCCCAGCGTTCAGAAAGTGCTGAACGAAATCAAATCTCAGGTGGATCGGATTCCCAGCTTCCCGGATCTTGCCGAAGAACCGGAAGTGCAGCAGATCACGTTCCGAAACAAAGCAATCACCGTCGGCGTGATTCAGGAAAATTCCGATGCCCCGGATGCCGAATTGCAACTGCGAGACATCACCGAACAGGTCCGCGATGACCTGCTGCTGATTCCCCAAATTTCTCAGGCTGAAATCGCCGGCGAACGGAAGTACCAGATCGATGTCGAAATCCCCGAGAAAACACTCCGCCAGTATGGCCTGACGCTCACCGATGTTTCCAGAAGAATCCGGCTCCGAAATCTGGAATTGCCCGGAGGGACAATCCGAGATCAGGGCGAAACCTATCTGCTCCGAGGCAAAGACAAACGCGTTCTCGGAGAAGAAATCGCCTCCATCCCCCTGATTACGCGCCCAGACAGCGCCGTTCTCCGGGTCTCTGACCTGGGACAGGTACGCGACGAATTCGTGGACACAACGTCTATCAGCCGAATCAACGGCAAGCCCGGTCTGGCGATTGATGTCAACGCCGCATCCCGCGAAGATCTTCTCGCCATGTCGGATGCTGTAAAAAAATATGTCAGCGAAAAGCCGCTCCCGCCCGGCTACTCCTTCAGTGTCTGGGCCGATTCCTCTAAAGAGGTGCGAGACCGGATGGACCTGCTGCTGCGAAATGGTATGCAGGGACTCATTCTGGTCTTTGTAATCCTGTCGCTGTTTCTGGACCTGAAACTGGCATTTTGGGTGGCCCTCGGAATTCCGATCTCGCTGCTGGGCGCCTGCGCCGTCCTGCTGCAGTTTGATCAGACGCTGAACATGCTGTCGCTGTTTTCATTTCTGATCGCGCTGGGAATTGTTGTGGATGATGCCATCGTGATTGGCGAGAACGTCTATACCCATCGCGCCATGGGAAAAACCCCCATGCAGGCTGCGATCGATGGCACCATCGAAGTTGTCCCGTCCGTCTTTTCCTCTGTCGCCACCACCGTCTTCGCATTCGTGCCGATGTTCTTTGTGACCGGAGTGATGGGGAAGTTTTTCGCCGTCATGCCACTGGCGGTCATCGCGATCCTCACGATTTCCCTGACAGAAGCCTGCTTTGCACTCCCCTGTCATCTCGCACATGATTCCGGAAAACCCTCGCCGCTGACGGGCTGGCTCAATCGCGGTACCAACTGGGCGCTGGAGGCCTTTATTCGTGTCATTTATCAGCCCATAATCCGCTTCTGCGTCCGCAATTCGGCAGTGACAGTCAGTCTTGCCGTGGCTTTCCTGCTGCTGACCGCCGCACTTGTCACCAGTGGTACCGTCCCCTCAATTTTCTTTCCCAAACTCGACGCCCCCGAGGTCATTTCCACCGTCATTTTCCCCGATGGAACTCCCAGTCGTGTGACCGAAGAAGCCACCGCCCGCATCGAAAAGGCCATTCAGCAAATCAATGCAAAATACTCCACTCCGCAAACACCGCTGGTCGTCGTGACTCATCGCATGGTGGGACTGGTCAAAGACAATGCACCAGGCGGCGGACAAACCACCGAAGGCAGCCATGCAGGAACCGTCTATGCAGAACTTGTGGATGCCGGACTAAGAGATCAAACCAGCGAACAGGTGGTCCAGGAATGGCGCGCCGCTGTGGGAGCAATTGCCGGTGTTGAAACTCTGACGTTCGGCTCACAGTCACGTGGTCCCGGAGGAAAACCGGTCGAGTTCAAACTGCTCGCGGCCGCCACCGATATGCAGCAACTGGAACAGGCAGTCGAAGAAACCAAACGCAAACTGGCCACCTACAAAGGCATCTTTGATGTGTCCGATGATTCCACGCCGGGAAAATGGGAACTGCAGTTGAAGGAAAAGCCACGTGCCGTGGCCATGGGAGTCCCGCTGGAAAGCATCGCCCGAACCGTTCGCGCGTCTTACTACGGTGAAGAAGTGATGCGACTGCAACGTGGTCGCCACGAAGTCAAGTTGATGGTCCGGTATCCCGAAGAAGACCGCAAGTCGCTGGCAAGGTTTGAGGACATTCGTGTGGATGGTGGTGATGGGATTCAGCGGCCCATTACGGAACTGGCCGATGTGTCCGTCAGTCGAGGCTATTCCGAAATCAATCGCATCGATCAGAAACGATCCATCACCATCTCGGCCGATCTTAATGAAAAAGATGGAAACGCCAAAGAAATTGTGGCAGATCTGCGGGCCAGTTTTGTGCCTGGATTACTGAAAAAGTTTCCCGGCCTGCGTGTGCGCTGGGAGGGACAGCAGGAACAGGATGAGGAAAGCGTTCGCAGCCTTGGCATCGGCCTGTTCGTTGCCCTGCTGGCCATGTACGTGTTGCTGACCATGGAATTCACCTCCTACGGACAACCCCTCGTTGTCATGGCCATCATCCCCTTCGGCATCGTTGGTGCCGTGATCGGGCACTGGATCATGGGCATTCCACTAACTCTGTTCAGCACTCTGGGGCTCGTGGCACTCACCGGGATCGTCGTGAATGACTCGATTGTCCTCGTCGACTTTATCAACAGCGCCGTGCGAAGTGGCGTGCCACTGGAGACTGCCGTGCTTCAGGCCGGCGGCCGCCGTTTTCGCCCCGTCATGCTGACATCACTGACAACTATCGCAGGGTTGGCGCCAATCCTGACCGAAACCTCCTTTCAGGCTCAACTGGTCATTCCCATGGCCGCAAGTCTGTGCTTTGGCCTGATGACGTCCACTGTGCTGGTGCTGGTTCTGGTGCCAACCTTCTATCTGATCTACGGACGAATCTTCGGTGTCACCGTAGATTCCGTGATCGCCCCTGCAGCATCAGAGACATTGCTGGTTGCCAGCCCGGCCTCCGCCCCGGGATGACGCCTCCGCCGCAGGATAATTAGTGTGCGATTGAAGTAACCCGAGTGGCCACGATCATCTGCAGACGTCCGGAAACCCGGCAGAACAAAATGACTTTGGGCGGCCCGTCTCCGACAGGCAGCTGTCGACGCACGGCGTTCGCATCGGTCGCAATCCGACGACACTTGATTTCGTATTCCCTGGCCGGTCGCTCTCGAAAATAACGTCGCAGCTCTTTCAGATTTCCGGACAATAACGCTTCGACCTGAAAACTGCTGACAAAGCCTGTGCCAGGAAGACTGTCTGCCGTCAAATATTCTTCCTCGGCATCCAGTCGCTGCATTCCAAAACGTTCCGCCATGACGTCGATCAGACCTGAACGCACAATGGCCGGGTCAGGATCCATCAGAAACGCGCCCGCCTGTGGCGTGACATTGGTCCATGCAGACAGTGGATCCTCAGACAGAGTCTCTCCGGTCGTCAGATTCGTGGCCCGAAAGGAATGCGGTCCGGCGAGGGCCCCAAACCAGACGGTAGCCTCGCGACATTCGCCGCCCAGGCTGATCAGTTCAATCTCACAGCCGGGGAACTTCTGCTGAAAATTGCTGGCCGGGCTGATCTTGATCGCTCCGCCGGTCGCTGTGGTCGCAAGTCGCTGCATCCAGACAAGATCCGGTTGGTATTGTTCCAGTCGCTTTGATGGACGATCACGTCCGTCCCGGCGATCCGGGTCTGCGTGCACAATCAGGCCGGACCAGGACTGCAATGAAACATCGGCCGTTCGTGTTTGCAGACGGTCGGCTGTGCCCCATGCCTCCGCATTCCATCGGGCGCGCAGGCTCATGGCGTCAGAAGCGTCAATGGCTTCGACCTGAGTCACCTCTGCCAGTGCGGACGCGTCGACACCGATCCCGCAACACAGATCCACCACCCGGTCCGCTGAAACAAAACGCCTGGCCTTGTGGCGGGCAATTTCCGGTGCCGTGGATTGTTCCAGTCCTGTGCGTGTCAGCCACAGTCGCTGTACTTCGGGCAACCGACCAATTGCCTTCTGCCGTGCTTCGTGAATACCCAGCGCCGCACGCACCAATCGCTCGTCAAAGCTGCTTCGCAGCGTCTTCTGGTTCGCCAGCTCGGCAGACGTACAGGCGGCAATTGCGGCAAAAATTTCAGGCGCATCACGCAGTTCATGCAGCACCTGCACTTCGTCGTCATCCACTGAAAACTCAATCGCCGACTGTCCCATTACCCTGACTTCTTTTTCATACGAACAATTCCGTCCCAGTCCGCTGGTGCCTTACGATCATGCTGTGTGATCAGCATGGAAAGATAATCCTGAGCCCTGTCTTCTGCCGGCATCCGATGCAGAAACTTCCATGCATCCGCCCAGCGCCCCCCGATAAAGGCACTCAAACCCTGCTCGAAATCCGCCAAATGCTGATTGGTCAGAATCCCCATGCGGTCTTCGGCTGGCACCAGTTCGCTGACAAACAGCGGGCGATCCATTCCATAGGGCATCACCTGCAGCAGTCGGCGAACACGGCCTTCCGACGGCGACATCTTCAGCCGAATCAAACGGTCCAGGGATTCGTCAATCAAAACGGATACATGCAGTTCTCGTGTCATGCTTTCCAGACGACTGGCCAGATTCACGACGGGCCCGAAGACTGTGACCTTCACCTGCTCTCGCGTACCGATCTTTCCAGCGACGGCTCGCCCATGGGCTATCCCGATGCTGGTTTCAAAATCTTTAAGGGGATGCCCGGGATCAGCCTGAGCCCGGGCAAATTCTTCGCGAATTGCCAGTGCAGCACGGCAGGCGTTCAAAGGAGATTCGGCCGAAGCAATCGGCCAGCCCCAAAATCCCAGAGCCGCATCCCCCTGAAAGTCACCCGTGACACCACCATAGCGCAGAATCTGACTGGTCATCACTTCCAGAGCCAGACTCACTCGCTCCAGCAGGCCTGTCAGATTATTCGCTTCTTCTTCGGCACGGTGGCTGAACCCTCGCAGGTCGCAGAACAGAACCGTCACTTCGCATTCTCGCGGTTCAAGCAGGGATGTGTCCAGGTCCCGGCCAAGCGCCTCCAGCACGGGCGGCGAGAAAAACTGCCGCAGCCCGGATTGCTGTCGTTCCATCCGCCGCTGACGCTGAAGTGCTGTGATCACGTCCGCAATGAATTCCGTGAACTTAATGTCCGCATGCAGCCTGAGTTCGCCGCTGTCTTTCGCATCCACAAGACTGCGACCCGTGATGTACAACCCCCGCTCGCCAGCCAGATCCGAAAACGGTGTGCAGAACGCCCAGCCAAACCCTGCAACCTGTGTGTACTGAGTCCCATGCTCTGCATGATCCCAGATGTGCAGAATTGTCTTCTGCTGCTCCATGGCGTTGGCAATCAGACGGGCGCTTGGCTGCATCAGCTGGCCCGCGTCAAATCGCTGCTCCTGATGAAACACACGAGCCTTCTGCTGGTCAGAAAGTCCCACGATCGCCGCGCCATCGGCATTCTGAATGCCCGCCAGCAGCAGACTGGCCAGACGAACATGCAGGTCACGCTCGATTCCCGATTCGCGTATGACGGACGGAAGACTTGTCAGCACTTCTATGCGTCGAGTCGCGTCGTCGTAGCGCACGCGCTGCAGTTGCTGACGATCAATCGCCAGCTGCTGAATCGAACCTTCCGCGGAAATGCCCGGAGAATCCGTCTGCGTCACCTGCTGCAGCTCAAATCGCGTTTCCCCGATCACAAAGCTCTGGCCGCTGCTTAACACTGCGTCGCGAATCTCTGCACCCGCCGAAAAAACCGGATTTGAAGCGCCACTCAGGGACTGAATCCGAATTCCATGCGAATCCACCTCAAACTCTGCATGCCGACGCGATATTCTTTCATCCCAGTCCGTCTGAATCGTACACCCTTCCGATCGCCCCAACACATACCACGATCCCTGGGCCAGCAGAAATTCTCTGTCCAGACGACGACCATGATGAAATGCCAGTAATCGAAACATCAATGCACCAGACGCGGAAAAAAATCGGCTGTGCGGGCCAGCATAGCGATTTTCGCGACCCACACGCACCGCTGGCCCCTGAATTCCTGGGGCTTCAGCGTTTTCGCAACAAAAGGCTGCGTGCAACCCCGCCCATCATATGCCCTTCATCCTTCATCCTTCATCCTTCATCCTTCATCCTTCATCCTTCATCCTTCATCCTTCATCCTTCATCCTTCATCCTTCATCCTTCATCCTTCATCCTTCATCCTTCATCCCGCCCCGCTTTATCGCGAATCCATACCGAAGTGCCCCACGTCTTCGGATGGCACAGGCGCCCCGGTTTCTCCGTTGCGATACAGGACTTCCCGAACCTTAAACCCCAGCGATTCATACAGGGAAACAGCAACGGTGTTTTCTGCTGTCACCTCTAACGCCGTGCACCCCATCCCGTTTCTTGCAAAACCATCTATGGCCTGAAGCACCAGCGCCCGGCCCAGCCCCTGACCGCGGTGTTCCGGCACCACTCCGACGTTCTGGATGGCTCCAATGCTGCCCAGCTTCAAAATCCCCTGAATCGTTCCCACGTCGGCAGGCGGCCAGTCCGGTTCAGGCTGATAAACCACCAGCCAGGTTGCTGCCGGGCAAAATGTACGCTGCGCCGCAATCTCCCGCATCAGTGACAGGCAACCGTCCGACTCACTGAGACACTTGAAGACGCGTCCATCAAGGTCATCGCGAAACGCACGCCATTTCACCTGCGCGTGGCGTTCCAGCATCAGTGACCTCCACGGCAGCCAGCGATATCCCTCCGGCAGCGGCGAGGACTGCTCCGGGCGATTGCGCATGTCCAGTTGCATACGCAAACGTTTGTAGATTCTCGCGTCCATCGGGGCACTCAAAGTGATAAAGGACAATCGTTCGCTGCTTTCCGGCGATCCGGTCACTTTGCCGCGATCCTGCAACCCCGCGACACTGCTGCACTAAGACGCCGCAGCATTGCCACAGACCCCACAAACCAGCGGCACTCCCGCTCTCCGGAAATGCACTCCCCAAAAGAATAAACAATTCGGGAATCCAGAGTTCAGGATTCCGCCCTCAGATTTCAAATTTCACATGTCAAACTTCAATTCTCAGACCTGAAATCGGCAGAAATGGCCGAAGTTCGAATTCCCGACGGCAGGCTGTGGAATTCAGCGGAACCCATGCCGAAAAAAACGGGTGCAACAGCCGCCGCACAACTTAAACTGACAGGGCCAGAAAATTCCCAGGTTTCCACTTCGGAGAAGAAAATTCCGCGCCGATCCTAAACGGCCGACGGATCGAAAGTTTCTGGCCGGAGGGAGATGGAACTTCGAAGCCAGAAACTGAACGGGGTGAACTGAGGAGAGAACGATGTCTGACGAACTGAATTACCGACTGGCCGAAACTGACGAGTACGAAGAAATCACCAGCGAAGAGGTGGATCGCGTTGTCGACGCTCTGGACCGCCTGATAGAAAGTGTGCAGAGCGAAAACGTGAAACACTACCTGGAAGAAGCCGCCAGCAACATCTATTACCTGGTCTACGAAGACGAAAGTGACCTTTTGGACACCCAGTTGGATCAGGCCGCCTGATTCACCGGGCTTCCATGTCATAGCGGGGCCGGATCGCACGATTGGCCTCACTGAAACAAAAAACAGATCTATTCCCGAGCCGCGTCGGGCAGCAGGCGAAGTCACTTTGGTGATCGCCTGCCGCCCGACGCGGCTTGTTTTTTTCCGGTTCATGAGCAGAAAAATACCCGAAAACAGCTTCATGCACAAAACGTCCGTGAGTCTCGCCCCCGATGAGATCTCCCGCGGTCCGCAATCCGTTCTCTGTCCCTGCGATGCACGCTGACCGAACTGGTCAGCATTCAAGATGCGGCATCAGAAAAGGGCCGATGCTCAGCGAAACGCTACCATCGGAACCGGCCCCACAATCGCCTGAGTTCGAATTCGCGGCGATGAGCCAACTCGCTGCAGATTCGCGGACCCAGCATCCTACGTGGCCTGCACTTCCGTTTAACTGTGCCTGCTGAACCGTTTTCGGGCAGCCATCGAAGAGCTGAACATGCCTCTGTCCTGCATACGGAGACAGGCATCCGCTGCCGCAGGACACTTATCCCAAAATAGATCGCACTTATCTTATGAGTACATACCCGCAACAGACACCTATTTTCACCCAGTAAAAACCACCCATATCAAAGACAACTTGCAACTTCGTTACGGGAAATGCCCCAAAAATTAGCGAAAACAAACCCCGCCCTCTGTTGAGAATGCATAATACCTGGTACAACGATAGCCCAAAAGAGAATCTTCGGTTGACCATCATAGGTATTGTCACCACCTCCGAACATTGATGTTCGACAGAGACGTTCGACGAAGCGCATGTTTGTATGGCTATCTTATGTCTATCCACCGACTACCTGCTCAATGGCCGAACTCGGTCAAAACAGGCAGCTTCTGTTTGATCAGACGAACGTGAGTGACAAAAAATAAGTAGCAAGTCCAGAAGAAATAAGTCCATCACGACGATGACCGTCTCGAAAAACGGCTGGATTGGCCGCTCAGATACAGTGATCAATTTGCGATTAGAGCATCTAAAGCACGACCTGCAAACCAGTCTCGCAGAACAACTTAGTGCGCATCTTAATGACAACATTGCATTCTTTGAAGATTCATTCCTGGGCAGTTTCAGATTATACACTTCCGAGTTGCAGTATGTGCTTATGCGTTTTAGATCCAGGCGATGTCGCCAGTCAACGACATTGACTTTTGATATTTTTTGTTTTGTCCACGAATGCTTTTGGCCACATTTTACCTGACCAGGTCGCTTCTTCATGCAAACACACATCCGTTTCTCCTCGTGGTTCAGGTCCCTGGTGTCCAGCCTCTTTGCTTCGCATTCAGCGACGACTTCGCGGCGCAGATTGCGGCGTTTCAGCGATTCTGAGTCGCTGGAGGCACGAACTCTTCTGACGGCCAGTTACAGCGCCTCCGGGTCTGAGTTCATCATTGATCTTAACTCAGCGGGCGACCTGGAAATCTCTTCGACTGGCACCAGCTATCTCTTCACGCTTAAAAATGGAAGCGCAGGCACCAATACCTGGACAGGCACGGGTACAGCCTCGGTCAGTGGCGCAAACCTCACGGCCAATGCCGCTTCACTTGCTGCCTACGACACCTTCACCATCCGCCGTTCGGCCAATTTCCCGCGCGTCCAGTTTCTGAACAGCACTGGGAACTACACGGACAACTTCAATCTCTCGATGTCCAATGGCTCCCTCGATAGGTCAGGCTGTATCACGTTTAACGGCACCAGCACATTTGCCAACAGCAGCAGCCTCCGCATTCTGACCGATTATCAGGTCGCCATGCTCGCGGATTCCACGCTCACGATGACCAACGGCAACCTGGACATGAGCATCAACATGCAGGCCACGCCATCGGTCATGGAACTTTCGGGCCTCATGGTCAATTCAAACGCCACAATCCAGACCAACGGCACCGGTCAGACCACCATCGAAGCCCGTGGCGGTAATGGGGTGAGCTCCACCATCCAGAACGTCTACAATAACAAGGGCGTGGCGGTGATCAACGGTGGCAAAATCATCGGCGGCACCACCGGCAGCCTGAGCATCACCGGATACAGCTATAACAATCTCACGTTCACCGCCACCAACAAATCTGATGGCCAGGGCGTTTTCGTTTACAGCAACGTGACGGCCAACGGAATGAGCACCATCACCTCGCGGGGTGCGAATGTTGTCGTCACCGGTTATGGGGCCAACGATATCACCGCCAAT
>CAIQIE010000279.1 GCA_903871805.1 uncultured Planctomycetaceae bacterium | reverse complement strand
CCGGCGTGTCCCAGTAGCGTTCCGGATGGTCAAACTGCAGATTGGGATAGAAGCGGTCGGCGTTGTCACAGACAACGTATTTGACTTCGTCACTTCGAAGCGTCGCCCATGCAGCGGCAGGACTTCCTCGTCGCAGCACTTCCATCTTCAGTCGATCGTCTGGTCGCTTGATGTCGATCCCTGCCATTGTGTTGTGCTGAATTTGCGCGAACACAGCTTCCATCCACAGGCCCTGGATCTTTTGCATCTCGACACCAGTGTACAGGCGACCTGGCGTAATCAGATGACCGCCCTCTTCCACAGGCTTCATTTTCAATCCGCCACTGACATCTGAGGGCACGGTCCAGAGCCGAATGTTACCGGATTCGCCTTGCATATCCTTCCAGACGAATTTTACACCAACGTTCGAGTCTGCAAACACGGGCTGAAACTTGAGAGGCGTGAACAGTTGTTGCGGCAAACCGGGAACGCTCTTCTGTTGGTTAAGGTAGACGATTTTTCCGATACCGTAGTTACTGTCTTCGAGATACTCCTCCCAATCACTGCGTTCCGGCTCATTGAGCCCATTGGTGTTATTGCTATCTACGTCGAGATCGACATCCCATGAGGTGTACCTGACTGTGTCGAACGCCATGCTGCCCATTTGGCGGATGGGATCGACCCAGACAAGTCCTATGGTGCCCTTATTTTGCGATAATCCCTCTACGCGAAAATCTGCTGCGCCGTTGGTGGTGAGCTTGAATGTATCTGTCGGTAGCATGGGTTTCCAGCTAATCGCATCGCTGCCTGCACTCTTTTCCGAACGAAAAATACGGATAGTTGCGGCGTCGTAGTTGAAAGCGTAGTCCCGGACAATTCCAGCGATCTCAGAGTCATTTCCCGGCAGAACTTGTGAGGTGACCCTCATGTTGTGAATGTCATTCTCGTCACCTGCGAATCCCTTCCCGGACATTTGGTAGTAGGTCTTGTCGCTCTGCAGTTGTTTTGCATCAAAATCGGAATCCACGAAAATTGTCGCGCCGGGATCATCTTCGGCGGTGTCACTCAGGAGCTTTTCGCGGTTTTCTGCCGATGCGATGTCGATGTCCGCTGTCTTGTCGTAGATGGTCGCTCGCGCGACGGTTACAACGCCAGGTTCATACTGACCTCCGGCGACACGCACCACCGTGGGTAGCACGGCCTCATCATCCTCAAATTCCCCATCCATAGAGGTCAGCATCTTAAAGTCGACAATGTCCTTTCCATAGGGAATGGTGATGGTCACCGACGGAGTTCCCGGACTATACGGATCAGGCGGGATCATCTCGCGGTTCATGTCGGTGATGCGATAATCTCGGCCTGGTGTGGCATCGCCCCAAAGTTCCACTCGCACCGGCAGCGAACGTAGCAAGTCACCCCCGATTCGTCTCAGACGAAAAATCGCTTCATCCCGGCGGCTGATCTCATACGGCCCCTCAAGTGCCTCATTGTCAATTGCCAAGATCTCGACCTTTGACAGGCTTCCATTTCCTGAGCCGCCGCCTGTGACACCGCCACCACCAGTGACGCCACCGGTCGTCATACCGCCGCCCCAGCTACCGCCCCAGCCAGCCGGCGGAAAGTCAGCAAGGCCCGGGCCAGTCGTGCCAGGATTTCTTAGAGGAGGCGTCAGCAGCCAGTTCGCGCCCCCAGGAAGATTTTCCGTCAGGCCGCCCCAGACCGCTCCCGCTCCTTCATCAAACAAATCCTCAGTCTGTGTCACCGCAACCCGTGGCGTGACGGTCGCGCCGGAAGCAAACGTGACGCCCCCGGAAGCTGAGGACGTCGGGGACGAATTCGCTTCCCCAGCCGTCGTCAACTCGTTCAATGCTGACATTGCGTTTGCTGCTGACATCACCTGACGCGATTCCAAAACCTGAATCTCTAAAGTCCCCGACGCTCCACCGGACCAGACGCTGGATCTGCGTTTGGAAGCCGAAAGACCGAATCCACTGAGAAGAGCTGCAACCCATTTGATCATCGTCATATGGCACCTCGCGTGAAAAAGAAGGAACAACCAAGGTGCATATGAAATAACCACCGTAGTGGATCAATTCAACACGTACCACAGAATTTGGCAGGTTGAGGGAATTTTTTCGATAGAATTAGCGAAAAGTAGCCGATTCGCAACCACGTGATTCCACAACGCCACCTGCGTTTCGCCGTTGCAACAGATTGCCGTACGTGCGTGTTGTAATATCACATCGTGCAATGATAACTCATTATGCACTAGGTGTCGTTTGGCGGAGCGGAGGGCACTGGGAAAGCCCATTGAGATCTTTTGACCGAGTCATTCTGGACCGTCCGGCAGCGAGGCGACAGCATTTGGAAAATGCCTGACACTTTTCAAAGTGACTCCCATGGGACGCCAGCCTCTGGAACAACGGCACTGCCTGACAGCCCGGAAAACTTCAGGTGTTAGCCGCCGTCGTCGTGCCAGGTTCATCCGAGTTTGCAGATTCTGGAAACATGGCAGGTTGCGTAGTTCGGGAAGACCGTTAGGATTCCTCGCCGCAATCCCGGGTTGTCCGTGTGATCTGTCTGGTGGGCGAGATGTCTGGAAATCGCCTGCCAACAATGGGATTTTCCGGTGTCCTGTGTGGGGCGTTGCCGATTCTTCCCCAGTCATTCCGGAATTTTTGGTCCTCTGGTTCGTGCACAGGCTGCCTGCAAGTTGTGTCTTTGGGCAATCCACTTTCATTCTTTTTTCCGGTATGCAACCGCCCATGCCGCTGATTAAAACCAAAGATGCGCTCAGGACATTTCTCCTGACGTCCCGCCTGCTCAGCCTGCAGGAGTTATCACGCGTTCAGTCAGAACTGGACTCGGTGTCTGATGTGGCGGGTGTCCTGCAGCTGCTGGAGCGTCGGCAACTGCTGACATCGTTGCAGACCAGTCGGATTCTAAAAGGCGAAACCGAGGGGTTGGTTCTGGGGCGTTACAAGTTGCTGTACCGGAACGCATCCGGCAGTTTCGCTCGAGTGTTCCGCGCGGTGAATGTCGAGACGGGTCAGATGGTGGCGTTGAAATTGCTGCGCGAGCGTTGGGCCGACGACCCGCGGGCCGTCGCGGGGTTTGAACGCGAGGCGAGGATTTGCCAGAGGTTCGAGCATCCCAATGTGGTGCCGATTTTTGAAATCGCGACGGAGGGGCGTTTTCATTACATCACGATGGAGTTTGTAGAAGGGGGCAACCTGAGGGACTTTCTGAAAATTCGAAAGTCGCTGAATCCCTTCGAAGCTACGCGTTGCATGCTGCACATTTGTCTGGGCCTGGAATACGCACTGACGCAGGGGGCCACCCATCGAGACCTGAAATTAACAAACGTGTTGATGAGCAGCAGCGGTGTGGCCAAGCTTGTGGACTTCGGCCTTGCCGGAGCGGAGTCGTCGACGCAGGCGGGGGCTAGTGAGGATATTCAGCGTGCATTGGAATATGCGTCTCTGGAACGCGGCACCAACGCCCCGCGAAATGATCCTCGCAGCGACCTGTTTTTTGCCGGGGCCATTTACTTCGAATTACTGACGGGTGAGGGTCCCTGGGAACGGACTCGGGACCGTGAAGAGCGACTGTCGCTCAGCCGTTATACCAGTACGCGTTCACTGACTTCGATCAATGCGGAAATACCGCCCCAGGTCGTGCGTGTTTGTGAGCGATTGATGCAGGTCAGTCCCTCCGCCAGGTACCAGACCGCAACAGAGGCCGTCCGTGACCTGCGAGCAGTCCTTGTATCGCTGGGTGATACTCAGGAAACCAGTCATGGAAATCAGCCGCCGTTAAAGATTGAGGTCAAGCCGGACTTTCGTTTGCTGGTGGTTGACAGCCAGAAAAAACGCTGCCAGGTGGTGAAAGAGTACTTCGAGAAGCATGGCTTCCAGGTCGCCTTCATGGCTTCGGCAGAGAACGCCTTTCAAAAGCTGAAATCGTCTCCACCGGACGGCATTTTGTTTCTGGCCGACACGATGCCTGAAGAGGTGCTGGAGGTCTTCCCACAGGTTCAGGCCTGGGCGCGTTCGCAGAAGGTGCCGTGTCTGGCTGTGTTTGCTACAGCGGAAGCCGAAGCCGTTCGCAAGAAAATCGCCTCAACGCGCTACGGAGCCACGATGTTTCAGCCTGCCACGCTCCGGGATATTCGCACGCATTTCGAAGACATCGGCGCCGTGACAAAGCACTGATCGCAGAGCGTCTTCCCACTTCCCACTTCCCACTTCCCACTTCCCACTTCCCACTTCCCACTTCCCACTGCCAAAGGCATTAAACGCGGCCCTAAGTGACATTCTCGCGACCTTTACACCAGCATCGTCAAGGCTGCTTGACATCTGGCTCTGGTGATTGAAATACAAGTGTCATGACGACTGACACGGCCGCAATAAGGGTAAGCCCCCACACAGGCATGGGCTTTGTCCCGCAGAGCGATGAACCTCTGGGGAGAAACTGAAGGGAAAGTTCCTGAGGGCCCTCAGAATTCGCTGAAATCGTCGAGGTTGTAACGATTGGGGATACCAGGAATATTCGGAAGGATTTTACGTCCGTCCAGACGGCGTCAAAGTCCTCTCAGAGCGCCCCGAATCCGGGCAACAGAGCCCGGTCTGAGGTCCCGAAACCGCGTCCGGAAAAGCGAACGTTGACTCCCTCGGACACCGCTTGTAGAGTCGACCATGTGACCTGTGCACGACACCTCCGCGGTTCCACCCATCCTGGGGAATGTCAACAGGTCTTAACGTTGGCACTGATTCATCAAATGCATCGGGGACACCGGTGTCAGACCGTGAGAAAGCAAACCACCGAACAAATCCACTTGCCGGTCGCAGTCGTTACTGGTTCATGTTGGTTCTGTGTTCAGGTTTGTTCTCTGCACTGACGCTGGGATTTGCTGATGATCAGGTACCGTGGATGATTTCCCGGCAGGTTGCCGAGGGCTTGTCTTCGGCACGAATGAAAGCGGCACCAGAAAAAAAAACGGTGCCTGCAAAGACGTCGAAGGCAGAAGTGCCTGAGGCGTCATGGAAGTATCTGGTGATTCATCATTCCGGGACATCTCGGGGTAATGTGCAGTCCATCCATCAGGAACATCGTCAGCGTCGGGATGCGGACGGTAATCGTTGGCTGGGCATTGCCTATCACTTTGTGATTGGCAATGGGGAAGGCATGGCGGATGGCGCTGTAGAGGCGACGTTCCGCTGGAGCGAGCAGATCCATGGAGCCCATGCCGGAAATTCTCTGGTGAACGCCAGGGGCATTGGGATCTGTCTGATTGGTGATTTTGAAAAGCAACCGCCGACGAAAGCACAACTCAGGTCAGTTGCGGAACTGGTGCAGGAACTGGCTGCAAAGCATCAGATTCCCCGCAGTGGCCTGATTGGACATTCTTCCGTACGGGCTACGGCCTGTCCGGGACGGCTGTTTCCGCTGGAACGAATCAGGAAATTGATTCCGGAAGGCTGAGTTGGCCCGCGTGGTTGTGTGGTCGTTGAGAAGTGTGACGGACGGTTGCCAGTCCCCTGCACCGGCAAGACGGTGCAGGCGTTTCGCTGGGCTGGTAACTGAAAGACCTGCTTGATCCTGTTGAGGTTTTCGCAAAGTGAAAACGGTTTGTTTGCATCGTTCGGCTATTGGCTGATTGTTTCTGACTGCTTTGTTAATACCTGATTCATTGAATTTTCTGCCCCCCTCGTCACGGAAGCTGACCTGTCATGTTTAACCGCGTCCGAAGTATGTCATTCACCTCCAGAGAGATGGATTCCCTCGCACCGGAGACAAGTGAGGAGTTACTTCCGAAAGAAGTGCAGGAAGTGTACGAAAGCTGGAAGCGATCGGACCTGACGCCTGACAAATACGCTGGCAGCGTCAACGCTTCGGACTGGCCAGTGTCGATCTACGTGCCTGAGCGTTACGAAGAGGGCTACGCCTATCCGTTGATCACGTGGTTTCACAGCGATGCCAACGACGAAGACCAGCTTGAGAGTGTGATGAATGCTGTCAGTTCGCAGAACTACATCGGGTTGGCCCTGCGTGGCAACCAGTCGATGGAGAAAGCGGGGGGGTATCGCTGGGACGCGGAGTCGGGGCGGTTCGGTAGTGTTTCTGCGTCAGAATTGCTGCACCTGACAACGTGTCGTCTCCGACGAGCATATCACATTCACAGTGAACGCATCTTTCTTGCAGGTTCCGGTCATGGAGCCGACATGGCCTTGCGGACCCTGAGTCAGCATCCTGACTGGTTTGCAGGTGCCATCCTGCTGGACCCGTTCTGTGAGCATGGAAGCCTGGAGACCAGCGGCTTGTCGTCTCTCCGCAGTAAGCCGGTCCTGATGTCCATCTCGCGCAGTTGTGCCCTGGAGACTCTGGGGCGATGCGTACGCACAGTGCGAACCTTGCGAAACGCCGGTGCTCCTGTGGATGTGGAGATGACAGAATTGCCTGTGGATCCGGCCAGTGCCGAGATTCGCATGGTGGACCACTGGGTCATGGATTGTATTTCCCGCGAAGCTCTTGTCTGAGTGTCGCGGCCTGACAGTGATGCGGCAGTAAACTGGCCTTGTCGCAGGTCCGTTGTCCAAAGCCGCGTGGCATGATAGTGTCTGAAATTCGGCGATTTGCCGCTGTAAAACGGTCCGGGATGGTTAACATCGCCTGATCCCGGCGGTATTTAGCAGTGGGGGACGACTCGCCACGGCAGAGATTTCCCGATCCTGTCGGCATCCGCTCGACTGGCTCGACGCACTGCCGCCGCGCGGTCATACTTCCACATGTTTTTTCCGGCAGTTTTGCAAAGCTTTGCTATCTGCTGTGGAAACTACTCCGGACGTCCTTTTGTCATTCTCACTCGAACGGGCCGCGGTGCTTCTGCAATGTCCCGTGTCGGTGGGATCATTCCTCGGACAGGATTTGACAGGGCCGAATGGTGACCACAGGGCAAGTCAACAGAAGATCAGGTTCTTTATGAGTGCTGACAGGGTATTGATTCGAGTGGGGCATAGTCCGGACCCGGACGACGCATTCATGTTTCACGCACTGGCAAACGATTCGATCGAAACGGGGCGTTACCAGTTTGTTCACGAATTGCAGGACATCGAAACGCTGAATCGCAGGGCGTTTAATGGTGAACTGGAACTGACGGCGGTCAGCATTCACGGCTTTGCGTTTGTCGAAGACAAATACGCACTGTGTGCCTGCGGAGCCAGCATGGGTGACAACTACGGCCCCATGGTTGTGGCTCGCGAACCACTGGCGATTTCTGACTTGAAGGGAAAGAAGATCGCCGTTCCGGGGACGTTGACCAGCGCTTTTCTCTCCCTCAAACTGCTGTTGGGGGACACATTTGATTACGAGGTGGAGCCGTTCGACGAGATTTTGAATCTTGTTGAGCAGGGCCGTTACGACGCTGGGCTGATTATCCATGAAGGGCAGCTGACATACGCCAGCCAGGGGTTGAAGCTGATCGTGGATCTTGGCAAATGGTGGTATGACGAAACAGGCGGGTTGCCGTTGCCATTGGGCGGTAACGCGATTCGGCGCGATTTGGGGCCGGCAGCGATGCTGGAAGTGACGGCACTGCTGAAGCAGAGCATTCAGTACGGTCTGGACCACCGCGAAGCGGCTTTGCAGCACGCTATGAAATATGGTCGCGATCTTGACCATGCCAAGACGGATCGGTTTGTGGGAATGTATGTGAATGACTGGACAGTCGACTTTGGTGCAAAGGGGCGTGAAGCCGTTCGACTGCTGCTGCGACGAGGCTACGAGGCCGGTGTCATCCCAAAATTGGTCGTGCCGGAATTCATTGGCTGATCAGACTAACCGAGAGTCCACAATCGTTGGCGTTCAGCGTCAGTAATCTTGATTGATAATAACAAAAAAACCTCGCGGAAAGTTTCCGGCGAGGTTTTTTGTTGTTCACTGCGAACTTATCGAGCGTGCCCCTACGCGGCATCCAGCTCTGAAATTCGATTGTGTGGGATGAAAGGAATGGCTTCATCCTGATTCAGGCAATACCTCATGTAGTAGGCATCTTCGCAGGTGTCGTCATAGTGCTTCCGGAGAACCGTTACGGCGCGGAAGCTGCTGTCGGCGAAAAATAGCTGTGCCGGGACATTCGTTTCGCGAACTTCAAGAACAATTTCCCGGCGACGCTGCTGCGACAATTTGTCGACCAGCCGCTGCACCATCTGTCGCCCGATGCCATTTCTACGCACATCAGTGGCCACGGCGAAGTTCAGAATTCGAAGCATAGACTTGTGCAGTTCGTAGATCATGAATCCTACGATCCGATGATCCAGTTCCGCGACAGTGCCGATGCAGTTCCGTTGCCGAAGACAGCAGAGGAATTCTTCCTCGGTCCAGGGAAACTGGAAGCTTCCTCGCTCGATAGAAAGTACCTCATCCATATCGCGACGAATGAGCCAGCGAATCTGGGTGCGTGAGGCATCCAGCGCGGGCGGATTCGGGACTTCTGTGGACGATTGTGTGTTGGATCTTTTCAATCCCATGCCGGCCTCCGTGCCGATGAGAACCCTTAAGAACACTGATGCATTCCGCCTGCAGTTCAGACCTGTCATTCCATGACATATCTGAGACCGCGGGGAAAGTATCAAACAGCCCGCGATGCGTCTACAGAGATGAAGCGCCACTTGCCAGCAGAATTCAAAACTGTGAATTTTCCGGGTCTCTCTGCGGCAGTTCCTGCCATATCGCCCAGCGAGGAACGTTGAAAGGAGTTTTGCCATTGGGAAATGGGGGGGAATCTGGTACCGATTTTCCCTGTGACAGATGGAATTCAGAGACCTCTGAGACACGAGGAATTGACGAAAAAGTCGGTTGGTTTCAAAATCCGCTATCGGGACGATCGGGTGGGTCGCGACCGGCATGGTTTCCAGTGACGTTGCCCTGCGATTTTCTTCCGGGGTCCGTCCTGAACGGAACACTTATGGGTGATTCGAAAAATTCCCCATGGGCACAAATCCGGAAGGATCGTTCAACGGAAGCTGCGATTATAGCCATAGCCGTGCCTTTGGCTTGAAAACGCAAAGGCTCCGCTTCCGGGGGCAGACTGGGCCACACGGATTTGATGCTTGAATAGAGTACGGCGGAATATTCCCGGCAGGACCAGGTAAGGGCGCTGCATGAACGGCTTTTTCATCGTTGGGATTTTGTGTGGGGTGTTACTGCTGACACTTACGGTGGTGGTTTGGCGCGTCAAATTGTCGCAAGTCAGCTGGCAGGCCTGGGTGTGTTATCAGGTAGCGGTCATACATCGTTTAATTTTCAGCCGATGTGTGCAGAACAACAAATGCACAATTCCAGAATTCGGTCCGGCAGTGATTGTGGCCAATCACACCAGTCCGGTGGATCCTGTCCTGTTGTGGACAAAGCATTTCGCTTCATTTCAGCAGCCGCATCTGCGAGTCATTGGCTACATGATGGCGAGGGAGTATTACGAGTTTTCGTGCGTGATCAGGTGGTTTTGTCGTGCGATGGAGAGCATTCCCGTGGCACGCAACGGACAGGACGTGCAACCGGTGCGTCAGGCGTTGCTGCGATTGCGGGAAGGGCGGTTGCTGGGATTGTTTCCGGAAGGGCGACTGAACGTGACCAGTCCCGATCGGCAGTTGCTGGCTGGCGACACCGGTGTGGCGTGGCTGGCCGTGAAAGCCGGAGTTCCGGTGATTCCTGTTTTCATTCATCGAGCTCCGCGGTCCGACTCGATATTCAAAGCATTTTTTGTACGCGCACGATCCAGCCTGACATACGGAACGCCACTGGATCTCTCGGCATGGCAGGGGCGACACTGTACTCCGGAGGATCTGGCCGAAGTCACGGATCTGATTATGCGATCCATCGCTGAACTGGGCTCAATCGGATACACTGCGATATCAGCGCAGGGGACCTCAGCCAGTAAAAGTGCTCAGAGCTAGCCCACTGAACTGAAGTTGGTCTGCCGTTGTCATTTCAGAATTTCCCGGGGGCGTTGGGAACAGCAGCATGGCGACTCCGAAATCGAGCCGAACGCCTTAAATGCTGCTGGCGGGGGTTCCTGGAAGCGTCCGACCGGAAGTCTTCGGGGCACCGCGAATGCACTCATTTTCTGCAGGCGAACATGTCAGACAGTAACTCACAGGGTTCATTCTCGACCGTTGAAGTGGCTGTCCCGGGGCAACGCACCATTCGTATCCGTGGTGCTCGCACGCATAACCTCAAAAATCTGTCTACGGACATTCCGTGTGGAAAGTTGATTGTGGTCACGGGTGTCAGCGGTTCCGGAAAAAGCTCGCTGGCATTTGATACGATTTTTGCGGAAAGCCAGAGACGCTATCTGGAATGTGTTTCCGTGAAAACCCGGGGCCTGCTGCACCAACTGCCGCGGGCCGATGTGGATGAAATTACCGGACTGGCCCCGGCAATCAGTGTGGATCAGCGCAGTTCGACTGTCCCGCAGCGAAGTACACTTGCCGTCACAACGGAAATCTATGATTTTCTCCGCTTGCTTTACGCCCGTGCCGGTACAGCCCACTGTACTCAGTGCAACAGGGAAGTGCAGCGGCAGTCCGTCGATCAGATTGTCAGTCGGACCCTGCGACTTCCGGACCGCACAAAGCTGATGGTTCTTTCGCCGATGGTGCGGGCAAAAAAAGGGGGACATCAGGAGGCACTGGATCGAATTGTGCGAAGCGGTTTTGTGCGGGCGCGCATCGACGGCGCCATTGTCGACATCGCAGAAGCCCCTGCCCTCAACCCCGCGAAGTCTCATCAGATCGAAGCCATTGTCGATCGCATCGTGATGAAAGAAGGGATTGCCACGCGGCTTCGGGAATCGATCGAACTGGCCTGTCGGGAAAGCGAAGGTACCTGTCTGATCAGCTATGAACAGGACGGAGCATGGACCGAAAAACTCTACAGCACACGCTACTGCTGTCCGGACTGTGATCTGAACTTTCTGACACCGGAACCGGGCAGTTTCAGCTTTCATTCTCCCCGCGGAGCCTGTCCAGAGTGCCATGGGATGGGAGTGGAAGGAACTGCTGTGGAGGGCGAAACGGTCACGTTCCGGACGATTCCCTGTCGGGCCTGCGAAGGCACGCGTCTGCTGCCATTTTCACGGAAGATGACGTTTCTGGGGATGACCCTGCCGGACTTCTGTCGACTGAGTGTCCATGCGGCACAGCAGCGGGCGGCAACGTGGCTGCAGCAAATGCATGAGCCCGGCCTGCTGACTCAGGAAGCGAAACTGGTGGCGGAACGCACGATTCCCGATGTTCATTCGCGACTACAGTGTCTGAACGATGTGGGTGTGGGCTATCTGACTCTGAACCGACCAACGCGATCATTGTCCGGGGGCGAGTATCAGCGGGCCCGATTGGCCGCCTGTCTGTCCTCCCGCCTTTTCGGAGCTCATTTCGTTCTGGATGAACCCACGGCGGGACTGCATCCACGGGACACGCACCGCCTGCTGCAGGCACTGCGGCAACTTCGCGATTCCGGAGGAACGGTGATCGTTGTGGAACATGATCCCGACGTCATTCAGGCGGCAGACTGGTTACTGGATCTGGGGCCGGCAGCGGGGGCTGATGGCGGCGAATTGCTGTTTTCCGGGACGCCGGAAGATTGTTGCCGCCAAAGTGATTCTCCCACCGGCCGATTCCTTCGCAGCCTGCAGGAACGAAAGCATCACTCCGCAGAGGCTTCCGATGCTTCAGAAGCGTTATGCGAACCGGCAGAACTGATCCTGAAAATTGTCGGCGCACGCTGTCACAACCTGAAAAATATCTCCGCAGAGATCCCGCTTAATCGGCTTGTCGCTGTCACTGGCGTCAGTGGTTCCGGCAAAAGCTCACTGATCCGGGGGACGCTGGTTCCTTACCTTCATGCCGTACTGACAGCAGGACGTGATCCACTGACAGCCGCCGCTGATACGGACTGCGATCGTATCGAAGGTATCACGCATATTCACAGGCTGGTCTCTCTGGATCAGACCCCGGCTGGCCGTTCTGCACGTTCCTGCCTTGTGACCCTGACGCCCATCTGGGATGACATTCGAAAATTGTTTGCAAAGACCCGCGAAGCCCGAGCGAAGGGCTTTAAATCCCAGGCCTTCAGTTTCAACTCCGGTTCCGGACGCTGTGCAGAATGTCAGGGAACAGGCACCCGCAATGTCCGCATGGCCTTTCTTCCCAACGCCACGATCACCTGCCCGGTCTGTCATGGCACACGCTTCAGCCAGACCATACGCTCGATCCTGTTCCGCGAAAAATCCGTGGCCGATATCCTGCGTATGCGAGTGGACGAAGCCCGTGACTTCTTTCAGGAATTTCAACGTCTCAGAGAAATCCTGCAGACATTTTGCCAGGTCGGACTGGGCTACCTGCCACTTGGACAGCCCACCAGCACCTTCTCCGGCGGAGAAAGTCAGCGGGCCCGTCTGGCGGCTGAACTGTCCATTCCGTCCCAGGAACATACCTTATATGTACTTGACGAACCCACCAGTGGGCTGCACGCCAGCGATGTCCGTATGCTCACTTCCCACCTGCAGCAACTGGTGAAACTCGGTCACAGTGTGGTCGTCATTGAGCACAACGAAGAAGTCATCCGGGCGTGTGACTGGGTCCTGAACATCGGTCCGGATGCCGCTGACCGCGGAGGTGAAATCCTGTTCTGCGGACCGCCCACGCGACGACCGGATCTACAGACGAGCCCGGGCCCGGACAAAGACAGCTCGCGCAAAAAACGCAAGCCGTCCTGAAAGTGCATGGAGTACGTCCAGCACAGGCAACACACTCGCTGGATTGCACAAGCCCCGCTCTCACAGGACATTAATCCACAACGTGAACCATCATCAAATCGTGGGTTTCTCCCAGCCATGCCGTGTGGCCCACGATGATCACTTTGCTTCCAGGCGACAACGTTCCGTTGCGTTTACCCCAGGGAATCGCCACCTGAAGCAGCACATCTGCGGACTGCTGAACCGCTCGATTCAGAATGGGTGTCACACCCCAATATAGACACATGCGGCGAGCGACCTCTTCCCGATCCGTGAACGCAAGAATTGGCACCTTACCCCGCATGCGTGACAACGCAAGGGCTGTACGCCCTGTGACCGTGGTCACAACAATCAGATCCGCGCCCAGATAATCGGCCGCAGCGATGGCGCCCCGCGTCACCGCTTCAGTGATGGGCCTTGCACGGCGTGATTCCTCATCCGGAGTCGCCGACAGAGTCATTCCGGTGACCAGCGGTTCCGCCTCTCTGGCGATGCGATCCATCATGCGCACACACTGCACCGGATTATGTCCGATTGCCGTTTCTCCGGACAGCATCACGGCGTCGGTGCCATCCAGAACCGCATTGGCCACATCCGTCACCTCCGCGCGGGTTGGAAGATCATTGGTCTGCATGCTGTCCAGCATCTGAGTGGCTGTGATGACGGGAATTCTGAGCAGATTGCAGCGACGAATGATGTGCTTTTGAAGAATCGGCACGCGACTGATCTCGGCCTCAACACCCAGATCACCTCGCGCTACCATCACAGCATCCGTGACCTGCAGAATCGCGTCCAGGTGATCAATGGCTTCGGTCTTTTCGATCTTGGCAACGATCAGTGGCGTCGAGCGAGGCCGATAAGAGGCGATCAGCTGCTGCAACCCACAAATATCGTCCGCATGCCGGACAAAACTCAGCCCGATAAAATCCAGCTGGTGCTGCAACGCCCATTCGAGGTCCTTCCGGTCCTTTTCCGTCACACTTGGGGTGCTGAGTGCCACGCCGGGTAGATTGACTCCCTGACGGCTGCGAATTCTGCCAGCCTGAGTGACCTGGCACTGAACCCAGCCCGCCGTTGCATCTTTATCGACGACCTGCATGGCAACCGTGCCGTCGGCCAGCAGAATCCGATCGCCCGGACGAACGTCATCAATCAGCGGCTCATAGGTACATGTCAGGTCCGTGGACTGTTGAGATTCGGTACCGCGTATAAATCGAAATAGCGCCCCTTCGGCACACAGCGTCTCGCCGCCGGCCAGTTCACCCAGTCTGATTTTGGGCCCCGACAGATCTCCAAGAATGCCGATCGGGCGCTCCAGTTCCGCGGATATCTGACGAATTTTTCGGACCAGTTCTGATAGCCATGTATGAGTACCATGGGCGAAATTCAGACGAAAGACATCGACGCCTTCCAGCACCAGCGAACGCAAAATGTCCAGAGACTCACTGGCTGGTCCGAGCGTCGCGATGATACGCGTCTTTGCCATCTTTGATGTTACACTGGCACTGTCTTTTGAAGACACAACGGTTCTCCGAGGAAGAATTGACTGTTCAAAAATGCAGGAGGACTTCTGTGACTGTCTGACCGTGGGCTGGTCAGAAAGACAACGTCAGGGCAGGAAACACCTGAAGTGCAGGACGGGGCGGTCAGAGAGGATTTTCAGAGATGAATGGGAATGAATCGCTGTTGTTCCCCCTGCCCGGGTTCTTCAGCAGGATCGACCCAGGCAAGTGGCTGGCCGCTGGACACACTGCCGCGCAGTAAGTCTCGAAATCGCCTTGTCAGTTGAAACAGGAGATCTCGTTCGCTGTTGGCTTCGCCCGTAATCCCCTGCAGATTCGCGACTCGCCCGGACGTGCGACCTGTCAGCGGGTCGCATCGAAGGATGACGATGCAATTGAAAACCGGAACACTACCCGGCACCGTCCCGCAGGACGAAGCTGGAAGTTGATTCAGCGGACTGGTCACTGTTTATCGCTCTCCTGAAACCAACACATCACAACGCCCGTGGCTGGATTATGCGACAGTCAGCAAACCAACGCAAGAACAGCCCTCTTCCGGTTTTCCCGGTGCGGGATTTGGGATGGGACTGGATGGGCGTTTTCGCAATTTTTTTGAGATTTTCCGGAACGGATTTCAGTAAATAGTCCCTGTTTCGAGGCAGCGCCACCATCTATCGCCTGCGATTCAGCCCTGAATGGGGCGGCATGTAGTCGCCATTGAGCGCGAGCCCATGGACCAGTGCCCGCACGCGGCCAAAGCCCTGACGTGGCGACACGAGTTAATGTTTTTCACTACGAATGCACACGATTTCTGTTGGGCGGGATGTGGGTGGTTTCGGTTTGTGTGAAAGCATTTGTCTTGCAGCCCGTTGAATGAATGAGACCTGACACCTTTTTGTCGTTCAACCTATTTTTGGTAAATCGGTAGGTAATGATATTTCACACTTAAGCTTAAGATGGACATCGCGGTACTGTAGACCGCTCCGTGACCTTTTTCTTCCCCATTGTCCGCAATCCATGATCCGTCCGCACCCTGCTTCGGCAGCAACATTTCCTGCACCAGTTTGCGGGCGGTGTCGGAATGTTCGCCGCCACGCTGGTACATGCTCTGTGCATAGTAATACGTGCCGTAAAAACAGAATCGTTCCTTCCACTGCGGCGGATGCGCCAGCAGCCAGTCGGCAGCCCCGGCGACCAGGGGAGATTCATATTCTCCACAGACCTGCATGGCCAGCAATCCGGCCGCGGTCATGGTAAAAGTCGGATTGTTCTGATTGGGTTCATAACAAAACCCGCTGGCCTTTCTGGTGGGCAGGCCATTCTGGTCCAGGGGCGAGGCGTAGGACCGCTTCAAATACTCCACGGCGTCCGCGATGGCACTGGCCGGTACGTCAAGGCCATCATTGCTGGCCGAACGCAGAGCCATCAATTGCCAGACCGAAGCACTGAGGTCGGAATCCGCGGCGTTGGGGGTGTATCGCCAACCGCCGCGAGCCTGGATGGGCTTCTTTTCCTTCTGAGAACTCAGGATCAGATCAATGGCTTTCTGACATCGATCATGAATCAGTCGGTCCTGCTCGCTGGTGGTGCCCATGCCCAGCATTTCTGTCAGCATCAGGGTGATAATTCCGTGACCATACATCCGCGATCCGTCTTTGTTGCCAAAGTAGCCTTTATCATCAATGCGTTCTTCCCGCAGGACAAACTCCAGAGCGCGCGCCATGGCCTGGGCTTCCGGTGTCGAATTGCCAGGCTGCGTGCCGACACTGGCCATGGCCATAATCGCGAGGGCGGTCATGGTGGTATCGTGCTGTTTGTCCAGAATGGCTCCGTCGTCACGCTGTTTGGTCAGGAGCCACGCAAGAGCGCGTTCTACGGCAATGTCCACTTCGTCTTTACGGAAGACGGAGGTGCCCGGGGAATCCGCCGCCGCTGCCGCGTTCACGGCCGGCGTCGTTACGGGTTCCTGGGCCGGCAGAGCCGTGGTCAGCAGGCCGCTCAGCAGCACAACGGCCGTAAGCCCCTGACCCAAAGGCCATGCCTCAGTACAGAACGCGCTGCGTGGGAAAATGAGTGTCATAGGAATTTCTCGATGGTCCGGATTATTTCTTCCGGGCACGTTCGGCAAGGACTTTGAAATAAGATTCCACGCTGCGGCGATAGGCCTCGGAAATCTGCTCGGACTGCCCGCGTGAGACGTCTTCTGCAGACTGGCTGCGTAATTTGCCCCATTTGGTATTCTCTTTACGCTGCACATCGGCCACACCAAATTCCGTCCCGGCTGGTGGTTCTGAAAAACCGTCCGCGGACTGCTGGGCAGGTTGGTTCATGGCCTGCCTGGCCTGTTGTTGCGCCTGCTGTCTGGCTGCAGCCATGCGGGACTGCTGATTTGTCAGAGATTGGGCCAGTGTTTCCGGTGTTCTACCCTGTTGTGGCGGACCTCCGGGCTGGGCCTGAGCGGCCTGCATCTGGCGGTCCAGTTCGTCGAGGGTGCGGGCCAGTTGCTGGCCGCGGGCAAGATCTTCAGCAGAGGGTGCTGCGGCTGCAGCGGGATTCTGTGATCCGTCGGGGGACTGAAGCGCGGCTTCGGCCTGAGCGGCGGCGGCGGCAGCGGCCTCGGCGGCTCGGGGTTCCAGAATCCCGTTGAGCTGATCAGCGCGCTGTTCGAAGGCCTGTTCGGCGTCCACCAGATCCTGCTGAGCCAGTAACGCCTGGGCGTTGTCGGCGGGGGCCGGAGTGTCTGGCGAGGCCGCGGGTTGGCCGGCGGGGGATCCGGGATTGCCCGCAGCGGTTGGAGTGTCTGCCGTTGGGCTGCCGGGGGGCTGTGCGTTGGGCGTCGCGGCGGCCGAAGCATTGGCAGTGGCCTGTCGAGCTTCTGTCGCCGCCAGCTCTAACTGGCGTTCGGCCTGGGTGGATTCATTCGCTGCGGCCTGCTGGATCTGATCTGCAGTCTGCTGCAGCGGGTCGGCCGCGGTGGGATTGTTCAAACGCCGTTCGTGACGGGCGGCGCGGGCGACCGCATCCGCGGCCTGCTGCACGTCAGTCGTAATTTCCTGCTGTCGCTGGTCGGCTGCCGTCAGTTGTGCTTCGGGCGGTTTGAGCTGGCTGTCAAAGTCGGCTGCCGTATTTAATTTGTCGGCGGTTGCCCCCAGTTCCGTGGCCACCTGCAGCGATTCGGCAGCGTACTGTTCGGCCAGTTGTGCGGCCGGGTTAGGGTCGCCTAGCGGCGTTTGCGGCGTTTTGGCAATGTCGTCACGACGTCGGGCGGCGGTCTGTGCTTTCTCTGTCGCGCGATCCATTTGATGTCGAGCGGCCTGCAGTTTCTGTTCAACCTGCTGCTGGGCATTTTGTTCACGGGCCAGTGCCTGCTGCAGCCCGGCATTTTCCGGAGCGTTTTTCTGTTGTTCGGCCGCCTTTTGGGCTTTCTGCACAGCGGCTTCCAGTTCTTTCTCCACCGTACGCATCTGCTGTTCCGTCCGCACACGATTGTCTTCGGTCTGTTTGGCCAGATCGCTGGCGGTTTTCTGTTGCTGCTCCCGGAAACGTTGTCGCTGCTGTTCGGACGTTTTCTGAAGCGCCTCGCGAGCCGGCTGTTCCGGGAATTTTGCCGCATCCTGTTTTGCCGTTTCAGAGGTCTGCTGTGCCTGTTTCAGCAGATCGGTCGCTTCACGGAGGGACTGCTGAGTCTGAGTTGCAGCCTCCTGAAGTTCAGAAAGCAGCAGTTCTTCCCGTGCGGCATTGGCCTGTGCGGCAGCCTGGTTCAGCTTCTGCTGGGCAGCGGCGAACTGCTGCTGGGCTTCGGGTGCCTTGCCCTGAGCCGCGGACTGGCTGGCCTGGGCCACCAGCATGCCGGACAGGCGGGAGGCGTCGGCAGCCAATTCGCGGAGGTCTTCTGACAGTTCACGTTTCTGCTGCTGAAAGCTGGTATCAGCACGTTCATTGGCTTTCTGCAGATTTTGATCTTCAAGGGCGGCGTCCTGCAGAGCACGCTGGGCTTCCTGCAAGGCGTTCTGAGAGATTTCGGAAAGAGCCTGCTGCATCTCCGGATTTTTCTGCAGCTCGGCTTCCAGTTCCTGCATCAGCTGTTCCGGCGTCTGCTGCATTTGCTGCTGCAGCCTGTCCGCCTGGGCGTACTGCTGTTCCAGCTGTTCTGTGATGCCCAGTTCCTGTTCTGCCTGTCGCAGTTGCTGGCGGGTCTGGGCGACATCCTGTCCCTCATTCAGCCGACGGAAGTGTTCCGCAACCACGTCGAGGACATCCGCGGTGCGTTCCTGCTGCTCTGCAGCCTGGGCCAGTTCGGCACTCTGGTCTGCCGCATTTTCGGCAGCCTGAGCGTCCTGCAGTTCTTTGTTCATGGCGGTTGCCGGCGGCTGAATCATGGCCATGCTGTCGTCGGCATCGCGGGCCCGTTCCTGCTGCTGATCATCCGAGACATCCTGGCGGTTGGCATCTTCCACAAGGGCCTGCAGCAGGTCATCCAGTTGCCGGTTGATCTGCTGCTGTTGCTGCTGCAGATCCCGCATTTGCTGTTGTGCCTGCTGCTGTTCTGCGGGTTCCTGTTTAGACTTTTCCAGACGATCGGCGGTCTGCAGCGTTTGTTCTTCCAGCCGTCGCACTTCGGCCGCAGTCTGGGCGGCAAGTTCCGGAATCGTGGGGGCGTATTTTGCAAGGACAGCGCGGGCTGCAGCCATCGCCGGCTGCAGATCGTTCTGTACGGCGTCCAGTTCATCGCGGATCCATGACAGTTCATTTCCTGCGGAAACCAGGATTTCCCGTTTCCAGCGGCGTTCGGTAATTCGGCGTCCGGCGTCTCTGGCGGAGGACGACCAGCGGGTTTCATTCAGCCTGCCAATCAGCTTGCCGTCCATGCGAGCTTCGCCCAGTCGCCTGGCTGCCACATCCACAGTTTGCTGAAACAAGTCCCAGTGCCTCGGATGATCACTGAGCGACTGCAGCTTCTGCGACCCCCAGCGTTCCAGTTCGTGAAGTCGGCTGAGCACCGTTGCGGCGATCACTAGTTCGTGGCCGGCTTCCAGAGTGCGCCATGCCGGTGCGACTTCCAGAAGAGCCGCGGGAACCTTGTCCACTTCGGCTTCCCGACTGCGTTGCTTATGCAGCAGCGACGTCAGTGCACGCAGAGCCAGCCCTGCATCAGCAGCATACTGGTGATCCGGATCCGCCTGAGACTGGCTTAGATCACGTCGGATTCGCAGCTGTTCAAGGCTGCGCCGGGATTTCATCTCCAGAGCCGAAGCAGAGCGCTGTGCCTGATCCCGCAACTGCTGACTGCGTGCCGAATCATCAGCTTCAACAGCCTGTGTCAGCAGCTGATTTTCCTGTTCGGCCGCGCGTGCCGCTTCGTCGATCGCCGGGGCGACGTTGGCCGCGCGGTTTTCCAGGTCCCGCCATGCATTCTGCAATTGCCCAGGCAGATTGCCATCAAATGGATTGGACTTCTGTCGCTGCTGCAGTTGCTCAAGAAGATTCCGGGACACCTTCTGCAGCTCTGCAAGACGATCTTCGGACTCCATTTCCTGCTGCAGGCGGTCTCGGGAGGTTTCACACCAGTCCACAAGCTGCTCAAATGGCCCTTCGAAGGCCTGCGGTAGTCCCACGCGATGTTTCTGTGTCAGTTGTTCCAGCAGGCGCAATTGACTGATCAGAACAGTTTCCTGACGAACCAGACGTCGCCATGTCTGAGTCGGACTGCCCACAACCAGTTGCTGATGCCGCAGCATGGAATCCATGTCCACGGCAATGGCGTTCAGAAAGTTCCAGGCTGCCATCCAGGAATAATGTTCCGAAAGGACTCGCGCGTCATCCGCGGAGCGTTCAAAGATGCGTTTGAGTTCTTCCAGATCTGCCTGACGCTGTTTTTCGTCGATGGTCAGTGTTGCGACAGACAATAGAAATGAGGGCACCGCGGCATATTCGGTCTGCAGACGTGCGACCACCCGTCCGGTCAGTTCCAATTCATACGCATCGCTGCCGGCCTGCATGCCACGTTCCACCTCAATAATCCGCGTCAGCAGTTTTTCCGAAATCTCCTGCTGGCGAACAGCGAGATCGAGCAGTGCGGATCGGTCCAGGGCAACCTGCTGCGCTTCGGTTTTCGTGTCACGCAGTCGTTCAATGGCCGGCAGGGCCGCAGCCTTCTGTTCGCCCAGCTGGGTGGCCAGTGCGACCAGTTCCGGCTGCAGACTCAGTTTCAGTTCCATTTGAGTGTGCCGGTCCGGATCAAAGACACGGTCGGCGACGATCACACGCAATGGCACCGATTCTCCCCGACTGCCGCGTCTGTCTGTCGCCACAATTCTGGTCAGAACCTGATCACCCTGCTTCAGTCGATGAGGAATCAGGTCCCATTGCCATGTTGCCGTGACACTGCGTCCTTCAGTGCCATCCACCGGAACCATCTGCAGGGGCACCACCAGCCATTCATCGCCGTTGATGGAAATTTCCTGGTCCAGCCGCGCGAGGGGCAGGTCATCTTCGGCCATGCCACGCAGGGACAGCAGATCGTCCGGAGGCAACAGCAGTGAGGTTTCACGCTGATCCACAAAACCTGCCCGCGGAATCAGGTCCGGCTGCGGCCGAATCTCATACCGTGGACTGAAGGTGTTTTCAAAACCGGTTTCTGCAGAGACCAGATGCACCTGATAATTGCCCGCGTCGGTTAATGGCACCTTCGCAGTCCAGAGAGCCGGTTTTGACGGCATGGCCGCTGCCGTCTGCGTCAATGGAATGGTGCGGACATCATCCGAATTCAGCAGATCGATGCGCAGCTCCGCGGTTGCAATGTCCTGATCCGGCTGCAGTCTGAGTTCCACGTCGGTTCCCTGCAGTGCGACAAGGCTGCCGTCCGGTTCCGTGCGAGTTTCTGTGGGCAACAGGCTGTATTCCGGATATGCGAACGTTTTCGTAAACGAGACTACTCGCGGTCGCGGGCGCGATTCAATCGTAAAGCGTGCCGTAATCGCGTCGCCAGCCAGAATGCGATATTCCAGTTTGGGATCCTGAATGTGCAGGTTGGCGGCGAACTCGGTGTCTGAACGTCCCCGCATCGACTGCCGAACCACGCCCTGACTTTCCGAACGTGTTTCGAGAGTCACTTCGTCAACCGTCCCGCCACGCACATCCACCACAACCGCAACGGTCTCGTCTTCCGCCAGCAGCAGCGAATGCGGAGTCGGTTGCAGCACCTGAATCCGGATGCGGGACACACGGGCGACATTGGCCATGGGCAACATGGCGCGCACGGCTAACTGGCGAAAACGAACATCCCGGGAAGTCATCAGGAATATCGCAAGGCACACCATCACACCCGCGGCCAGCGTCCAGCGGCCAATGAGCTGGAAGGGCAACAGTCCCCGCACCTGAAGCGGGCCCATGTGCTGAGCCACTTCGGCCTGCAGCAGACTTCGAAACACAGGGGAGTCATTGACTGCTGCAGGATCCTGAACCGCCAGTTCCACGGCCGACAGCAATCGCTCCCGCAGCTCGGGTTCCAGATGTTCCATGCGTGCCGCCAGTTCTTCCCGGGGCAGTCGCCGCAGCAATTGCCGTACGCTGGACATCCAGATCATGATCACCGCCGGCAGATACACAAACACCGACAGCGCCCAGCGCTGCGGATCCGTCAGCAGCCAGTACCAGTCGACAAACGAAGCCAGCGCCAGGCACAGTAGAAAGGTTACCGTCCCGCTGCAAAGGCCACGCAGGGTCAGCAGCCAGCGACGACGATTGGCGAACTGCTGAAGCCTGCGAATGACGACCGGATCAAGCTGAGTACTCATAGGTTACTATCCGGAAGACGATGGTGAAGCACCAGCAGGCGTGGGTCACGCGGAACCTGGTCCTGCAGTGCCTGTTCATGGAAAACGAGAAGAAACCACCAAATGCAGCCAATCTGCTGTACTACATTAACCCCGCTCGGCGGCGCAGCATCCACTCCACCGCCAGCAGCAACACAACAGGAACAAACCACCAGTAACTCTGCCAGAGCAAAGTGTCTGTCTCGACAATCCGACCGGAACTGTAGGACTTCAGTAGCTCGGGCAGTTCCCGCAGCTGTTCTTCACGCCAGAATTCGCCTCGTCCGGCTGTTGCCAGCTGACGCAGCAGCTGCGTATTCGCGGCGGTCAGAGCAAGTTCGCCGGATTGCGGCGGCAGGACCTGAAACTCGCTGCGCGCTCGCAACGCTTCATCACTAAAGCCGGCTGCTCGTACAGACACTTCATACTGGCCCGGCGGTAATTTCCCCAGCCCGCCACGATAGATCCCGGGGACGGCGCCATCGGCCTGCAGCGAGATCGTGGAAACGACTCGCCCGTCCTTCCAGACGAGGGCGTCCGCCGTGGCGTCTTTCGCCGGCCGCCCGTCCACTCCCTTCAGCCGAATCCGCACGTCGATCGTTTCACCCTGCTGATAACTGACCGCCCCCGTATCCAGTGACAGGTAATCGTCACTGACCGCAAACGGACGTGGCATGACAGCACGGGCCAGCTGATTCCAGATGCGCTGATGCCACAGGTCCGCCACTTTGTAACGCCAGCGCCACGTCTCATCAAAGGCAAGGTACAGGACACGGCCAGCCCCATTCAGTCGCGTGACCATGGCCGGCAGTGTTCCGCCAGCCGTGACAACCTCGGCCAGCACTTCTGACCCCGGCTGGGCTTCCGTCGGGATCAACGACTGTGGCGGCGGCAGTTCCTTCCAGAAGTCACGATTGGCCACCGCATCCTGCATCAGCACCAGGGACGCTTCAGAAGCGCCACGGTCCGTCAGTTGCAGCGAAAGTCCCCGAACCGCCGTTTCACCGGTCTTCCATGTAACTGGCAGCAGGCCACCCAGCGTGTCTGCCGGCAGTTGACGCAGCAATCCCCGCTGTCCGTCCGAAAAGATCAATCCACCCCCGCGAATCTCGACAAAGTCACGCACCCAGTGCTGTTCCTGCTGGGTCAGTAATGTTGGCTCAATCTCCCCCAGAATCACCAGATCGTATTCCATCAGACGTTCTCGGCTGGTGGGAAATTGTCCGGGCTGGTCGCCTCGCGGAAGCTCTGCATTCTGCGTTCCCGGTCCGGCGATCAACGCGTCGATCGTCCACTGCTCGTCGCGCTCAAATGCATTGCGCAGATAACGCGTCTCCCAGCGCGATCGACCATCCAGCAGCAACACACGATAACTTTGCACAATGGCCGACAGCCGCATTTCCGCCACGTTGTTGGCTGTCTCGGATTCTTCCGCCAGCGGGCTGATCGAGGCTTCCAGCCTCAATGGCAACAGGTTGCGTTTGACATCGCCCGACTGCTGTCCTGTCAGTTCCTGGACAACCTGCTCCAGCGGAAACGAAAAATCCACACGGCGTTCCGCAACATTCTGCGTCTGCAACTGCTGCTGCCACAACAGCTGTTCGCCATGCCGCACCTGAATCACGAAGGGCTTGCCGGGTTCCACCTGATCCCGAATCACAATGGCTCCCTGCAACTGATCGCGCCGAAAGACACTGTCCGGGTGCTCTATCCGCAGAATTGCAAGGTCCGCTGCGGCTGTATCCGCACCAATCGCCAGCGTATGCACGATACTTCCCTGAGCGGCCATCTGTTGCGCCTGCTGCAGCGGCGATGGCCCCGAATTATGCTGGCCATCCGTAATGACGACAGTCACCTGGGCGACCTTGTCCGCCTGGGCACCGCCTTCCGGAGACTCTGTTGTGTCAGCGGCACCCTGATACACACGGCCTGCCTGCTCCAGCCCGGCACTGAGATTTGTGGTCTCGCCCGGGTTTTCAAAGGCTGTTTTCAATCCTGAGAATGCCGATTTGTCAGCGTCGATTTTTGTTGCATCAAGTGGTTGAACCGGAACCACCTCTTCGCCCTGCAGTGACAGAATTCGCACTTCATGCAGCTCCGTCAGCTGCGGCAACACGTCAGAGGCTTCGCCGCCCAACGCCATGGCCACTCGCTGCCAGCGCGGGGTGTTGTTGAGCATTTCCAGGGCGCTGGCCACGGCCGGATCACCTGTGGACGTCTGGTCCTGCGTCAACCAGCCCAGCTGCCGAGCAATTTTTACTCGCTGCTCATCCGCAAGATGCTGGTCCTTCAATTCCATACTGCGAGAGGCATCCAGAAGAATCGTCAGCCGTCCTGGTTCACCGATAATCTGACGATGATGCAGAATTGGTCCCGACAGGATCATCAGAATCAGCAGCAATGCCAGCGATCGCAGCAGCGGAAGCAACCAGCGCAGTCGGGCAGAAATGTCGCGCACCTCGCGGCGGTAATAACGCCAGCTCAGAACCACAATGGTCAGTGCCGTGACCAGACACAGCCACAGCGGGAAATCTCCGGAAAATCGCAGGCTGATCATGAGCGAACTCCTGCAAATTTCTGCTGCAGCACCATTTCCAGAAGCAGGAACGCAAGGAGTCCTGCGAGGAAATACTTCCAAATTTCCTGGCCGTAGCGGCGCAACGCATCCTGTTCCAGGTACTGCCGCGCTGTGGGGACCAGAGTTGCGGAAAGACCAGCGGCCAGTTCACGGCACTGCGTCTGGCTGAGCAATTGCAGATCGGATTCCTGACGCGATGTTCCAGCCACAAAATGTTCCACAGCACCGGCAGGCAGCGTCAGCGTGTACAGGCCTGGACGCTGAGTGGCTTCGTAACGTGATTCGTAAAGCTGATCACGCACTGTGACAGGCACAGAACGACGTCCGCCATCCGGCGTTGTGACACTGGTGGTCAGAAAGTCGACTGCTGCCGGCTGAGACTCCGTCGCTTCCACTGGTGCGGCTGTGGACGGAAGTGTCGGCGGGGCGACGTTGGTTACGACGCCAGCCGCACTGTCCGCCGTTGCTGGCGGAGCGGCAAACAGGGCGACTGCCGGTTCGCCCGTGCGGATATTCCGCGGTGGCATGACCTGCTCAGCCATTGTTGTCAGCAGCTGCTGCATCAGCGGAACATAAAAGGGACGCAGCGGCAGATCAGACCAGTCTGCATCACAGGCCGTCGTCAGCTGCACAACCACTCCGTCACCAACACGCTTCTCGATCAACAGTGGACTGCCATTGTCGAGTTGCGCCATCACGGTGAGTGCAGCGGACACGGATTCTGTGGCAGCGTCAGTCGGTTTTTCAGCAACGGCTGTTTCCGAACGAGGGACTGCCGCGGGCGCCGAGTTCGCAGGAGAGGCCTGTGAAGCCGTTTTGTCGTTGTTCGTGCTATTGTCAGACACGGGTGATGCCGCAACAACAGCATACCATCTGCGAATGGAAGCCGAAGACAGGTCTCCATTCGCCGGTTCGTTGAAAAATTGCAGTGCCGGATGGTCGAATCTCCGGGAGACTATGCGTGCCGGTGGCTCTGTATCGGCGACAGGTGCCGTGGAAGGCACAGCCCCGGACGGCTCCTCATTCGCCCCCCGCAATTCCCCCCAGGCCGCCGGAAGCAGTCCCCGGCCATCGGCAAACAACTTTTCGCGATGCCAGTTCAGATCCATGCGATTTCCTGCACAGATTAGCAGCGTCCCGCCTCTCTGCACGAACTGCGTGAGCGATAGCAGTTGCGGGTCAGTGAGTTGAGGGATATTCGCCAGAACCACGGTGCCAGCCACTTTCAGCAGGTCGTCGGACAGTCCGGCTGGTGGAACTGTGGTGGTCAGAATCAGATCCTTCAGCTCCATTCGGCCAAAGGTGAGCGGTGTCAGCGCAATGGACAGATAGTCTGTTTCACTTTGCAGCGGCAGACTTCCCGGGGCGCCATCCACCAGCACGACCTGCAGACTTTTCCAGATATTGACAGATGCCGAAAGGTGGTTGTCGGTTGGCAGCGGATCGGCACTGACAACTTCGACGGACAGCACCTGGGAACCAGGCTGTTCAAATTGAAAGGGAAACAGGACCTGAGTGATTCCGGACGGCTGCAGGGCTGTCTGGACCACAGCAACTTCCCGGTCATTATGCTTCAGAAGAATGCGGGCCGAAGGGATTTCGGCAATCCCGTAATTTCGGATGCTGGCCCGCACACTGATCTGCTGTCCGGCACCGATGGCATGGCGTGGCAGTTCGAGGGATTCGATGGCAATGTTTGCGGGCTGCGTTTCGCGGCCGGTGGAGGTATCCGGCGGTGCGATCGGCAGCAACGTCAATTCCGGCGGCACTTTCAATTCTGCCAGACGCTGCTTTAGCACCGCGGCTCCTTCGGACTGCAGCTGTTGCCAGTCTGCCGGCTGAAAATCACTGATCACCACCAGTTCTCGTCGGGCATTGGACATGCCGTTCAGCACCGCCAGCGCCTGATCCAGCGATGCCGAAACATCACAGGCTCCGTACCCGGGCTGCAGCTGTCGCAGACGCTGAATGACGGTGCCCGCATCAAATACCGGACGATCGAAGACCGGCGTAGGACTGCCTCCCATCTGAATGACAGCATATTCTGACCCGCGACTGGCCGCACCGATGATTTGACAGGCCGCTTCCACCGCTGCCTGGAAACGAGTTCCTGCGGGGTCGGCGACTTCCATCGAGTAGCTGTTGTCCAGCAGGATCACCAGCGACACCGGAGCATTTCCCGCCAGAAACCCGGAACCGGTCAGAACGGGCCGTGCCAGACACAAGGCCAGCAGAGCCGGGATGGCACAGCGAATCAGCAGCAGGATCCATTGATCGAATCGAAAACGACGGCGATTTGTACTGATCACTGATTCCAGCAGATGCATGGCGGCCCAGTCGACCGAGCGAAAGCGACTGCGGTTTAGCAGATGAATGATCAGAGGAATGGTGCATGCAGCTACCCCGAAGACCAGCAGCGGATTTAGAAACGTCATCGCCCACGTCTCCGTATGGAAAGCCACGCTGCGAGGGAATCGGACCATGGCTGATCCGTGGTCAGTGAGACCAGGCTGATTCGCTGACGGCTGCAGCCCTGGGCCAGCCGTTCGCGAAATTCTGTCAGCTTTTCAAGATAAGCCCGACGTAGTTGCGCCGGGTCCACCAGATGCCGCACCGCCGGGTTTTCCAGAGAGGCAAACTGGGTCCACTGGCGAAACGGAAAGTCCAACTCATCCGGATCCCAGATCTGAAATAGCAGCACTTCGTGATTGGCATGCCGAAACTGGGCCAGCGCCTTCATCAGCTGATCCACATCGCCGAACAAATCAGAAATCACCACTACCAGACCGCGTCGCTGAATCCGGGCGACGATCTGCTGGACGACATCCGCAAGCGCAGTTTCTTCGCCGGGCTGCGCGAGGGAAAGTTCTTCAATAATGGCATTCAGATGACGTGGCCGCGCCCGTGGCGGAATGTAGCGCCGGATTTTTGTGTCAAAGGTCACCAGGCCCACGCTATCCTGCTGCTGCAGCATCAAATGCGCCAGACAGGCCGCCGTGCGCACGCCGTATTCGTGCCGAGACAGTCCGTTACTGCGTGTTCCGCGGTAACCCATCGATCCACTGCAGTCCATCAGGATTGTGCAGCGCAGATTTGTTTCTTCTTCATACTCACGAATGAACAGGCGATCCGTTTTGCCAAACAGCTTCCAGTCAATCGTTCGAATATCGTCCCCGGGGACGTACGTACGATGCTCCCGAAATTCCACACTGAACCCCTTGTGCGGGGAACGATGCAGGCCGGACGCAAAGCCTTCAACCACCTGACGAGCCAGCAACTGCAGCCCGCCGATGCGGCCAAGGTCCCTCGATGACAAAACGTCGGAAGCGTGTGCCATCGGAGCCCTACAGTAGCTGTTTCTGAGGACGGGGAACTTCCTGAATCAGTCGGCGAATCAGGGCATCCACGCTGACGCCTTCTGCTTCGGCACTGAATGTTGGAACGATGCGATGTCGCAGCACGGGCAACGCCAGCGTTTCCACGTCTTCCAGTGTCACGTGATAACGTCCCCGCAGCAAAGCACGGGCCTTGGAAGCCAGAACCAGCTGCTGACTGGCTCGCGGGCCAGGACCCCAGTCGATGAGTTCTCGTACCCAGCTGGCCGTCGTCGCTTCTTTAGGACGGGCTGAACGGACCAGATCCAGCACAAAGTTCTTCACGTGCAACGGCAACGGAACCAGGCGTACCAGCTTCTGAAATTCAATAATCTCTGCACCCGACAGCACCGGCTGCAGTTCGGCACTGTGTCGGGACGTCGTCCGGTCGATAATCAGCGCTTCCTCGTCGCGTGAAGGATACTCCACAATCACGTTAAACAGGAACCGATCGCGTTGTGCTTCAGGAAGCGGGTACGTGCCCTCCTGTTCAATCGGGTTCTGTGTGGCCAGGACGAAGAATGGCTGCTGCAGGGAATATGTTGTGCCGCCAACGGTAACTTCGTGCTCCTGCATGGCTTCCAGCAGCGCCGCCTGAGTTTTTGGGGGGGTGCGATTGATTTCATCCGCCAGCAGCATCTGCGTGAAAATCGGCCCCTTGTCAAAGACGAGGTCGCGATGACCCGTCTGCCGATTTTCCTGAATGATGTCGGTTCCTGTAATGTCCGCTGGCATCAGGTCCGGGGTGAACTGGATGCGGCGAAAATCGAGGCTCATCGACTCGGCCAGCGAACGCACCATCAGCGTCTTTGCCAACCCGGGTACACCTTCCAGAAGGCAGTGTCCGCGAGCCAGAATCGCTATCAGCAGTTGTTCGATGACTTCCTGCTGCCCAACCACGATCCGGCCGACCTGATCGCGGACTTTGCCACAGGCTTCTACCAGACTCACAGCACGCTGCTGATCTTCTGTCGACAGCCGTTCAGACTCACTGGCCATAAGTGCAAAACCCTTTTTGGGAAGGCTGCAGGTGAGAAACAGACTGGGCCAGCCACTTTGTGGTGAAACCGTGATGCAGACAGTATCGGGGCTGGTCCAGACATGGGGAAGAAATTACAGGCAGGCAAGGCGAACAACAACTCCTCGATGGTGCAGGGTGCGTCGCTTGTGGAATGCAAACATTACTCGGATGTTCGGACGCATGCAAGGTACCCCGCAGGGACCGCGCCCTTGCGTTGGGAGATTTTGCGACTGGGGGAACTTAAAGTAGCAGACCGGGATGGGGTGATTTTGGTGAGATTCGGGGTGGAAATCAGCAAAATCCATGCCACGTCTTCGAGGCTGCTGGAGTCAACAAAAATCCAGGGGTCTAATCAGAATTTCCCCCAAAAGATTTTTTTTTTAGGATTCTGCGTAAAATTGAGTAGTCAAAGAACTGTCTAGAAATGTTATCAGCGTTTTTTTGAGATGTTTTTCTGGTTTTTGTGACAAAGATTGGTAGTTTGCAAGAACGGTGCCAAAATCCTGTCGACTTGCATGGAATCTGTGGTCTAGGATAGTGGTGACTTGTGAACATGCCTTTCAACCCTCGGTGATTTGACTTCCATCATGCATCTGAACATTTCCCAGCAAATGAGGATGAGCCAGCAAATGAAGCTGGCGCCGCGGATGATCCAATCTATGGAGATTCTGCAGTTGAATATGATGGCCCTGAACGAGCGGATCGAGCAGGAGTTGGTCGAGAATGTCACTTTGGAGCGCGAGGAAAAAGAGGCCGACGGCCCAGGTGCTCCCAGCGAAAAGGACTTGGAATTTGTTTCTACCGTAGCGGATTCTCGTGAAGCACGAGAACTGCAAAAGGACGTGGAAAACCGGGAACTGGTCGTTGGGAAAGAGACAAACAACGAATCCGATTTTGAACGATTGCTGGAGATCTCCTCGGAGTGGCCGGAGGACAATGTTGGATTCGGAGGGTCTCGACCTTCATCCAATCAGGTCAGCGACGACATGGATCGACAGCACGATGTGATGTCGAACATGCTGGCCCGGCCGCAGTCGATTCACGAATATCTGCTGGAGCAGTTCTCGTTTTACACGCTCTTCGAGGAAGAGCGGCAGTTTGGTGAATACCTGATTCAGCATCTCGATCACAATGGTCGCCTGCAGAGCATGTTGCCAGAGATCGTGCAGCAGTTTAACCGCCTGTACGAGCTGCAGGTGACGATGCTGCAGGCGGAATGTGTGCTGAAACTGATTCAGCACCTGGATCCCCCCGGCGTCGGTGCGAGGGATCATCGGGAAATGCTGTTGCTGCAGCTGAATGATACGATGCCGTTTCACGATGTCGTCGAGACGCTGCTGCGGGATCATCTGGAAGATATCGCCTACAACCGGCTGCCGCTGATTCAGAAGGCCACCGGGTATTCGCTGGACCTGATCAAGATTGGGATTGAGCAAATACAGACGCTGAATCCGTATCCCGGGCGGGGGTTTGAGCAACGGCCGGTTCAGCGAGTGACTCCGGATCTGGCGGTGGAACGCGAAGACAACGGGCGGTACGTGGTTCGCATTCTGGACGAGTACATTCCGGAGCTGCGAATCAGCCCGCGTTATCAGCAGATGCTGCGTGACAGTCCAACTCAGGAAACCCGGGAGTGGATTCGTCGCAAGATCGAGTCAGCCCGCTGGCTGATTGAATCCATCGAACAGCGATACAACACGCTGCGAAAAGTCGCTCAGGAAATTATTGATCATCAGCAGATGTTTCTGGATGATGGTCCGGAGTACATTCATCCGCTGAAGATGCAGCAGATTGCAGATCGGGTTGGTGTCCACGTGACGACCGTGTCGCGAGCGGTGGATGAAAAGTGGATTCAGACGCCCCGCGGGCTGTTTCCGCTGAAGAGGTTTTTCGGCGGCGGAACGCAGACTGCCGATGGTGAAGCAGTTGCGTGGGACACGATTCGAATCAAACTGCAGGAACTGATTGACAACGAAAACAAGCAGGATCCGCTCAGTGACGACTCGCTCGTGGATGCTCTCTCCGCGCAGGGAATCACGTTGGCGCGACGAACCATCACGAAGTATCGCAAGCAGATGAAAATCCCCAGTTCGCGTCAACGCAGACTTTACTAAGAAGTCTCAGACTGCCAGAAGACTTTTCAACGCGCCCGGATCCGCATAAAACCCGGCTGCTGCCGCGCATCCAGGAATGGCACTGATGTGTGCATTCGTGCCGATTGATGCGTGTACTCTGATCCATTTGATGGCGCGAAGGGAGTTGTAGTGTCGCTGGAAAAGGCGGATGCGATCGTTATTCGGCAGGTTGATTTCAGTGAATCAAGCCGGGTTGTGACGTTTTTTAGCCGTGAATTCGGCAAATTCGGGGCTCTCGCCAAGGGGGCCAAACGACTGAAGGGCCCGTTTGAGGCTGGTCTTGACCTGCTTTCAGAGTGTCGCATAGTCTTCATCAGGAAGACTCATGGAACACTGAATCTGCTGACGGAATCTCGTTTGATGGCGAGATTTCAGCCGCAGCAAAGTGGAATCTCCGACGGACTGAATCGGCTGTACGCGGGGTATTACGTCGCGGAACTGCTGAATGGTTTGACGGAAGATTTTGATCCGGCACCTGATATCTATGATCTGACAACAGCTACGCTGAAGTCACTTTCCTCATCAGACTGCCAGACATCGTCTGTGACAATTCACTTCGAAATCTCCCTTCTTCAGCAAATTGGTCTTCTTCCCAACCTGTTTGAGTGTTCTGTCTGTAGTTGTCCTGTGGAGCAGAATGGTCGTTTTGCTCATTGGGTCAGCCAGGGAGGACTTCTGTGTCAGTCGTGTCGGCGTGAAGAATACGCGGGCACATCTGTGTCGTCCGGAGCAATCGAAATTCTTCGTCGAATGACGGAGAGTTCCGCCGAGCTGGCCGGTCGTGTTCGACTGACTGGGAATCAGGCAGAGGAATGCCATAAGCTGGCTGTGTCCGCGATTACCAGTGTCCTTGGTCGTCGCCCACAGACATTGCGGTATCTGCAGTTTGCTCCCTGAAAGCAGGGGAACTGCTGTTTCCGGATCCCAACCATGATTCACCGCTGGATGCGAAATCGCCGAATGGAATCGGTATCCATCCAACGATCGAAACAAGTTTTCGGTCGTTGCAGTGCTGTCGTGTGTCTGCTGATCCTAATGCTTTGCGGCTGCGCGGGAAGTTCGCGAGACTCCAAAAGCGGGATGTTCGGAATGTCGTCCCTGCCCGGTTACCGGGGAATTCGCAGCCGGGTTGACCGTATGCTGGGTAACGAGGACGAGTCGCCTCTGGAGATGGGACGCCGCTTTTCAGCTCAGGAACGCCGCGAAGTCGAGTTGTGCCGCATTGCCTATGAGCGACGCCAATACGACGAAGCCATTAAGCTCTGTAAAAAAGCCACAAAAAAATTCAAAGAATCGTCCCTTGGCGAAGAGGCTCAGTTCTATCTCGCCGAATCCTGGTATGCACTCGGCCGCTATGCAAAGGCTCAGGACGGGTATGATCAGTTGTTCGAAGATTACCCGTCAACCCGTTATGTGGAACCTGCCACGCGGCGACTGTTCGCTATTGCTCAGAACTGGCTTGAGATTGCGGAACCTGCTGTGAAAAGCGAGATCCGCACGGTTAGTGCTGAACGCATTGTGGAATCGAAATCGGAGGAAAAGCCCGGTGACCCGACGCTGCGAGTGCGGATCCTGCCAAACTTTCACGATCGTTCACGCCCGATTTTTGATACACAGGGACGTGCTCTGCAGTGCCTGAAGGCCATCTGGATGAATGATCCCACAGGGCCGCTCGCCGACGATGCCCTGATGCTGACGGCGACGCACTATCAGCGGCATCTGAACTATGTCGAGGCAGACCGCTACTACGAAATCCTGCGTGAGGAATACCCGGAAAGTCGGCATCTGGAATCTGCCTTTATTCTCGGTTCGCACGTCAAGCAGATGAGCTACCAGGGACCGTATTATGAGGGTGAAGATCTGAAAGGCGCACGGCGTCTGAAGGAACAGTCACGACAACTGTTCCCGGCATCGCTGCATCAGCCACAGTTGCGAAAAGACCTTGATGCCCTGTATCTGCAGGAAGCGGAACGACACTGGTCGATGGTCGAATACTATCGGAGAAAAAATCGGCCGCGAGCGATTGCGATTGCCTGCGTTAAGCTGATTTCTGAGTACCCGGATACCGGGTACGCCACTGAAGCCCGGAAGATTCTGCGTTCCATTGACCGCAAAGAACTGGCCGGACTTCCGGAGGTCACTGAGTTCCTCGAAACTCTGCCCCAGGCCGCCCCGGCACCTGTTCCGCCAAATCGACCGGGATCTCCTGTCAAATCCGTCAGCCAGCCGACCAATGCCGGACGCGCCAAATTGTGAACTCCATGAATCGCTGTTGCTCACTGCTGATCCTGCTTAGTCTCACCGCCCTCAGTGGCTGCGGGTACATGCTGGGCACACAAGCGGTGCAGGGGGTTCGCAGTGTGCATGTGGCCGTCTTTGAATCGCGATCCTTCCGTCGTAATACGGACTATCTGCTGACAGAGGCCGTGCAGAAGGAAGTGCGAAATCGCGGAGCATATCGGCTGGAAGAGGCGGACATCGCCGATACCATTCTGCGTGGACGCATCGTGGATATCCGCAAATCACCGCTTAGCGAAACCCGTTTTGACGATCCCCGGGAACTGCAACTGACTGTCGGTGCCGAAATCACCTGGGTTGATCGACGCAGTGGACAGATCCTGAGCCAGAAGACATTTCCCATCGGAAACGCCCTGACACCGCAGCTCAGCAGTGTCACCTTCGCTCCGGAAGTCGGTCAGTCTCTGGCCACGGCACAACAGGAAGCGGTCAGCCGCCTTGCCGCAAACATCGTGGATCTGATGGAAGTCCCCTGGTAACCTCCCGGAAACGCAAAAGGGGTCATTCTACTTTACATGTTTTTTGCAGCGATTAATGTCCATGCCACGTACATCCAGAGCATCCCGAGGTGGTTTTGTTTACCATGTCCTCAACCGGGGCAATGGGCGCAGTGACGTCTTTCACAAGGAGGATGACTTCGCCGCGTTTGTGAACCTGATGCGGGAAGCGCACGAAAAGGTGCCGATGCGGCTGACCGGATTTTGTCTGATGTCAAACCATTTCCACCTGCTGTTGTGGCCGCATGAAGACGGTGATCTGAGTCGCTGGATGCAGTGGCTGATGACGTCGCATGTTCGTCGTTATCATCGCCACTACGAGAGCAGTGGCCACGTCTGGCAGGGCCGCTTCAAGGCCTTCCCTGTTCAATCAGACGACCACTATCTGTCCGTTTTGCGTTACGTGGAGCGAAATCCCCTGCGGGCAGAGCTTGTTGAGCGAAGTCAGGACTGGGAGTGGTCCAGTCTGAAGCCGACCGTTCGAAGTGGCCCGGATGGATTGCTGTGCGACGGGCCGATTAGGAAGCCCCCTCAGTGGACACGCCGTGTGAACGGGGTGGAAACCGAGGCCGAACTCAAGGCTCTGCGTCACAGCCTTGCTCGTGGCACACCGTTTGGTGAGACCCAATGGCAGACGAAAACAGCAGCCCTGCTCGGCCTGGAATCCTCCCTTCGCCCGCGAGGCAGGCCAGGAAGATCGGAAAAGTAGAATGTCCCCTTTTGCGATTCCGTGCGACTTTGATGAGCAAAATCCTTTGCCGCTTTGAACCACTCTCTTTGGCGTTTGCTTTGTGACTCAGCGACTTTGCTTGAAAAAATGGCCATGCAAAGTCGCCACTCACCAATCCCTCTTCCCTTGCGATTACGGCCTACCCTGGGGCCTGTTTTCTGGTGCTGACGCCGATAGCCTCGTGGGCCAATTCAGAACGGCGGCCGTACGGCCCGGCGATGACGATATCGCCGGGCCTTTTTCTGGCGGCACGTTTTGAGAGTCGGCCCTATTGAATTCCCAGGGCCTTCACCAGAAAGGCCAGTTCGTCGGACGATTCTTCGATGATCTTGGCTGTGGGTTTTCCGGCGCCGTGGCCTGCTGACGTTTCGATGCGGATCAGAGTCGGAGCGGTTCCGGACTGGCTGGCCTGCAGCTGGGCGGCAAACTTGAAACTATGACCGGGAACAACGCGGTCATCGGTATCGGCAGTCGTGATCATAGTCGCCGGATACTGGACGCCGCCTTCCAGATTGTGATAAGGAGAGTACTTCAGCAGAGCAGCGAACTCTTCCGGAATGTCGGCACTGCCAAAGTCATCCGTCCAGAAGCGACCAGCAGTGAATCTGTGAAATCGCAGCATGTCCATGACTCCGACGCCGGGCAGACAGGCGCCAAACAGATCCGGGCGCTGAGTCATACAGGCTCCTACAAGAAGCCCGCCGTTGCTGCGTCCCTGAATCGCCAGCTTACGACTGCTGGTATACTTATTTTCAATCATCCATTCAGCGGCTGAAATGAAGTCGTCGAACACATTCTGCTTCTGCAGTTTTGTGCCCGCTTTGTGCCATGCCTCGCCATATTCGCCACCACCTCGAAGATTGGCGACGGCCAGAATTCCCCCCATTTCCATCCAGGTCAGACGACTGACACTGAAGGACGGTGTGATGGAAATATTAAAGCCGCCATAGCCATACAGCAGCGTGGGATTGTTACTGTCTTTCTTCAGACCTTTACGGTGGCACAGAAACATTGGGATTTTTGTACCGTCTTTGCTGGTGTAAAACACCTGCGAAGTTTCGTAGTCGTCGGGATTAAACCTGACATTCGCACGGCGAAATTCACGACTTTCACCGGTGATCATGTTGTATCGATAAGTCGTCGTGGGCAGGGCAAAACTGCTGAAGGAATAGAAGGTGTCTGTGTCGGTTCGTCGCCCATCAAATCCAGAGGCCGCCCCGATCCCGGGAAATTCGACTTCACGGACAAAGGTGCCGTCCATGGCATGCAGCCGCACTTGAGTTTTTGCGTCCTTCAGATAATTGCACACAAACATGTTGCCCACGACACCCACCCCTTCAAGAGTGTTGTCTGCCTGAGGAATGATTTCCTTCCAGTTTTCCCGGGCAGGCTTTTTCAGATCAATCGCGATGACTCGCCGATTGGGAGCATTCAGGTTTGTCTGAAAATAGAGTACGTGTCCATCATTATCGATAAACGAATATTCGTTTTCAAAATTGCTGATCAGTTCAAACGGCAGGCCATATGGTTCTGTCAGGTCTTTCACGACAATGCGATAGCGGTCATCGGTCCCGACCCAGATCGTGATAATCAGATAGTGCCCATCCTCAGACACACTCAGCTGAAACCCCCAATCGGGATGATCGGGGCGTTCGTAGACGAGGACGTCTGCGGACTGAGGCGTTCCGATGCGGTGGTAGTAGATCTTCATGTTGCTGTTAAGAGACTGGAAGGCGGCGTCTTTTTCCGGTTCAGGGTAGCGGGCGTAAAAGAATCCGCGGCTGTCCGGCGTCCACTCGGCAGCACTGAACTTGACCCAGCGAATTTCCTCGTCAAGAACCTTGCCTGTTTCGATTTCCAGCACCTTCCAGGTGTTCCAGTCAGAACCAGCCTCCTGCACACCGTAGGCGACATAACGTCCATCGTCGCTAAAGGCACTTCCGGACAGAGCGACCGTCCCGTCTTTTGACCAGGTATTGGGATCCAGCAGTATCCGGGGTTCACTTTCCAGAGTTTCCTGCATCCAGAGTACATTCTGGTTTTGCAGTCCGTCGTTTCGTGAAAAGTAATAGCGACCGCCGCGTTTGAACGGTGCCCCGATCTTTTCGTAATTCCACAGCTCGGTCATGCGTTTTTGAATTGCTTCGCGCTGCGGAATGGATTTCAGAAAATCGAACGTCAGTTTGTTCTGACTGGCCACCCAGTTGGCCACATCCGACGAAGTGCGGACGTCGTCTTCCAGCCAGCGGTACGGGTCTTCCACTTTGGTTCCGTGAAAGTCATCGAACTGCTCGACGGTCTTTGTGTCTGGGTACACGAGATTTTTGTCCTGAGCGTTGATGGAAAAACTACACCACGTCAGCACCAACAGCGACACTGTCAGTCCAAAAATTCTTACCATGGAAGCTCTCCGGGGTTTAGGTAATGGAAGGGAGGCCGATTGGGCAGGGAGATGAGATGTTGTCCCGACCTGAAAGCCCGACCTCAGCAGACCGTATCACTATATCGCCCGCAAGCGATTTTTGCCCCGACAGCAGGCCTAAACCGTCTGAATTCCAGGCAGAGACAATCCGTCTGCGATCCTGCCGGCGGGAACGTATCGGATTGGGTGAGCCCCTGATCCGGGGCTCAACGGCGTCGGACCGGCAGTCTGTGGTGGGTGTGCAATTCAGCCCGACGGGATGATAGAACGCCGCAAATGTGTGTTGATCTCTATCTGCCGCGCCTCGTTCGGGGCGCGTGGTCCCGTTTTGATCGGTGTTTTTTTAACGCACAGGTTTGCCGCCTGCGTGGAAGCGACGGGGGCAATCGGTACAAGGAAATGACCTGCCTGAGGCGGGGACCTGGCGGTGAAGAATTTCCAGCCGCGATGCAGGACCGCCGCAGGATCGCCTGATACACTGTCGGAGTGACCCACATTTCCGAAAGACTTGAGGAGTTTTTTGCATGCGATTCCTGACGATGCTGATGTTCCTGAATTTTTTGATTCTGACCAATCTGGTTTCTGGCCAGGAGGAGACGTACCCGGTGCCCGCCGAGGCGGTGGAGCGGGACAACGTGGCCAGGGGCAAATTGGAAGGGCCGTTTGAATTTCGCAGTACGATTTATCCGGGAACTGTTCGGGAGTACTGGGTGTATGTGCCGGCAAAGTATGACTCTGCTAAACCACCCTGCCTGATGATTGTTCAGGACGGTCTGGGCATGGCGAACAGCTGGAAGCTGCCCACGGTTCTGGACAATATGATTCATGACGGCACCATTCCCGTGCAGCTGGGGATTTTTGTCAACCATGGCCTGGTACCGGCTCCCAACGAAAACGCTCAGGCGCGTTACAACCGCAGCTTTGAGTATGATGGTTTGGGTGATCGCTATGCTCGTTTTCTGATAGAGGAGTTGTTGCCGGAAGTTGGGAAGACATGGAAGTTCAGTGACAACCCGGACGATCGTTGCATTGCCGGGGCCAGTTCCGGGGCGATCTGCGCATTCAATGCCGCGTGGGAGCGTCCAGACGCTTTCCGTCGAGTGCTCAGCACAATTGGCACCTATGTGGCACTGCGGGGCGGGGATCAGTTTCCAGGATTAGTTCGCAAGATGGAGAACAAGCCGCTGAGAATTTTCCTGCAGGATGGCAGTCGGGATCAGGACATTTATGCGGGCAGCTGGTGGCACGCCAATCTGGCCATGCTGTCCGCGCTGCAGTATGCCGGATATGACGTGAATCATGTCTGGGGAGAGGGCGGTCATAATGGAAAACATGGTGCCGCCATACTTCCGCAGGCTCTGGCATGGTTGTGGCGAGATTACCCAAAACCACTTGTCGTGGGAAAAGCCAAAGAACGCAGAATGGACCTGCTGCTGGACAACGAAGACTGGCAGCTGGTCAGCGAAGGGCACACCTTCACCGAAGGCCCGGCCGTCAACGCTGCGGGGGAATTGTTCTTTACTGACATTCCAAACAATACCATTCACAAGGTGAGTGTGGACGGCAAAGTGCAGGTGTTTGCACAAGACACAGCGAAGTCCAACGGACTCATGTTTGGTCCGGACGGAAAGCTTTACTGCTGTCGAACGGACGATGGCCAGATTGTCCGCTACTCTGCTGACGGTTCGATGGAAGTATTTGCCAGCGGGATTCGTGGAAACGATCTGGTGCTTTTGCCGGATGGCAGTGGCTACGTGACAGAACCCACGGCAAAGAAGATCTGGCATTTCGATGCCGCGGGAAAAACACGTGAAGTGGATACGGGAATCGAATTTCCCAACGGGATTATCACATCGCCCGATCAGTCGCTGCTGACCGTGTCTGACACTCGCGGACGCTTCTGCTATTCGTTCCAGATAGAGCCCAATGGTAGTCTGTCGGCAAAACAGGAATATGGATGGCTGCACATTACAGACCACGGAAAAAGTGATGCCGACGGCATCACCGTCGACACCGAAGGGCGGATTTACGTCACAACTTCCGTGGGGATTCAGGTACTGGACCAGCCTGGGCGGGTGAATTTTATAATTCGAAAGCCGAAAGCTGCCTGGTTGTCCAATGTCACATTTGGTGGGGCCGACCGAGATGTGCTTTACGCCACCTGTGGCGACAGTGTCTGGAAGCGTCGTATTCGCGCGCGGGGAGTTGACACCGCTCAGGCACCTGTCACACCACCGCGACCGGGGCTGTAACAGCGATTCCCAGACACTGGCATGCATGGGCCTGGTTTGATGATGGTCTGCCGTGGGGATTCTGGAGAGAGGAACTTTCCAGAAAACAAGCCGCGGACAATCTTTATCGATAGGGGTCGTGCCGCTGGGCCACGTGTAACCTGTTAACTTTTACGGCAAAAGGCGGTTAAACGCAGCACGGGCGGAACTCCTGCCTGTACGCAACTGCCTGAAATTCGAATAATCATGGCAGGAGATCTCCTTTGGTGGTCCCTGCCATTCCGGGCAGAGATAAAAATGGGAGGCGGCCTGATGTCAAAGGGTGTTGGGGGGAAAAAGCTCGTGATTTATCCGATTCTGGCAGGTTTTTTGTGTGTTGCCGCTGGCCTGATCGGCCTGCTGATACTCAGCCTGTCTGCTGGTCCGCCCAGAAATTCCGGCGTCAGAAACGGCCGCCTGGCAGCTTGCCCGGCGTCCCCCAACTGTGTTTCGACGCAGTCAGAAGATCAGGAGCACTGGATTGCGCCGCTGAATGCCGGGTTCGTGGATCCGGATCCGTTGCAGTTGCTGGAGGAGATCGTGCGGGGCATGGATCGGGCAACTGTTGTCGAGCGTTCGAATGACTATTTAAGAGTCGAATTTCGCAGCCTGCTTTTTCGATTTTGTGACGACGTGGAATTTTTCCATGAACGAAGCTCCGGAAGGATTCACTTTCGCTCGGCATCGCGCGTCGGATATTCTGACCTTGGTGTGAATCGCAGACGGATGGAGGAAATCCGTGCGATATTTCAGCAGCGAGCCCCGAAGACGGTCGCGGCATCGAGGGCATCCGCGCCCCGAGTTTTAAGTTTCAGATGAGTCTGCCGGGTGAGTGACATTCGCGGTTTTTCGGGCGCCCTTGACATGGCTGTTTTTCCACATCCTGTAAAGCTGGGCTAAGCAGGGCGTACATCTGGGCATTGCAATTCACAAAGCCTTGTGAATTTGCTACCATTCGGCGTGCCCGGAATGTTTTGCGGACATTGTGCGAGGCATTTCCGGTTGACCAGTGCTGACGCAAGGATGTTAGCTGAATGTCATCGTTCATTTTATTCTTCTGCGGTTGCCTGCTGTGCATGCTGTTTCTCAGCACATTGTACGGTGACAGTCTGCGGCTGAACGCCCTGTTCGAAGGTCAGTGGCTCAGCCCACTCTTCCGTATGTTGCTGGGTGTTTTCAGCGGCATCGGGCAGTTTTTCGATGTGTTCTCGCTCTTTGTTCTGACGCATCTCTCATGGGTGATCGCCGCTGCCTCCGGTGCTGCCGGACTGGGCATCGTGCTGTTCATTATGGGCGGCGGACTTGCGACAGACGCCGCTGCCTATCAGTACGATGTTTCGCAGCCACTGAACTCGGGTGGTGTTCTGGATCGCGTCACCGGAATGCCTGCATCAGCCTCGGCCAGGCTGGTAAGTCTGACCAGAAACGAGCGAGACGATTCCTTGCTGCTGAATCAGAGTCGTGTAAATGAGTACCTTGTCTTCAATCGTCCGGATGCCGTTCCATTCAGACCCGTGGCCGAGCCTTCGTCAAACATCGTCATCGGGATTCCGCCAAGTCGACCAGGCAATCAACGGCCAGTGCTTGACGTAACATTTCAGCGTTTGGGCAGTCTTTCAGACGACGATTTGCAGGATCAGACCGGCGTTTTCGGGCAGCTTATCGAGGAACTGCCAGAGCCTTTGTTTATTGATCGGGCACTCAGTCTACTGACTCAGGATGGGTGGCGCGAAAATTCCGGTTACTATCGGGAAGACACAGTAACCAAGAATCAGGGATTGCCGGAGTCTTCCTACTCGGAAGTTCGCAATCTTGAATCCGATATCCGGGTGTTTCCCGGAGCGATGGTTGCCAGTCAGGATATTCAGGTGGAAAAAAGTGTTCCCACCGAATCAGAGAACGGCGAAATCTCGATCGAAATCAGCCTGACAAATCCTGGCAGTGAGATAATTGACGGACTGCTCGTAAGAGAACACCTCCCGGCTATGACCGTCGTTCGCATCGCAGATCCCGCTCCAGTCTTCCGGGACGACACATTGACATGGCTGGTGAACGACCTGCGTCCCTCGGAAAATCGTATTCTTCGATTCACGGTGTTTCCCACAGAAGCAGAAAACACGGACTCTGACCTGTTATTCGAATCCGACACAGAAGTCTCCGCGATGGTCGCCGTGACCAGCCCGACACTTGTCGGCGATAGCCGATCCATTGCACGCCAGCCTGCTCCAGGAATTCGGCAACCCTTGCCCGACCTTCCGCCAGGGGCGCCAGATGTTCGCCTGACCATCGAAGAACCCATCGAAGCACCGCGCGTTGGCAAGTGGACGCGAGTTGTCTTCAACGTCGTGAATGTGGGTGAGGCCAGCGCAACAAATCTCAAGCTCCGCCTGACGCTTGATGACTCACTGGACCATGCAGACCTCCTTGATCGCCCGAATGATCGGCAGGTCTATGTTTCTGTCAAGCGGATCGAACCAGGGGAATCCCGCAGCTTCCGTCTGGAAGTTCGCCCCATGCAGCCAGGCAACAGTATCTCTACTGCCGAAGTGCTGTACGATGGATCGCAGATCGGGCTTGAAGAATTCCGGCTCACAGCATTGGAAGATGCGTCCGGAAACGAATAAGCAGAATTCAGGCTTCTAATTGAAGCAGTTGTTAACTGCCGTCTCTCTGCTCACACCATTTCGCAGCAGATCGTTTCTGTGCCAGAATTCAGTCCGAGAACCTCCGCATCACATTTCTGAAGTCGGCGGCAACTGGCGGTTGTTCTCGCTGCGTTGCGGCCCGCTCAAGCAGAGACTCTGCGATTTTCCTGACCGACTGCTGCATCCGCAGAGAATGAGAACTGTGGTTCGCTTGCCGGAAACTCTCTGACCACGTCACCCCCGGCCAGACGCTGCTGACACCAGCGACGCACAAGACAAACCACGCGTTCCAGAGTATCGCGGTCGAAATACTCCAATCGCTCTTTGCCGGCAAAGGGATAATCTACGGTGCGAATGATGCGAATCAGTTCTTCCACCGAGAAACCACTTCGAATCTGCGCGATCGAAAGCGACGCAAGACACCGCAGATCGGGCACCTCAGTACTCGTATTGGTACACGGAGAGGCGCCTCCCTGTTCGAAACTGAGGCCGTCCGCCTCGCTGCCGAAGACCCGTTGAAGGAGGGGTCTGAGTTGCAGCAGATCCAGCGGTTGCTCCACGACATGGGTATAACCCGAATCGATTGCCTGCTGAATCACCCGCAGATCGGCATGACGCGACATCAACACTCCGAGAACCGCACCCCGCCCCCATAAAACCTCCCTCAGCAGTGGCAGACCGTTGCCATCTATCAGACCGTGAGAAATGAGACACAGAGAAAATGTGCTGCGAAGACACAACTCAGTTGCTTCTGACCGACTGCCCGCCACCATAATCTCTGCGGGAAGCTGGTGGAACAACGAACATAGACGACGCACTGTCGTCTGATCACTGTCGACAATTAACACTCGCCTCAGACTCATGACCGTTCCGAATCGGATACTGTAACTTGAAAATGTACCGCCAGAAGCTTTTCATCAGACCATTGACGCTGAAAGTATTCACCAGCACGAGTGACAATTTTCAGACTGATCAACAGGGAGCTGGACAATTAACAGGGAGCAGACTGATCACCCGGGGCGTCTTCAACGGCGTCCAGGCAGCGACCTTGAACCTGATAACCGGGTCCGGACGACCAGCCATCACACAATGCAACTCATTTTGAAAAATAGCAGGCATTTCCCAAATGCCGTCGCCTTGAGAATTGCACGAAAGGCCGGATGGCAAATGGTGTGTCACTGCAACTTTGATGGAAAATGACTGCCATTGAGCCATCGCCTTCCAACGGGATTACGAGTCCGTGTGGTAAATCTGCAAAACGAACCATGCACGATCTGGATCCACTGCCTCCCACTTCTGCACCAGGGAAAGGATCATTTCAGCGACTCCTGACGGGGGGAAACGTGCTTATTTTGAGGGATCGAGACTGTCTGATTTGCCTCAGGTAAGATCAATGCATGACTGGATATCTGCCAACGGAGCAATCCTGATGCCAGGCGGAAAAATTTCCCCACGTTCCGCATTTTTCCGCAGAAAACGCTGTATGCGCGACTGCAGGAGGGCACACTGCTGAAAGAGAGTGCAGACCACTGAGGCAAGACGCACGAGAATCGCGCGTTAAGGGAGTGTCGATTACTCGCCCATAATGCCGTTTAGTCATCGGGAATGCTGTGAAGGCACTCAACCCAGGCACTGCCGCATTGTCTATGCCTAACAACCAGGTTCCGGCCCACAGGCCTCACGGTTGCAGTTCACGGGGGCAGTTCACGGTCCTGAACCGGACTCTGATACGTAACAGCTGCCGGCGACAGCCGCTTTTCCTTGATTTGACGGAAAACGTGGCATGCATTTAAAACGCGCGTCAGAGTGCCAGAAAATTCCGCAGCAGGTCGTAGCCTTTTTCCGTCAAAAAACTCTCGGGGTGAAACTGTACGCCATGCACCGGCAGGTCCCGATGCTGCATCCCCATGACTTCCAGTGGCTGACCAGGGTCATGAACCCACGCGGTGACCTCAAGACAATCTGGAATCGTTTCCGGGGGCACAATCAGGCTGTGGTATCGAGTTGCCTGGAAAGGATTGGGAACCCCTGCGAAAATACCCTTTCCGGAGTGGGAAATCATCGACGTCTTGCCGTGCATTAATCTGCCGGCTCGAACCACTTTGGCTCCGAAAACCTCGGCCATGCACTGGTGACCAAGACAGACCCCAAGGACCGGCATTTTCTGACCAAAGTGGGCAATCACATCACAGGATAACCCAGCTTCCTTTGGACTGCATGGCCCAGGGGACACAATGATGCGGGAAGGCTTCAGCTCTTCGATCTGCTCAATTGTAATCTGATTATTTCGCTCCACTCGAATCTCTGCCGTGGGATCGATTTCTCCGATCCGCTGAACGAGATTGAACGTAAAAGAGTCGTAATTGTCGAGAAGAAAAATCATAGCAGTTGCCGCAATGCCGCAAGAAGGAATCGCTGTCAGCGAAGGGATTTTCCGCCGTCCTGATCAGGGCGAGCATCCTTTGACGAATCATCCTGCAATGCTTCGCCGTTTCATGGCCTGTTTCGCCCGACTCAGGCCGCCACAAGTTAACACGAGGGCGCCGAGGTTGGAAGGATACTTGCCGAACAGGAAGGAATTCCTGATCCGCCGGAACCATTGGCATCCAGTGACCAATCGGATTTCTGATGCACGTTGAGCCGCCAGTCACTGTTTACAGCAATCCGGCCGCCGACGGTTCACGCACTGGGCCCTGTCAGGGGTTCTTCACAGGAAAAACGCCACCGGTGGAGTAAATCTCCCCAGAGCGACTGTTTTGCTCGGCCAGCTGGATCAGCAAGGTCCCAAAATCCCGGACTCAGTCCCCGCGGGCTGGTCTGCAGGCCTGTGCCTTCTAAAATCGTCTGCCATGAAACTGTTTTCAAAACTCTGCCAGGAGCTGGACAGCACCACAAAGACCAACGTTCGCGTTGAGTCGCTGGTGGAGTACTTTCGCTCGGTACCAGCCGAAGATGCTGCATGGGCCACGTGGTTTCTCTGTGGTCACAGACCCCGTCGCATTATCACCATTCGTCAGCTTCGGCAATGGTGTGCAGAGTTGGCTGGCATTCCGGAGTGGCTTTTCGAGGTCAGTCGTGAATTTACCGGTGATCTGGCAGAAACGATTGCGTTGTTGCTGCCACAATCTGAGTCATCATCGACGGACGGGCTGCATGTCTGGGTCATGGACCGCCTGCTGCCACTGTCGACCGGCACTGACGAACAGCGGCACGCTGCTATCGTCGACGCCTGGTCCCGGCTTGGACAACAGGAGCGTCTGATATTTAACAAATTGCTGACAGGGGGCTTCCGTGTTGGTGTCTCGCGCAAACTTGTGGTGCGGGCCCTGTCACAGGCCAGCGGCATTGCAGCAGAAGTGATCGCCCACCGCCTGATGGGAAACTGGTCACCAACGCCGGCATTTTTTGTTTCACTGCTGTCGGCAGAGACGGAAGACACCGATGCCAGCCGCCCCTACCCGTTTTGCCTCGCGCATGCACTCCCGGAACAATTGAGTGAAGAGCTGTTTGAGCTCAGCAGCGGCCCTGCGGAACTTGTCGCGGAACCTGAATCCGGCACCGCAGTCGCCAAACCACCTGTAGATTCATCAGGAACCGTCGACGACTCGTCGCAGCACTCCCGCCTGGGAAAAGTTTCTGACTGGATCATCGAATGGAAATGGGACGGCATCCGATCGCAACTGATCCGTCGCAGTGGTCAGAGCTTCATCTGGTCACGCGGTGAAGAACTGCTGGCCGGGCGATTTCCAGAACTGGAACGGGCCATGGAAACGCTTCCCGAGGGAACCGTTCTGGATGGAGAAATTATCGGGTGGAAAGACGGTCAGATTCTGCCCTTCGCTGAATTGCAGAAGCGAATTCATCGCCGTACCGCAGGGCCTCGCATTCAGGCGACCATTCCGGTTCGCTTTCTCGCCTTCGATCTGCTGGAAGAGTGTGGCACAGATATTCGACAGTTGCCTGCAGGGGAACGTCACTGCAGACTGGAACAGCTGTCAGGCATCGGTGCTCATTCCTGCCTGCACGTCACGGCTCCGCTGCAGCCTCGCTCCTGGTCAGACTGCGCCACACTGCGACAGTGCAGTCGCGAACATCGTGTGGAAGGGCTGATGCTGAAACGAGCAGATGCTGCTTATGAGGTTGGTCGGGTGACCGGGGTGTGGTGGAAATGGAAAACCGAACCCTTTCACTGTGACGCCGTGCTGCTGTACGCTCAGCGAGGACACGGCAGACGCGCCGGACGTTTCACCGACTTCACATTTGCCGTCCGTGACGGCGACCAGCTGGTACCATTTGCCAAAGCGTATTCCGGCCTGACCAAAGCAGAGATCGAGGAAGTGGATCGCTTCGTGCGAGAGAACACGCTGGAACGCTTCGGACCGGTTACCAGTGTGCGCGCCGAACTCGTCTTTGAACTGGCATTCGAAGGAATGCAGCTCTCCAGCCGTCACAAATCCGGGATCGCCGTACGCTTCCCCAGAATCACTCGCTGGCGCAAAGACAAAGGCGTGGCTGATGCCGACTCACTGGAGTCTCTGAAAACACTGATCACCCGCAACGCAACGCCGGCCGCCGAGGAGGAATCCCCGGGCGAGATCACAGACATGGACCTGTCGCCAACAAAATCCGCGATCGCCTCCACCGATTCTCAACCTTCGGGAACAAAAAAGGGTCCCAAAAAACGTCGGAAAAATTCCGAAAAACCAACCCGCGATCTGTTTTCGGACCTCGAAGACTGATGCTCGCAATCAGGATTCCCCCCGACAGGCGACACGAGTTCCCACAGCCAGACTTCACGCCGACGCTGCCAGTCAATGCAGTCTCGAAAAAGCTGCCCGTCAACGCGGATCCCCGGATGTCGCTGCAGTGTCAAAATCGTCCGGAAGTTCCAGCGACCAGACGTCGTTACTCAGCGGCTGAGCATGTCCCCCGGCCACCCACAGCTTATCCCGGAAAACAAATGCCGAATGTTCGTGCCGTTCTTTCCAGACCTCCGGGCACGGCAACTGCTTCCACGTCCGGCCGTCCTTTGAGTACCAGATGTCGCCGTGATTTTTATACGGGTTGCCCGACCATCCCCCAAGTACCCAGAGATGACCTTTCCATGACACGGCCGAAAACCAAAGTCGCGGGGACCACGCCGCATTGCTGGTGACTTCCGTCCAGTGCACGCCGTCCTCGGAACACCAGACATCGTTCTTTGCGGAATACTCGGGAACATAGTTGCCCCCGCCCAGAACCCAGAGCTTTCCGTCGTGCACAACAGCCTGATGATAGGCCCGCGGTGACCAGCCGGCACTGGCCGTCACCTGATCCCACTGTCTGCCGTCCGAAGAACTCCAGACATCACTGCGAAGACTGTTCTGATCCCCGAAATAATAGTTCTCAGTTCCTCCAAGCACCCAGAGCTTTTCCTGAAACTGCACAAGTCCGCCGGCCAGACGTGGACTCCAGCCCGCGGCCTCAGTCACCCGCTCCCAGTCCCGGCCGTTGGGCGAAGCCCAAACTTCGCTGGTGGCACCGTGCCCCTCAAGACGTCCATTGTACCAGCCCCCCATCAGCCACATGCGATCCCGGAACGCGACTGTCATTGGCAGATCGCTGTACTTCCATGGCGCCTGCGACGTGACCTCTGTCCAGATCACGCCATCTGCGGAACTCCAGACATCGCGCGGTGGAGCGGAGTACGAATCAAACCAGCCGCCCATCAGCCACAAACGATCATTGAACACGACCTCACCGCTGGAATCACGAGGCCGCCAGGCGGCCATCTCTGTCTCGCGCTTCCAGCGAAAACCAGCAGCCGCTTCCGGCGGCTGCACGGCCAAAAGTTCGGTCAGCAGAGACCAGGTCAAAACAACTACGAACAGCAATCGTCGAAGCCTGCGAACAACCATAGCACCCTGCTCCCTGTGTCCCGCCAAAATGTTTCAGAGCGAACGTGGGCAGCATAGCATCTGCCCAGGAAGGTGACATGTTGACGTGGGGACACACCACTTTTGGGTGACGTGGGGACACACCACCTTTGAACAAGTGACGAATTGCTGGATTCTGCAGATCGCAGCACTTTTACCCAGTTTGCAGTCTTCAGAGATTGCAGCGCCATGGTGCCCAAAAACAACAGCCGCCGGGACGACTTCTGACCAGTCGTGATCAAGCAAAGTGCTGTGGCCCCGTGCTACAT
>CAIQIE010000278.1 GCA_903871805.1 uncultured Planctomycetaceae bacterium | reverse complement strand
GAAGTGGAAAATTCCGGGATCGGCGACTGAAAATGGGACCAGCTTGTGGCTGTGGTTGGCGGGTATTTCCTGAGCGATTATGCGACCACTGGTTAGTTTAAAGTGGAGCCCCCATTGACCGTATTCTTCCTATCTTTTCCAAAATGTTGTTTTTTATTTTGACCAATGTGAAATGCGACCTACTGTTAGCTGTCCAACGGGGGGAACGGTCGCTGAAGTGAATGGCGAGACCGGATGACCCCTGGAGATGGAACAACAACTGAAACAAGAGCAGCGCGGTGAGGAAAGCTGGGAGCTTTGAGGGGACCTTGCCGCGCTGCTTTTTTTATTTGCCGCCTGCAGATTGGCGGCAGCGGCTGGAACTCCGACGGGCCAATTCCGGAGTTCAGTGTGCGGACTCGTGTCGGTGCCATGCGTGCCGTCGCCAAAGCGACAACCGTGTGTGTGAAAGATCGGGTAGTCTGGGGCGTGCGTATCGATTATGAGGAAAAGTCTGATTTTTCCGAATTGAGCGTAAAGCCTGCCTGAGTCTCTGGACGATCTCACAGAAACGGTGTTTTGTGCGAGGTCGCGTGCGATCCTGCGATGGCTGTCGCGGCTGGATGGGGAACGTCGACGGGGATGTTGCCGGCAGGACGTCGGTTTCGGGATTGGAACAGTTTCTCACTTCAGGCTTGTGACGATGATGCGAAATATCTTTACGATTTTCACCGCCGTCAGTGTTTGCTGTCTGGGACTTGCTGTTCTTGTGTTGCTGCCTCCGGAGCTGAGAATTCAGCTCGGGAAGCGCACACAGAGACCTGTCACAGAGATTGCGCCGAATCCTGAATTCTCCGAGTTTTATCCGGACCGGTCTCCGTCTGGTGTGAGTACCGCTCGAGCGCCCGAGGTTGGGAAATCAAGCCCCGACTGGCATCAAGGGAAGAACACTGCTCAAAGAATGGTGCAGCCATTGGAGAGTCAGGTCGAGTCTGTCGCGGGCGGACTGGTTGATTCACCGGTAGCGGTGGTGTCGCCCCAGCAGGCTGGGGATCCGAATGAGGGACGTCTCGCGGAAGATTTTCAAAGTGGGTCGGAGTTAACGGCAGAGATTCGAACGGAGACGGAGAATCGGAAAAAGAATCTGGCTGCAGTACCGGTCAGCGGTATCACGGCCGCAGCCGTGGCTGCACGCCCAGCTGTCGCCGGTTCGGGCAATATGAATGTTGCAGTGCGCGAGCAGGCCCTGCAGGTGGTTGAGGTCTCGGCGGCGTCATCTGAACATTCGTCGGCTGTTGCTGTGCCTCGACAGTTAAATCCTCTAAGTACTCGTACGGCAAAGACCGGGAACGAATCTGGTGGTGCTTTTGCTCCTGATGACGGGTTAATGAAGCAGACCCTGTCTGAGAATGCCCCGGCGAACGCCCTGCCCTCCGCGGCGGCTTTGGATGAATTCCCTGTGACTGATCCTGAGGTTGAAGTTGAGGTGGTTCAGAACGGGCAGGAGGCTCACGTGGAGAGAGAGGATTCGCGGCCGGAGTTTCAGGTCTCGGTTGAGTCCCTTGCTGAACCCGCTGCAGCCACGCCGGAATTTTCCGGCAGTGAACCAGCTGTGTCATCGGAAGTGGTCGTGAAGAGCGTTCCTGTGGTTGCCGAGTCAGTGGAACAACCGTCTATCTCCGGACCAGAGTTTGACGAATTTCCTGAGGAAACTGATGAGGAAGATCTGTTTGCAATGGAGTTGGAGAAGACGGGCACCGTGACAGCACTTCCGGCAGTTTCGTCAGGCACACAATCTGATGTGGTAACGCAGGCGGAACAAGTCGCGAAGGCCGAGGAAGCTCAGGTAGTGGCGGCGGTGCTGCGGTCAGAGAATTCCTCCTCAAAGAAGGATTGCGGCGAGGGCCAGATTGGAGAATGGAATCAGGAGAGTGTCAGGGATCGCGGGACGATGTCCGAAGATGCGGACCTTGGGATGCATCTGGCGGAAACGCCCTCATCCGTGGTTGCCGGTACCGTGAAAGGCATCGCGGGAAGTCCTGCTGCGGCTGCTGTTGTGAAGTCCACATCGATTGAGGATGCGACAGATTCTGACAGCGTAGAGATCCTGTTCGATGTGTCGGAGTTAACGTCCGCCCGAGGGAATGCGGTCACGAACGAATCCCCGGCTGTCTCTGTGGTTCAGGAAGCATCTTCTTCTGAAGAAAGCCTGCCCAGTTGGGACATTCCACAGCGAATGACAGTCAAGGGACCGCGACGTGTGCTGGTGCCTGAACTGGAGTTTGAAGAGTGGGTCAATCATGGAGTTCCGCGTGGGGGTCCGGAGCATGGAGGAACGCTGGTACGTCCATTTACTCCGCAGCCAATTTCACCAATGAGGCTTGCTGTGTCGCGAGTTCGAGGATCCGTGGAAGAGGCATTTGAACGGATACCACGGCTGGATTTTGCGATACCCAGGCTGATTCCATTCCGTTCTGAAAATTCTTCAGAAAATGGGGCTGGAAAGTCTTCGCGGTCAACGACGTCGACGGTGGCTTCAGGAACCCGTTCTCCGAGAGGTAAATCACGGACTCATGTTCAGCCGAGGCCGTCGTTCTCACCAAAGCCGGTGGTTTCCGGGGGGCAGGAAATTTCTCCGCCGGGAGGAATTGTTCAAGCGGGCTGGAGTACCGACGAGTCGGCAATTGCGGTGCCTCGCAGAATTTCCCCTCCGACAGCCGCGACGGGATCGCCGGCGCAACCGCGACGGCTGTCACCGCGTTAGACCCCGCCATTTTTCAGCTGTTCGGCGGGGTTTGTCCGCAGGATACCCGTCACGGATGGGAATCCAGCAGGCTTGAAATGGCCGTTTGTGAACGGGGGCTATTGAGTGCCGCCGTCTGAGCCGACTGAGTTTTCTCTGCGAAGTGGGGGGCACCCGGGCTACGGAGAATCCGTCGAGAACGCACTATCTGGATAGCCAGAACGTCCTGTGCGCTTTTCGACGTGTCGTGAAATGTGCACAATACCGGTCGCACCGGGGTATTCTGTGCATTGGTTTCCGACAACACTCTGTGGAAGTCTTACGATGGCTAATTTGGCATCAGGAATTTACGCAGCCGGCCTTGCGGTGCTGGCGACATTGGCTGGCAGCCCCGTGGGTTTTGCGCAGGAAGCCAACTATGACGAAGCGAAGGTGCCGAAGTTCAGGCTTCCGGACTTGTTGAAGACAGAATCCGGCGAGCAGGTCACCACGCCTGAACAATGGGTGGGGCAGCGTCGAGCGGAGGTGTTGGGATTATTTGAAGAACACGTCTTTGGAAAGCTGCCTGAGGGGGATTTTCAGCTGCGGACCAGAGTGCGTTCGGATGTCAGGGACGCAATCGGTGGTTTGGCACATCGGCGGGAAGTTACGGTTTTTCTGACAGCGGACGACGATGGGCCGAAGCTGGAATTGCTGATTTACACTCCTGTGGGTGGAACAGGCAAAGTACCGGCATTTCTAGGGCTGAATTTTAATGGGAATCAGGCCATCGAGGCAGATCCACGTCTTCATCTGACCGAGTCGTGGGTTCGAAACAACAGGGAATTGGGGATCGAGAACAATCGAGCGAGTGAAGCAACGCGGGGATCTGAGGCCAGTCGCTGGGCGGTGGAAAAAATCGTAAAAGCGGGGTATGGGTTGGTCACGCTTTACTACGGTGACATTGATCCTGACTTCGACGATGGCTTTAAGAACGGGATTCACGCGTTTCTGCGGAAATCTGCTGGTCCGCGAACTGGCAACGAGGGTGGTTCGATCAGTGCCTGGGCATGGGGGCTCAGTCGCGTACTGGACGTCCTGCAGACGGACTCAGAGATCGACGCATCCAGGGTGGCTGTATTTGGCCATTCGCGTCTGGGAAAGACGTCCTTGTGGGCCGGGGCGATGGATGAACGATTTGCGATGGTGATTGCGAACAATTCCGGGTGCGGTGGAGCGGCGTTGAGCAAGCGGGCATTTGGCGAGACGGTGGGCCGAATTAACCGCGTGTTTCCGCATTGGTTCTGTGTAAATCACAGCAAGTACAACGAGAATGAGCAGGCCTTGCCACTGGATCATCACATGCTGGTGGCATTGGCGGCACCGAGGCCGGTATATGTGACGAGTGCTGTGGAGGACGAGTGGGCGGATCCGCGTGGTGAATTTCTGGGGCTGTATTACGCCGGGCCGGTCTATACTTTGTTTGGCAGGGAGCCATTGCCCTCCGACGTGATGCCGGAACTGAATCAGCCGGTCATGACGGACATGGCGTATCACATTCGCACGGGGAAGCACGACGTCACAGATTACGACTGGGAACAGTTTCTGAAATTTGCAGACAAACATCTTCGATAGCACCGAACCGTCTGCAATGGATTTTCCTTCACGCTGAAGTTTTTCATGACCGCGACACTGACACAACCACAACGTTCTGCTGTAGAGCATATTGAGGGCCCCTTGCTGGTGCTGGCGGGGCCCGGTTCTGGCAAGACCCGCGTGATTACTCACCGGATTTCCGGCCTGCTGCAGCACGGGGTACGCCCTGAGCAGATTCTTGCGCTGACCTTTACAAACAAGGCTGCGAGGGAAATGTCGGAGCGAGTTGAGCAGTTGCTGGGTGGGCTTCGCGTCCGGGTTAGCACATTTCATCGTTTTTGTTCCCGATTGCTGCGGCGTTGGCCGGAGCGTGTGGGGTTGAAGGAAAACTTTACGATTCTGGATCAGTCTGATCAGACGTCGATTGTTCGCCAGATTCTGAAAGACCTGAATCTGGACACGTCGGTCCATGAGCCGGGGCGAGTGCTCAGTCGCATCAGCAGGGCTCGAAATGACATGGTTACGTCGGAGCAGTTCCGGCGTCAATTTGAGCAGCGTGCGACGGGGCCACTGGAAGCCGCCGTTTATCAGGTATTTCCTGAATACGAGCGGCGGGTCCGGGAACAGAATTCGGTGGATTTTGACGATCTGTTGCTGCATGTGGTGGCGATGCTGCAGGAAGAAGAAGAGTTGCGGGCGGTTTTGGACGAGCAGTTTCGTTACATCCTTGTGGACGAATATCAGGACACCAATCTGGCGCAGTACCGCATTGTTCATGCAATGTCTCAGGACTATCGCAATCTGTGTGTCACGGGCGATCCGGATCAGTCGATTTATGGCTGGCGTGGTGCGCGTCCGGCCAACATTACGGCCTTTGAGCGGGATTATCCGGAACGCCAGGTGGTGGCTCTGGATCAGAATTTTCGCAGTACGGGGCGCATTGTCAGTTGCGCGGATCGGCTGATTTCGTTTAATCGCCGGCCGCATCGGGGCAAACTTGTGACAGAGAATCCGGAAGGAGATCCGGTACGGCTGAAAGTTTTTGAGCATGGCGAAGCGGAGGCTGATGGCATCGCGGCTGAGATTCGGGGGTTGGTGGATTCCGGCGTTTGTCGCTGGGGGGACTTCGCAATTTTTTACCGCGTCAATGCGTTGTCCCGTCTGTTTGAAACAGCGTTGTCGCGTCATGAGATTCCGTGTCAGATTGCTGCCGGGTATTCGTTCTTTGAACGGGCCGAAGTGCGGGATCTG
>CAIQIE010000277.1 GCA_903871805.1 uncultured Planctomycetaceae bacterium | reverse complement strand
CACGTGCCACTGGAGCCTGGATGTCACGTACAACGAGGATGGATTGAAGTCCCGAGAACGACAGGGAACAGAGAACATGGCATGGCTCAGACGCTTCACATTGTCACTACTGAAGCAGCATCCGGCAAAGATGAGCCTCGTCATGAAGTGCAAATCATGCGGCTGGAACTGGGCGTTCCTGTTGCAAGTCCTTGGTGTCAAAGGAACTTAGTGTGCGCTGGCCGTGGTTCGAAGGTGCCCGCCGTGAACAGCGTGATTTGTGCGGCCGGTGAATTCTGCGATGGTTCCCCAGCGTCACATGTTCATCGAGTTTGGCTTCCGGGCCTTTGGGCGGCAGAAGAAAACCTGCCAGCGAAAGGGGCACGAATCGGTGATAAGGAAGTGACCAAACTACGCGGGCTGGCCAGCAGAATCCCTACAACCGGCGAGGAGAACGGAATTGTCAAGGTCTCCCGGCAGAAGTCCGATACCGGGCAACGCCCCGGCAGGAGAATTTCGACGGGGCAGGGCAGGAGACCCTCAGTGGCGCTATCTTGTCGCCGACCGGAACGAAGTGCGCGCACGGGTGAATCGCGGCCTTGAGACGTGAACGGTCGGCGAAGGGAACGCGGAGTCTCGGGTGGCGAAACGGTGTTAAACCATGAGATTGTCGCGTTTCGCTCCGCCGAAACGTACGTCCACCGTTCTGCCGCCCACCGGCGAGCGGACGGGTGTCAGCCCTCCGAGATGTCTGCATTTGTTGATGTTCACAATGAAGTTTTGTTCCTGGTGGGCTGACACCGCACCGCTCGCCGATTCGGAAAATGCCTCGCTGCCATCAGGCAGAAGTCGTCCCTGATCGTGCCCCTGTTACAATCGTTTGGCCAATCTACGCGGAGTCTGTCGTCTGGCCCGGGGACCTGTCGTGGGTGGTTTGTGTCGTTGGGTGGATGTACGGAACAGCAGAGTCAGATAGTCTCGCGTTAGTAGATGGGGAAGCGGCATGACACGACAACCGAAACTCGAAGACTATCAGGTAAGGTTTGTACAGAATGTGGCACGGGTGCTGGGAGGGAATTTTTTGCGTCGATGCCCCGCAGTGCGCGTTCTGGATATGGGCTGTGATTGCAGCGGGCGGCAGCTGGCGGTCATCAGCCAACTGGTTCGTGGCGAGGTCGTGGGGATTAACATCCCGGAGGGATTTCCGTCGCCAACTGCAGTGGCCACAGCCGGGGACCGCGTGCGCCTGCTGCGGATGGACGGGATGCAGCTGGATTTTCCCGATGCCAGTTTTGACGTCGTGATTTCCGCGAATGTGATTGAGCATGTGCCCAATGTGGCTCGATTTGTCGCTGAAGCGGCGCGGGTCCTGAAACCGGGCGGCATCTGCTACATGGAGACGGCTCCCGTCTGGACCAGTGCACGAGGTCATCATTTGATGGAATCCATGGTGGCAGAAAACATTCCTGAAGAAGCGGGCTATCGTGATGATGGTTCGGTCATTCCGGAATGGGGACACCTGTCGATGACGCGTGAGCAGATGGCGGAAGCCATTGGCGACAAAGTCCTGCCGAAAACGCGCGAGTATCTGCTGCGGTACCTGTATGATTCCAGGGGCCTGAACAAGACGCCTTGGAGCGGTGTCTGTCGGGCTTTTCGCGAGTCCTTCGCGGCGGTGCACCTGATACCGAGATCTCTTCCGGGAGTGAACATGGCATTGATGCCGAGCGACGGTCGAGAAGATTATTCCGTTTATGGCTTTTCTGTGATTTCCCGTAAAGGGGCACAGTCGTGGCTGGCAAAACGTCTCTATTGGCGCTTACGCAGGGTGGGATTGTGACCGACGTTCGCAGGAAAACCTGTTTATTGGTGAGTTTGCAGACACCGAGGATGCCTGGGGGTGGCGGGGAGATTCGCGGCTATTTCCTGACGCTGATGGCTGCGAAGATGTTCGACTTGACACTCATTTCACTCGGGGGAAGTGATGGTCGCGGTGGAGTGTCATCCGAGGTCCGCGAGCGATGTGTTCGGGTGATTGAACCAGGGGAAGCATCCGTTAAGGACACCCGTGCAGGCGGGAAACGCGGTCGGCTGATGCGCTGGTGGGCGTTTCTGAGGACGCTGATCTGGCCGGCTGGGAACGAATGGAATGACTATCTGAGTTTGTTGCTGCAGTATGGGCAGTCTACCGCGTCGGGCAGAAAACGCTGGATCTGCTTTCTGGTGCAGTGGCATTTTCGCTGTATTTCCCCGTTTGTCTCCATGCCGCCCGTGACCTCTCTGCTGTTTCGGGAGTCATGGCTGAAGGTTCGTGCTGCCGCAATCGCTGCAGCAGCATCGCAGCGGTTTGATGTGATCTGGGTGGAGCATTCGCTGGTTTGGCCATTTGCGTCACAGCTTGTGCCAGAAGCAGCCCATGCCGATGCCACGGTTATCTGTAGTGGACAAAATATCGAATGGCATCTTCTGACGCGTCAGGCGTCGAATACCGCAGAACGCGCCGCTCGCTGGTTCTATCAGGGACAAGCCCGGCTGATGCGACGCATGGAAGTGTCAGCGTGGCGTCGTGCGGATGTGAATCTGCAGTGCTCACCAGCCGACGCCACCTGTGTGGGGCAGAGCGTTACCAGTCCGGTGGTGATGATTTCGAACGGCGTCAACGTGGATTACTTTCAGCGTCGCGCGGAGTCTGCAGCAGTTGACTCATCGCTGGTGGTGTTTACAGCTGGTTTCGGTTACGCACCAAACCAGGAGGCACTCTTCTGGTTTCTGCACCGGGTGCTGCCGCTGGTGCATGCACGTCGGCCGGAAACGCGTTTCCTGTTTGCTGGTTCCCAGGCGAATCAGGCTGCGAGCATGGCTGGTTTGTCAGCGACCGACGCCAATGGCGGCATAGAGTGGATTTCGGATCCGGTGGATATCCGGCCATGTTTTGAGCGGGCTTGTGTCTACGTGGTGCCGATTCTGAGTGGCGGCGGTACTCGGCTTAAGATTCTTGAAGCCATGGCAATGCAGGTGCCGGTGGTTTCTACCAGTGTTGGAGCGGAGGGAGTTCCCTACAGATCCGGTGAGCATTTGTTGCTGGCGGATACGGAGGCGTCCTTTGCAGAGGCTGTCCTGAGGCTGCTTGAGGATGCAGAACTGCGTCAT
>CAIQIE010000276.1 GCA_903871805.1 uncultured Planctomycetaceae bacterium | reverse complement strand
TGCCCTGCGTAAAAATGCTTTTATGACTCTGCAGACCGACTACAAGAATCGCACCTTTGGAGGCTATGCTCAGGGTGTGGAAGGACGCTGGGAATTTACGAGGGTTCCGTGGAACTCCGCACAGAACTGGGTGCTGCAGGGATTCTATTCAATCCTCCTGCTGCTGGCCCTGAAACGTCTGCTCTCTGCGACTCAGATGCCAGTGGCAACGAGTGAACTGTTTCCGCTGCTGTTTGTGATCGGGCAGTACTTCGTGATTCTTTTCGTCACGGAAGCTGGTCCCTATTACAGTCACATTCTGGGGTTCCCACTTGCGTGGACGGCCGGATTGGTGGTCAGTCAGAAATCCAGAGGACCACGCGGCCTGCGAACACTCGGGATCGAAGTGCGTTCTCTGCTGCCCGGAGCAATCGCTCTGGCAATCATCATCGCGTGGCACCTTGTAGCCGGGATGGCCGTGGATCGTTCAGAGTTATCGTTCCTGAAACTCCAATCCGGCGATGCAGCAGAGTCCACTAAAATGGCTGTGGTGGAGGAATCGCGAGTTCATCGTGCGTTGACATTTCCCGCGGATCGTAAGGTGCTGCAGGCGGGCGACACAGTTTCCACCTCGATTGTTATCCCAGCTGCATTCGCTCGCAGCCCCCACCTGTGTTTCTTTCTTTCGGTGAATGCCCGGGCAAGAAACCTGTACCGAAAGAATGCGTTCTGGGATGAACTGCCTGTGGAATACGAACTTGTCGCTGGTGAGAAAGTGATTCGTTCCGGCCGATTGGGTGATCTGCATCCACCTTCGCTGATTCAGCTGACCATCGCAGACTTTTCCACCACGAGGCGCGACGGAGTCCCGGCTGGGGCCACAACACTTCCTGAGTTGAAGCTGACGCTGCGAGTTACGGAGGATCTGCGGATTCCCGCCATCGGACTCATGCCGGCCATGGCGGTGGAGTATGCCTTCAATCCGCAGGAAAGTGCCTTTGCAAAGCCGTCGGCCGTTTCTGAAAAGCAGCCCGGCGGCGGCTAAACTCCCGCCTGTAGAATCATGCGCGCAAGGGGCAGCAGATCTAATGATCTGCTGCCCCTTTTTTGTTGGCCAATGAATTATTCAAACGATCGATGCAGCGGAAACACGTTGTCATACGACTCGGTCAGCCACTTCATCCGGGCCCAGTCAAATGGGCAGCGGTTTGGCAGCGATTCAAGATCCCTGTCGTCAATTGCATCGGGGGTCACGACCGGCATCCCCAAATGAGTCACCAGCAGCTGTGAAAACAGGTGGCTGTGTCGCCAGAGGATTCCTGAAACCCATCGATGCGGTGCTTCCCAGCCGGTGTAGTCTGGCGCTGAATGTCCCTCTCTGCCCTCTGGTTGATCAAACAGAATGTGCCGCCATTCGGGATTACGTAACAAGCTGCGATAGACTCGCACGCGATCCGGATGTGCTGCAGCACGTTCCAGACGCCCCCAGTTTCCGCAGTATTCCACATTATCCAGAATCAGCAGTCCCTGAAACGCAGACTTTTCCACAGCTTCAAGCACCTCCTTGCGGGAGATACCGTCATTCAGAAGGAACGTCCAGTCCCTGCCAGAGAAAATCTGCTCTTCGACATCCTGAATCCCCTTCGCCTGAAGAATGACAACATCGGCCGTGTCCAGTTCTCGCAACGCATCGGCCGTACTGGAAACCACGACACTGCGATATCCCATGGATGTTGTGAGCGCGGACAGGTCGTCGATATAGCTGGCATCACTTTCGACGGTCAGCACCCGGCACTTCCGGGACAGGAAATACAAAGTCGAATTGCCGCCGCCCCATTCGAGGACCGTCGGAGTCCCGGTTACGAACTGAGGATACCACTTGAAGACAGTGTTCAGAAAACGAGTACAGCCATCTGTGAACCACGGTTGAATTCGAAGCTTCATAGATTACCTTGATCTTTAACCAGTTCAGGTACTCAAGCCGTAACGGTCGCTACTTGTCCGGACACCACGGCACTCAAAGGAAAAAACGTAAGGAACGGCATATGGCACCGCCGTGCCAATGCATTGGCCACTCAGATCCTCCCGGACTCCACGACGTCCGGCAAGCATGACATCGACACCTCGGCCTGCGGATCAACTGTGCTCCGTGCGCAGGGTGCTGCTTTTACAGCATCGAAAAAAGAGATATTTCCATGGTGGGCTGAATTGGATTGTTCCGAAGAATTCGGGTGATTGTGGTTTGCTGACTGTGATGATCACGGCCGGCAATGTGCCTTAAACACTTTGCAGGGAGTTTGCCGAATGCTTCGTCTCGTCGGATCGACGGACAGGCACGTCATCCATGAGCCCGGGTGCAGGCGCCGTGGAAACCACATGGATACGCCTGTCAGTCTGCGACGTTTGAGTATGCATGGTGAAGCCGTATCCCCCGTCGTTCCCTCCGGACAGCGTTGAGGCATCACGTTGTTCGACTGACAGGAGGTCTGTTCGGCGTGCTGAGCGGAATACGTTGAAAAGTCAGCGCAAGCGGTCTTCGAGGCCCCGGGACGGGCACCTGAATTCTGCGTTTCCGCGTTGGTGCTCCGGAGCAAACATCTGTCGGCGGCGTTTCGACGCCCGGAAGTCCTTTGACCGGAGACCAGGTGATGAGTGCGGGCTGCCTGGCGGCCCCCCCTTCACGTCTGCCACGGCGTCACCGTTCTGAATTGCATGGAGTTTAAACGGTTTGTGCCATCACGAATCAGGGAGGATTATCTGGTTCCGGTAAGCGGGGACGGGTGTTTCGGCGGAACAGGTCAACAGGTTTCTGTCAGGGTTCACAAGGCCCCGGATTCCCGCCAGGGCTCAATCCGAGGGACAGGAGATGCCGATTGTTACGGCAGGATTTGGCGCCATTCCGCGTGGTCAGACGCTGAATTGTTGCCGTTTTGCCCGTGATTGTTATTGTAAACGGGTTGTTTGACGTCGTTCTGACCTTCACC
>CAIQIE010000275.1 GCA_903871805.1 uncultured Planctomycetaceae bacterium | reverse complement strand
GACATCGAACGATGTTCATGAAACCAATCGCAATCTTCAGGCGTGGGCCCTGGATGCCAGACGTTTTGGAGCCAGTGGCCTGGTTCCGTGGCAGACCGTGAACAAAGACGGCACTGCGCTGAAGCAGGCTGATCAGCTCGGTTTGTTCATCTTCGACCGGGACAACGAGGGACGCACGGTGATCCGCCATTCGCTGCGTCTGAAAGCCTGGCGGGATGCTCAACAGCTGATTGAGTACCTGAATCTGCTTCAGGTGAAACGTTCATGGTCCGATGAGCAACTTCGGGGCTTTATCAGCCAGTATGTTCAGCTGGATTCTGAAGTGAGAAAGAGCAACGATGACGATGCGGGCACGACGGCTTATGGCCGCATCTCACCGCAGGACATCGAATCTCTGAGGCAGGCGACAGCCGGGATGATTATGCAGCCCTGACGCGTTCAGGCTGACACCCAAAAGTCGCAATGAGCGCCCGGTGCCATGCAATTCGTACAGATCCAGCGTTGCCCTGGATCAGCCGCCGGATCTTCGTCACCAGTTCTGGAACGCTCTGACGCACGGGGGGAAAACGCAAACCGGACGCTAACGCGTTCTGGCTGATGTGTGGGCCCCCGTTGCTATCCAGCTGCGGGGTAGAACCGCACGGTGATGACCCCGGTTTCAAGCCTCAGTGCAGTGGTGGTACGATCGTAGTGCCCAGCATCGACGCCAGAATGTCAACCAGCTTTTTCGATTGCCACTGCTGATCTCCAACCGAGTCGACTAATCGTGGGAAAACGAACATCCAATCCGGCAATGCAGAGTCGTTGATGAATTCTCCGTCACCCACAAAACTGAACAGATGCACCTCAGTTTCATCGATAAGGCGCAATCCAACTTTAAAACAGTCTTTGGAATCATAGGCTAATGATGTCATAGATTCTGTCGTCAGACTGGTATATCCGTAGGTAATTGCCTTGACCCACGCAAACTTTATACCTCGTCTTCTGCGAATGAACCAGAGATAACGCGAAGTAATGGTGATTGTGGCTTTCTCTCTGTTAACCGTGACGCGCCGATATACGGTTCCGAGTAACAGAATGAGTGTCAACCATCCTGTCTCGGCGATGATTTTCGATGGTTCATGGCGGATTCGCGGACGGAATGTCGGGATGTACATAGATGCTGCGTCCTCAAGCAGATGAAGCTCTCTCTACCAGCCTACAGAAATCCCTGTTACTGTTTACAGTGACGTTCGATCCAAATCAAGATTACTGATCGCCAACACGGCATTCTTCACCAATTCTTTACCAAAACGCAATTTCTGACACACGGTTTATTGTCACACAGCCTTGCCTCACATCTGCACATGGAGCCACTTTTGCACATCGGGATTCTGCCTTTGTACAAAGAAACGCTTCCGGCACGCACGTCCAGCATGGCTGGATCCCGGTGCCAATCCCGGTCCCATGCCAATCCGTTTGCCAGGCAGTTGTCTTCAACACAGAACACAGCAAAGTGAGTCGTAGAATTCGCCCCTTCCGGGATCGTCCGACGGGACGACACTTCAGTCGATTTGACTCGCCTGAAAAATGAAAAATTCTGCAGTGCGCAACAATTCTGTTCTACGCTGAATGCAAGCCTAAATGTCTGTCTGGATCTCTGCTTGCTGAGCCAACCAGAACGTTGCTGACCGGCAAAGATCGTTCTACCCGGAAACCCCGAATCGCTGGATCGTTGCCAGATCTTCCATACCGGTCTTGCATTCTGGTCATGCGAGCATCAATTGGCTGTGCGAAGATGGCGTGAAAAAGGTGACCGTCGATTCGCAGATGCATCTGTTTCGCACATCTATCTGTGTGCGATCGACGAATCGCTGAGATTTAAGCTGCAGGATTCTCTCGTGCAATAAATTCTTCTCACGTGACGATGACTTGTTTTTTCCGGACTTGTCGTGCAAACGTGACCGTTGTTTTTTTTTAATTACACAGCCCGCCACACCCCGGAAAAGTGAATTTAGAACCCCTGTCACAATGCGGTCACGGGGGTTCTTTGGCAGGATCGGCACGCGGTCTGCTCTGCACAGCTTCAGGGAAATCGACGCTTGGCGATTTCACATTCGGTCGGAGTGTGGACCATGAGTACCTTGCAGATTTTGTTGCTCGTCGCCATTGGAGTCATTGCACTGGCGGGATTGATCACCGCGTTGGTTTTTCTGATCAATGCTCTTGTTCAGTGGAGCGACGGGAGTAAAGGCGGGTGGCGGCGATTGTCCGGCGTCTATTCGACTGCGAATCTACCCGCAGGGCGTATTGCAAAACGGGAGACATTGAAAATCGGCGCCGTGGTTTACAAACGTTGCGTCACACTGGGAATTGCTGATGAGGGTCTTTACATGTTGATTTGGCGGACGTGCATCCTGATCCCGTGGGATCATTTCACGAAGATCGAACAGGCCACGCTTTACTGGAAGAAGGTCCCAATGCTGACGATTGGGGATCCGACCGTCGCGACCATCACTGTACCTCGCTCGACTTTTGATGTGATGCGTTCCCGTTTACCGGCAACTCTGAACATGTATTGAATCTGCCAATGCTCAGGCCAGAGTTGTTGGTCAAGGCTCCGTGGCGTTGGTTCAGTGTCTGCCGTACGTATTCATGATACTTCTGGTCATCACGGAGTGAAGAAAATGATCCATAAGTTTTTTTTGTACAAAGTAGACTCCAATCTTTGCCGATCCGCGATGGTGGTTGCTCTTGTGCTTGCAGCGGGAGCCACACACTCAGCATCCCTCGCAACTGCCGGAGGCCTGCTGTGGCAAGCTCCGGACAGTGCCGTTGTCAGCGATGACCGTCTGAAGCAGTTATTCCAGGATCTCGAGAACGGCGACGCCAAAGCGAGACTCGCGGCCATTCGCGCGATCAGAGGCAACGCGGATGCTGACGACGTCAATGCCTTGTATAAGCTGTGGAAGAAGGAAGCGGACCGATCGGACTTCGATTCATCTGTGATCTACCATCTTGAGCAGGCGATTATTGAGATTAAGGACCCGCGGGCCATCGACCTGCTTATAGCGCAACTACCCAATGAACATCGTTATCTGGCAACAACGGTGAGCTCCCTTGCAAAATTTGAAGAGCCTCGAGCCATAGATGCCATCTTCGCCGTCTATAACAAGGGCCCAGAGGCGCTCAACATCAAGCTCTATCTGACGATCGGAAATTCCATTCGGGACCATATCAGTGGTCCCTATGCACGAGACGTTCTGATCAGACGTCTGACGGATGGTGACAACCTGGCTGCAGAGGCATTGAAAAGGTTTCCTGAACCGGCCGTTGTGGACGCGCTTGTACAGGCACTCGAGAACAGCGATGCGCAAATGCGTCAATTGTTACTGGAGTCGATCGGAGTGATCGGGAATCCGCGGGCGAGCGCCGCCGTCGCCGCCCTGCTTAAAAACAGCGATGCGAATCTTCGAGGGAGGGCCGCCCGAACTTTGGGCAAACTTCGGGAAGCACAGTCCGCTGCACCGCTGATCGCACTGTTGGAGACTGAATCGGAGAAATCCGTCCTGAGCGTCGCGGCGCAAGCGCTTGGGGAAATCGGCAATCCGACCGCCCTTGAGCCATTGGAGCGAGCCCGAGATGCTGCCAGCGATCCGGATCTGAAGGGTCGCATTGAGGTCTCGATCGCTTTGTTGCGGAAGACAATAGCCGAGCAGCGACCGGCAACAAAGATTGTCTCTGTTCCGGCAGACGGCAGCACCAGTGTCTCAGTCGCGACAAACCGAATCACCATCACGTTTCCGGACGAAATGCAGACAGACAGCTTCAGCGTGGTGGCGGTCAGTGGCAGTCAGAAGCCGCAAACGGCTGGTGACGACTCCTATTACTTCGAGGACGCAAAAACGTTTGTCATGAACGTTCGTCTTGTGGCAGACACGAAGTATGCATTCAGTCTGAACAGTGAACGGTGGAAAGGCTTCAGACTGGCTGGCGGCGCACCTTTGCCGCCAACAGTCATTCGTTTCAGCACAGGAACAGGCGATTCGGCGACTCCGCAGCCCCCCGCAGTCTCAGGCGACTTGATGGTCTCAGCATTGTCCCGCGGTGACCTGCCGAATGAGTTTCGCACAATCAATGAGGCCATTCTGGCCGCGAAGGATAACACTCGGATTCTGATCCATCCTGGCGTTTATCGCGAATCAATCGTGCTGAGTCGGCCATTGACGCTGATGGCTGCGGAGGCGGAATCCGGGGACGTTGTAATCGAAGCGACGGACGGCACCTGCATTGCCATGCGAACAACGAAAGCCACACTCAGTAATTTGAAATTACGATCGATCGCAGCGAGAACGGGAAAAACCGGGTTCGGAATTGATTGTCCCGGCGGAATCCTGACGGTGGAAGGCTGCGAAATCACCTCGGATTCGAACGGGTGCGTCATCGTCTACAACGCAGGCGCGAACGTGATTGCCAGAAAATGTCGAATGCACGATGGCAATGAGGGTGGTGTCTTCATCTACGACAATGCGGAAGGGACGTTTGAGGAGTGTGAGTTTACTGGCAACAGGCTTTGCAATGTGGAAACAAAGACAGGCGGAAAACCTGTGTTCCGCAACTGCAGGATTCACAGTGGCAAACAGGGTGGAGTCTACATTCATGACGGCGGTGCCGGGCTGTTTGAGAAGTGTGAGATTCGTGCGAACGGGCTTGCCGGAGTTGAGATCTCGCTGGGCGGAGCACCGGAATTTCGAGACTGCAGGATCCAGGATGGCACCGTCGGAGGTGTTTTCACACATGACAAGGGGGCTGGTCTGTTTCAGGACTGCGACATTTCCGGAAACACCTTCGCCGGGGTGGAAATCTCGAGTGAAAGCGATCCCTCATTTCGCAGGTGTCGAATTCACAATGGCAAATCGGGCGGCGTATACGCGAACAGGAAAGGCGCCGGCCGATTTGTTCAGTGTGAGATGTTTGAAAATGCCTGGGTTGGAGTGGGGATTGAATCTGAGAGCACCACGACCTTCGAAGACTGCAGGATCTACAACAATCTTCAGTCCGGTATTTATGTCTTCAAGCTGGGGGAGGGACTTTTTCGCAACTGTGAGGTCTTTGGCAACAACCTGGCGGGCGTAGAGATCGACGGCGGTGATCCAATGCTGATCGAATGCACCATTCATGATGGCAAGGCGTGCGGCGTCTCTGTCATGAATCAGGGCAAAGGTCAGCTGACGCAGTGTGAAATGACGGGGAATGCTCTCTCAGGGCTCCTTGTCCAGTCCGGCAGCCGACCTGATGTCAGAAACTGTAAACTTCTTAATAACATACAATGCGGAGCAGCTTTCTTCGGCAGTGCCGTGGGAAGTCTTGAGAGTTGTGAATTGTCGGGAAACGGGCACTCCGGAGTCGAGATTGCATCGAATTCAGATCCCACATTTCGCAAGTGCACTTTCCATGATGGAAAGTCGAGCGGAGCCTATGTCTACAAAGAAGGTCGGGGCATTTTTGAAGACTGTGCGTTCTACGCCAATCGGAACGTCGCCATCTACATCGGCGAAGCCGGAAATCCTCTTATCCGTCACTGTACGATCCGTGACGGACTGGCATCCGGAGTTGTTGCAGAGGCGAAAGCCTTAGGGAAACTGATCGACTGCGATGTTTTTCGAAACGTGGCTCCGCAGGTGGATGCCAGACCTGACAGTCAACTGGAGATTGAGAATTGTCGCATCAGGGATGTCGATGACGGTAATACTGTACCGGCTGATAACCCCGCACTCACAGAATTGCGTACAGTGACGCCACGAAACCGCATTGAAAAGGTTCAAACGCAGATCAGCGATAAGGCGCAGTTGCTTGCTGCCGCAGCGTTGAAAGAGGCGGGAGCGGAAGTCGTAATGGACGAACCGGAAAGCGGTGGTCATTGCCTGATTGTCGACGCTTCCGGCATCCGGGAATTTAACGATCAGTTGCTGGCTCATGTCCGAAATCTGCCGTACCTGCTGCGATTGGTCCTGAGCCACTCTGCGATTTCTGACGCTGGCATGGAAAACCTCAGAGATCTGAATTCGCTGGTGATGCTGGACCTCGATGGAACCTCAATCACCGATGTCGGACTGGCCCATCTCCGCGGGCTGAAAAACATGGAAGGTTTGATCCTCGGAGACACTCAGATCACCAGTGCTGGGCTGCAGAACCTGTCGGGCATGGTAAAGCTCACAGGACTCCGTCTCGCCGGCACGCGGATCGATGATCAGGGCCTGCTGCATTTGAAGAATATGTCTGACATGACCATTCTGGATCTTGATGGAACTCCATTGACCGATAATGGACTGGCTTCCCTGCGACATATGGCGCAAATGTCGGAACTGAAGCTTGTTGGAACCAACATTTCCGGCGACGGGCTGGCCCACCTCGCAGGTATGAAGGAACTGTCAGTACTGGACTTGTCATTCACCCGGGTGACCGACGCAGGCTTAGCTCATCTTCGGGATCTTTCGCGACTGAGTGAGCTGAGTCTTGTGGAGACGGGGATCAGCGATTCGGGAATCATGCAGCTGAGTGAAATGACACAACTTGAGAAGCTGAACATTAACCTGACACAAATCTCGGCGAAAACAGTTGAGCAGCTGCAGGCGAAACTGCCGGACACAACCATCATCTGGACGGACCCCGTCCGAGTTTCACTGTCGACCATTCAGCGTCCCGGCTCCGCCAGTGTTCGTTCCTCCGGAGCTAATCCGCGGGCTGTTCTCGGATTCGATCACGGGCTGGCGGTTGCCATGAGTTCGCTTCTGCGATCACGGTCTCAGCAGAATGGCTCTTCCGGCAGCATGGTGCCGCCGACTCCTCCAGGAGACCTGTCGGCATCCGGCAACGGTGATGCATCATCAGCAGCGTTGAACAACTCACCGTCAGGGGTGTCCAAAGTCGGAGCCTTATCACCGAATCCAGGAGCAGCAGGGCCGCGGCAGAGCTCCGTTCCGTCGCGTATTCGAAGAAATCCAGTGGCCGGATTTGAGCTCCGGATCCCCGAAGACTGGGAGGTCGCCACGAATTCCTCAGGAGTTCTGGAAATTTCCATTGACGCACAGGCGGGTGCCGGACTCCGCCATCAGCCCGCTCTCTGGTTCTTTCATGCGGCCGATGGTCCTGATGTTGAGTCGCAGCAGCTGCAGAAAGCGCTGCAGGCGCTCGGCGGTGCTGATACGTCGATTCGCAGTAACTCACAGACGGAGTGGGAAGTCTCGGCACGTTTCAACCTCCGGGGGCTCGGTGAAGTTGAAACGCGATGGCTTTGCCGAAATGACGATGGGCAGAACTATGTCATCGGAGCTGCCGTTTGTTCCGCCGATGCGAAAGTGTTCGCATCAGAAATTGAAACTGCGTTGTCGACATGTCAGTTAATCGCGTCTCCGGCGATGCGATGTTTTGTGGAACCGTCAGAAAATGCCTATCGCATCCTTCTTCCCGATGGCTGGACATGGCGTGGCCAGATCATTCGGACATTTGAGATTCCAGGATACTTTGAATGGAAAGCCCAAAGCGAAGATGGTCTGTCCGGCTGTTTTACGTCGCCCCCAGGCGTATTCAATATGTTTCAGGATTTTCTCTCGGCCGAGCAGGCGGCTGAAGGAATAGTTCTGGAGGGACTGCGGCAGCAAATCGGCAACGTAAGACTGACGCGAGTTTATCATTTGCCGCGAGCCGAAGAAAATTTCTCAGGAGGGCTCCGTGCCCTGGGATTGAGCCCGCGGGTTGAAAAACTGCGTGCGGAGTATGTCGCCTCGGTCAACGGGACCAATGTCGTAATTCAAACGGACATTGTGTGCCTGATGCCGGATGCGTCACAATTTCCTGACCCGCATATTTCAGGGCGAGGCAACTGGTTTCTGTTCACGTCGGGAACATGGGCACCGGCCTCGGATTTTGAACAGATGAATTCACTCGCCAGAGGAGTTCAGGCCTCTCATCGAACCTCATTGCGCTGGGTCATTCAGCAGCGGCGGGCCGTCGATACAGCTCTCACTGGACGTCGCGGCGTTATGGATGAAGCGTTCGCAGGCTGGGATGCCTTCATTCGGGACATGGAGCGAATTCCTGATCCCGATGGCGGGCCGATACAGGAAGTTCCCAATCGTGATGGTTCCGTCTGGAAAGATCCGGATGGCGTGATGTGGCGAGTACCTCCTGGGACAATTGACGAGCAGACTCTGCAAAACCGAGGCTGGAAGTGGATCCGTTGAGACCGGGTGATGTCCCAAACAGATCCCATCGAGGAAAACAAAAACGGGTCCAGCATGCTGGCTCATTTACTGTCAGCCTGCCGCTGAGAGTATGAAGTATGTATTTGCCTTCGTTCACGTCAACTTCAGGCCGAGCCATTCTGGATGCAGAGTCGCTGGCCCAGTTTCGCCAAAAGAGGCCAACATCCGGGTGCTGCACAACATCCAGGTGCCACAACATCTAGGTGCCATGCACCTGTGGATATAAACCAAATTGGGTAAACACTTTACGAATATCGAGTGCGCAAAGTCTGGATCCACTTGCCGACCCGCGTTTCCTGCACCTGTGGGTCCCGAAGGTGCCTGGCATCTGCGGCCTGCCTGGGCATTCAGGTGCCATGCGCCTGTCGATATAAACCGAATTGGGTAAACGCTTTACGAATATCGAGGGCGCAAAGTCTGGATCCACTTGCTGACCCGCGTTTCCTGAAACTGTGGGTCCCGAAGGTGCCTGGTATTTGGGTCCTGCCTGGGTGTCCGGATCCTGCACCATTTTCCAATGTGATCATGCGTACGCCTCAGGCTGAGGGTTAAACGATATGTCTGCTACCCCAGAGCCGAACATCCAGGTGCCAGTTGATACGGTCGGCAGTTGGATCGTCGATAGCGGCAAAGCTGCAGGCGTGAAAGTCGATGACAAAGACGGAACCGAAATGTCTGCATCCGCTCACGACTTGCGGGGGGCATTCGGAACGCGTTGGGGAGACGATTGTCCCGCATGGAAGCCTGAAAGAGCTGGTGCGGCATTCCCACATTGAGACCACGATGCGCTTCCATGTGAACATCACAGCAGCGGACACGATGGCCGAAGTCCGACGGCACCTGAAGAAGGCCGGTCAGTCAAATTCACCTCAACCGGTCAGTCAAATTCACCTCAAAAGGTGACAGGCGAGGTGGCTGAACGGCATTCAACGCAACAGGGGAAACCGGTTTGATCCGATTTCCCCTGTTTTTTATCGCATTTTTCAAAAGCCGCCGACTGGATTTGAACCAGCGACCTACGCTTTACGAAAGCGTCGCTCTACCAGCTGAGCTACGGTGGCAGCACAACAAACACCTTTCCACTGGCATGGTGACCAGCAACCCGCTGCAGAAGTCAGAGATGGCGTTCTGTCAGCTGGGCCGTTTGTGTGTGTGATACAATGTAGCTTACGATTTGCTCCTGGGCAAGACCGGGAAAGTCTCGGTTTTCGGGCTCTTCCCTTTGCGAATGGGAGTTTGCCGATGCATCCTTTTATAACGGGCAAAGCAGGGACCACCCTGAGATTCGCCTTTTTGGAACCTGTTAACCTGTAAAAATATGGAGATTTCTTCGTGGCGACCCCCAATCGAGCGGACATTTTGAGTGGACTTCGGGCCAAAGTACAAAGCGGAAGGCCGATCATTGGTGGGGGCGCTGGAACCGGAATCAGTGCAAAATGCGAAGAAGCCGGGGGAATTGACCTGATTGTCGTCTACAACTCGGGCCGTTATCGCATGGCCGGCCGCGGTTCTCTCGCCGGTTTGATGCCCTACGGGAACGCGAATCAGATTGTCCGTGAAATGGCCAGCGAGGTGCTCACGGCGGTTCGAAAAACGCCGGTCCTGGCTGGGGTTTGCGGCACTGACCCGTTTATGATTCGCCGCCATTTTCTGAAAGAACTGCAGGATCTGGGCTACGCGGGAATCCAGAATTTCCCGACAGTCGGGCTGATCGACGGTGTCTTTCGGGCAAATCTGGAAGAAACCGGCATGGGGTTTGGCCTGGAAATTGACCTGATCGCCGAAGCGAACGAGATGGATTTGCTGACGACACCTTATGCCTTTGACGCTGAGCAGGCTGCGCTGTTAACGGCAGCAGGTGCCGACATCATTGTGGCACACATGGGACTGACAACATCGGGTTCGATCGGTGCACAGACCGCCCTGACTCTGGAAGAATGCGTGCCGCGAGTGTCCGATATCGTTGAGGCGGCCATTTCCGTGCGGTCCGATGTGTTTGTCCTGTGCCATGGTGGCCCCATCGCCATGCCGGAGGATGCTCAGTTCATGCTGAAGCGCATCCCCAGACTGGATGGTTTCTACGGGGCGAGTTCCATGGAACGCCTGCCCACCGAAATTGCGCTCACCGAACAGGTTCGTCGTTTTGCAGCCATGCAGCGCTGACAGGATCGTGGCAATCAGGCGGCTCCGTAGCCAAGCGGCACGTCACGCAAGACCAGCCTGCTGCATCAGGGTGCGTGTGGCGTCATGCGCTTCCCGAACCCAGTTTTCGATCTGCGACGGCTCCGGCGAATATTCCAGTTCGACAGACATGGTTCCCTTGAAATTCATCGCCTTCAGTTCTCGAAGATATGGCAGAAAGTCAACCACACCTTTTCCTGGCGGAAGATCGCCATGCACCTTGCCGTCACAGTCTGAGATATGAGCGTGAATGGCTCGACCGGCAAGCCGTCCAAGTTCTGACGCATCGACATGCGCCAGTTGCAGATGCGAGATATCAATGTTGGCGTTCAGATTCGGATGAGACGCGTCCTCCAGAAAACGACTCATGGAATCCACGCTGTTGACCAGTGACAAAGGAAAGGGTTCAAGTTCCAGCGCGATGTTCAGATTCCGACTGGCCGCATAGTCCGCAAGTCTTCGACAGTTTTCGACGCCCGTTTTCCATTGCTCAGCAGCAGGAATGACTTCGCGATTCCAGATGTATTCTCCCAGCACCAGCAGCAGATTTTCGGCCTGCAGTTCATAGCACAGATCCAGAAAGCTGCGGCAGCGATCCAGATGAAATCGCTGAACAGACGGATTGAAATCGATCAGCCCGGTGGCCACGCAGCAGACCGAAATAATCGGCAGACCAGCGCGGCCGCAGGCTTCGCGAATCAGCCTGCGTTCCCGCACATCGATGTCCAGTGGGTCTGTAAAGATATCGATGCAGTCAAAGCCGATTTCCGCGGTCTTCTGAATGCCCCATGCCGTATCTTTTCCCGCCTGCGCCCAGGCACTGTTGATCAATCCAAGTTTCATTGTCGATCTCTCTTCTGCCCACTTACGGATTTCGGCACTGCTGAACAGCTTTGGGCTGTTGCCGATTTCTGTGCATCAGGTGGAGCCTGATTTGCCTTTTCGACGAAGCCCCAGCCGGCAGGAGCCCCGGCCGGTGCGAACTTAGGAATCACTGCCTTTTGATCCTGCGGATTCCGGATCAGCGACCATGTATCGTTCACGAAACTGGCGATCCTTTTCCGCTCGCATTCGCAGCCCTTCACGATACATGTTGATGAAGTTTTCTGCGCGTTTCCAGCCTCGCTGAAACTTGTCCTGTACTTCCACAAACAACAAGGCGGACCAGTCCCAGCTGCCGGGATGCCAGATGTACTCATGTGTCAGCAAATGAATGTGATTGTACTTCGAAAGATTCTCTGTCACGACACCCTCGCGCCATGCCTGGGTGCTGTCACTGATGTACTTCATCTCTGTCAGATACATCGGATCATATGTATCGATCACACCGGGAATGGAAAACGTCTTTCCCGATCGCATGGGCATGTGGGAGGACATGGCATGGATCTTTGTCCGAAAGAATGTTTCAAAGAGATCGATCTGTGCCTTTGCTGTTGCCAGTGGATCCAGTCCCAGCCGTTCAAACAGCGCCGCATCGTAGTGCAGTCCGATATCGTGCCCCAGATCCAGAATGCGGCGTATCTGAAGTGCTTCCTCTTCTTCGAAGGGGTTATAGTCGCTGGTCTGCAGCAGAAAGTAGGTTGCCTGAACTCCCTGCTCTGCTTCAATCTCTGCCATTCGCAGTGCTGCCGGAATGCTGAATTCCACGTCGTGCCGCATCACCACAAATTTCGGAATGGAAAAGACCTCCCGCCCCAGTCGGTGAATGTCCCGAAAACAGAGTGTCTGATGGGACTGACGAATGGCGGCCACAATTTCCCGGTAATGCTGGGTGCTGAAATCCTTTGCCGGCTCGGGCGGGCGTGTTACTTTCATGTTCCCAGTTTCCTTCCTGTCGTCAGCCCCGAAGGCAGTTCATGATCCAGCAAATGCAGGCTGGTACTTTCGCCACATTGTACATACCAGGTGCCGTCACGAAATCGATCCAGCAGAGTTCCCGGACTTTCAGAATAGTCCATTCCGGTTGGTCCAGCTCGCCACACCGAATATCGCTGACCATCCACCAGGGTAAAGGCCCCCGGGTAAGGCCGGGTCTGGGCCCTGATCCAGTCGGTGATGCGCCCGGCTGGCTGTGACCAGTCAATCAGTCCGTCGTCCGCCGACCGTTTGGGATAAAACCGTTCCGTCTCCCCGGACTCGTTCAGTCCGCGAAGTCTGACTGTGCCGCCGGTCAACTCCCGCCAGTGCTTCACCACTTCCCGAACAAACACAACCCGCGTTTTCTGCTGCAGAGTCTGGATGTCATCATGCGGTTCCACGGTGATCAGCGGCGCACTGAGCAGATCCCCGGCATCGGGCTGATCGTTGTATCGAAAAATATGTGCGAACAGACTTCTGGCGCCTTCAATCACGCTCCAGTTGATCGGCGATCGGCCCCGTCCATTGGGAAGACGATTGGCACACGCATGCATCCCAAAAACACCATTGTGGCACGTCTGCAAAAACCATGCGGGGAGTAGTCGCTGCCAGCCAATACAGAATCCGGCAGAACACCGTGTTTCCCCGAGAATGCTCCGGTCAATTTCTCCGGAAAGACTGTAATTTTCGGAGACATAAACCGGCATGCGGTGGGCAAATTCGGCTTTCAGGTCTGCCCATAACGGTACCTGATTTTTTTCGGCCGCACGCTGCGAAATGGTGACAATCCCCGATATCTCACAGCCACTCCGCAGCAGGGATTCCACAAACTCGGCCGTATTGTCACGGCAGCCGATCACAATTACACCATCGGTCCACAGTCTCTGTGTCATCTGCTGCTCCATCATCTACAGCCTGCGATACGCTACGCGGCATTT
>CAIQIE010000274.1 GCA_903871805.1 uncultured Planctomycetaceae bacterium | reverse complement strand
CGAGCACGAGCACGAGCACGAGCACGAGCACGAGCACGAGCACGAGTACGAAGTACGAAGTACGAAGTACGAGAAACGCAAAACGCAGCCGAGGATTGGGTTTCATCGTGCTCGTGCTCAGCCCGCCCTGGCGGGCGGTGCTCGTGCTCGTACTCGATTCGCCCTGGAAGCTCGCGTTTGGGGGAACCCTGTGTGATTTTAGGTGCATGGCACCGGGGCTCAGAAAAACAGCAACCGGAAAGCACGCCAAACCTCCAGGAGTCCCCGGCTGCATCAGAATGACACGCCCAGTGCGACCGGGGACACACCATCTGGCAACCGACCTCGCTTTTTGGCCTCGCATCCCAATCAGGAAAGCCTCGCGCTGCGCGGAATTCCCGGAACGTTCAGACGCCGTTGTCCCCCAAATCTCTGCCTGTCTGCGTGCAAACCGCAGGCTTCATCAGTAGCATTCCTGTTATCGCCGGAAGCCACCGGACTATCGTCAGGCTGCCGGAGCTATTCTGCATGTGACAGGAAACCCCGACCTGCTGCCTGACAACGGATTCCCTGCTGTCAGACGTCGCCCTGACACTCGGAATTACGGCGACTCTCCTCTGCGTTCATTCCCTAAAACACATCCCAGTCAAACCTTCCGGATAAATCCTCATGTCCGCAAAAAATCCATCGCGTCGACGATTCCTCACGGGCTCCGCTGTCCTTGCAGGATCAGCCATCCTGCTGCCACAGCAACTGACTGCAGGAACCGGTACTCCGGAAGATTCTGAGCCGCTAATCGCCTACGTGGGCACGTTCAGTTCTCCCTTGCAGGACGTCCTGCCGACTCAGGTTGACCTGCCACCGGGCAATGGCAAGGGCATTCATATCTTTCACGTCGATCGTGCCACGGGAGCCATGAAAGCAGCGGGGATATTTCCGCTGGGCACCAGTCCCAGTTGTCTGGCCGTTAACTCCAGCGGGACACGATTGTATTCTGCCAACGAAACTGACCGGGTCGGCGAGAAAGGGGAGGGAACGATCAGTTCCTTCGCCATCAACCGCAAAGACGGCTCGCTGCAGCTGCTGAACACCGTCAACGCTGGCGGCGCTGGCCCAACATACGTCAGCCTGCATCCCAGTGGTCGCTTTCTGCTCGTGGCCAATTACTTTGGTGGTTCGGTTTCGGTGTTTCCGATCAAAGAAGATGGCCAATTGGGTGAAGCCTCTGACGTGAAGACAGATGAAGGCGACATCGGACCAGCTCGCGCTGAACACGCTCCTCCGGGAAGCTTTGCTTTCAGTGGACATGATCGCACTCACGCCCACATGATCCAGTCAGATCCGGCCGGCCGTTTTGTGCTGCACGTGGACCTTGGCCTGGACCGTATTTACGTCTGGAAGTTTGACGATCAGAAAGGCGTTCTCAGCCCGGCAGAAGAACCATGGGTGACTCTTCCCGGCGGTGACGGGCCAAGGCACTTTCATTTCCATCCAAATGGTCGCTGGTTCTATTCGATTCAGGAAGAAGGAGCGACCATTGTCCTGTTCGACTACGATGCCAAGTCCGGAAAACTTACCTCCAGGCAGACAGTCTCCAGTCTGCCTGAAGGATATGCGGGCAGCACCTTCTGCTCAGAAATCCTGGTCTCAACCGATGGGCGATTTGTCTATGGGGGAAATCGACTGCATGACAGCATCGGTATCTTCTCCGTTGGCAACAAGGGAGATCTGACACAGATAGGCAACGAATGGACTCGCGGAAACTATCCTCGCAGCTTCACCTTTTCGCCGAACGGACGGTTTCTTTACTGCTGCAATCAGCGAGCAGACAATGTGACGGTATTTGCCGTGGACCGAGGGACCGGAGCGTTAAAGTTCACCGGACAGTACGTTCCGGTTGGCAATCCATCGATTGTGGTCTTCCTGGATACAGCAACGCGAAAATAATATGTCACTCGGCCTGATAGGACGACGCCGTTTCGTTGCCCCGGTCCGTCATTCGCAATGCTGACGAGCCTGACTTCTCGTCTTCCATGACCTGCATGTATTCATCAGTTTTCTGAGTGAAAAATTCCCATGGATAACCGTTTTCAACGTCGTCGGATGACGCTGTCGTGTCTCACTGCCGCAGTGTTGACGCTGGCCTGCCAGGATCGTGCTGTTGCCCAGAACAAGGAAGAGGAATCCTTTGCCCTGGGAGTGCGAAATACGGAAGCTGTCACAGCAGAACAACAACAGCAAAGCTTTCAGCTCCCGCAGGGATTTCGGATCCAGCTGGTCGCCAGTGAGCCACAGATTGCCAAGCCGATGAACATGGCGTTTGATACGCGTGGTCGTCTGTGGGTCAGCAGCTCTGAAGAATACCCGTTTGCTGCCGCGCCAGACGTCACTCCACGCGACACCATCCGAATTCTGGAAGACACCAACGGGGATGCGCTGGCAGACAAAGTCACCACCTTTGCGGATGGCCTGAATATTCCCATCGGACTGCTGCCGTACAAAGACGGCGTCATCTGCTTCAGCATTCCGAATATCTGGTATCTCCGGGATACCGACGGTGACAGTGTCTGTGACAAACGTGAAGTGCTTTACGGGCCGTTTGATACCACTCGAGACACGCACGGAATGTGCAATGCCTTCCGTCGTGGCGACGATGGCTGGATCTATTCGTGCCATGGTTTTAACAATCGGTCTGAAGTGGCCGGTCGCGATGGGCACAAAGTCACACTGACATCCGGTAACACCTTCCGTTTTCGTCCGGATGGTTCTCGGATTGAGCTGTATACCCAGGGGCAGGTCAATCCCTTCGGTATGGCGATCGACGCCTTTGGAGATATTTACACGGCAGACTGTCACACCAAACCTGTGACTCTGCTGCTGCCCGGTGGCTGCTATGACAGTTTTGGCCGGCCACATGACGGGCTGGGGTATGTTCCGAATGTCATGGATCACCTGCATGGATCCACAGCCATTGCGGCTTTGGCCCTTGGAGCAGAAACGCTGTTTCCTGCCGAATACGCGAGCAGTACGTTTGATGGAAATGTGATGACCTCACGCGTCAATCAGAACCGGCTGCAGCGCCGTGGATCCAGTGTTCGCGCCATCGAACAGCCCGACCTTGTCAGCAGCACCGACCCATGGTTTCGTCCGGTCGATCTGGTGGCCGGACCGGACGGCGCACTCTACATTGCTGACTTTTACAACCGGATTATCGGGCACTACGAAGTCGACCTGAAACATCCCGGGCGCGACCGCTATCGGGGAAGAATCTGGCGTGTGTCGTGGGAGCAGGCAGAGACCTCCGCGCTGCAGGGCTCGTCGGGCTATGGCCCGGATCTTTCCATATCCACACAGGAGGCACTGCTGGCCATCATTCGCAACGGGCCTATGCCTGCCAAACGTCTGGCTCGTGACTGGATGACCGATCATTATTCCGAGACATCCTCGACGCAACTTCGCGGAATCCTCAGTTCCGACTCACCGGCGCTGCGACAATTCAGCCTGCGAACGCTGGCCAACCAGCAGCAGATCTCCATTTCAGAACTGCACCGGGCTGCCGCAGATCCTGACGAAATGGTACGCGTGCATGTGTATCGGGCTCTTCGGGAAATGACCGTCGCGACTACAGATTCCGTCAGTGCCACTCAGTTGTTGCAAACAGGGTTTGCGGATGAATCGCCGCTCGTCCGACGCGCCGCGACTGCCGCGGCTTCTGTGCATCGATCCAGCGACCTGATTCCTGTGCTGCTGCGTTTGTATCAGACAACGGAACTGGGTGATGTTCATCTGCGCCATTCGGTCAGAATAGCCCTGCGGGATCACCTCCTGAATGACGCCTGGCTGAACAATTTCGGACGCACGGTTCAATCCCGAATTGACATCACGGACATCGCTGAAATCTGTCTGGCGGTTAAATCCGTGGCGGGTGCCGGGTTTGTCGCGCAGCACCTGGATGTTATCGCGGCCTTTCAGCCACAACGACTGCCTGAGTATCTGCAGTATGCCGCAGCGCACGTGGATCCGGTCGCCGCAGACCGAGTCGTCAAAACCATTCAGGATCAGTTCCGCGATCGCCGAGATCAGCAGGTGGATCTGCTGACGTCTATGGCGCGAGGATTCAGTCAGCGAGGAGAAAAGACTCCGGAAGCAGTACGGCAGTGGGCGAATGACATTGTTCTGGGCCTGCTGGGAATCTCCGCTCCCGAGGAACTTGAGAGCCTCAGTTCCGGCAGCACCATCGACTGGAGCTATCAGCCGCATCCTCTGTCACCCGACACCTCTATCTGCTGGGGCACCACCCAGTCAAGACGCTGTGCAGACGGAATCGCCAACGTCACGCTTTTCAGCAGTTTTGAAGCGGGCGAAAAGCGAACGGGCCTCTGGAGATCCGGAGAATTCGTAGCGCCGCAGAGCTTGTCTTTTTTCGTTGCCGGACATGACGGGCAACCTGACGCACCGCTGAAAAAAGCGAATTTCGTACGACTGCGAGATGCCTCGACGGGCGACTTGCTGATGGAAGCGTCTCCCCCGCGAAACGATATCGCTCAGAAAGTCGAATGGTCTCTGGAAAGCCATGTCGGAAAAAAGGTGTTTGTGGAGCTTGTAGACGGTGACAATGCCACCGCCTACGCATGGCTCGCTGTCGGACGGTTTTCCGAAGATCAGCTGAATCCCTCAGACCGGCAGGGACAACTGTACCGGGCTGCCGGGCTGATTGCCGAATTTCGGTTGACCGCCTTTCAGCCGGCCCTGCAGAAACTGATGTCCGACCCGCAGACATCGCGTCAGGATCTGGGCACGTTTGCCGGGTCACTGGCCAGATTGCAGGGAGATTCTGTGCAGATGGCACTGTCACTGGTGCCGCAGATGCCGGAAGCCAGCGACGCACTGGTTGCGGACGTCCGCAGGGTTTTCACTACTGCATCGGGAACGGAAAACACTAAAGTTCTGGAATCTGTATTTCATGTAGCCACCGCGCCAGAGCAGACGCTGATGGCCGAACAACTGGCCAGCAATGCGGCTGGTGCAGAAGTGCTGACGACAATGATGGAAAATGGACGAGCATCCGCACGATTGCTGCTGCGACCATCTATCCAGCAGCGGCTGCTGGCGATCGCCCCGGAGCCGCTGAAAAAGCGACTGACGGAAATGCTTGGCAAGCTGCCGAATGAGGATGCTCTGGTGGAGCAACTGCTGGCAGAACGTCGCCGGCAGATTGACGAAACAGTTGGCAGTGTGGATTCCGGAAAGGAACTGTTTCGAAAGAATTGCCAGGTCTGTCATCAGCTGGCAGGCGAAGGGAAACAGGTCGGACCAAACCTTGACGGTATCGCAAATCGCGGACTGCAGCGAATGCTGGAAGATGTGCTGGCCCCGAACCGCAATGTAGATGTTGCTTTTCGGACCACCACACTGGTCACCAATGACGGAAAGGCCCTGAGCGGACTGGTGAAGGAACTGGAACAGGATCGCATCAGTCTGACCGACAGTCAGGCAAAGGAAACCATCCTGAATCTTTCTGAAATTGATGAACGAACAGTATCAACGGCCTCTCCAATGCCGGCGAATTTTGGTGAAACTCTAACGGTACCTCAGTTCCGGGATCTGGTCGCCTTTCTGCTGACACAGCGACAGGTGCAGGAGCCCGGGAAATAGTGCTTTGCAAAGCGTGAAACCGCCATGCAGGCATATCAGTCGCAGACCACTGGCCCAATGGCACCTGGTCCTGCAAAGCCACGACGCTGGCTCAGCAACCGGGCTGACAGGAAGGGACTCTGTATTTTCTGCCGGGTTGTCAGAGAGTTCTAACGATGATGCCCTTCCAGAACGCTGCGCTTCTGTCTGCAACTCTCCAACTGAGAAAAACCCGGCTCTCCCCCAAATAGAGTCCGCGAGTTTATTCCACTCGAATTTCCAGTCATCACAAACCGGACTTCATGTAGGGCATAGAGCTTCAGCTGGAATTACTCCTGCCCCCGGTACCCATCGGCTTTTCTCTGCAAGGAACCAATCCTGTCGTTGATTTCCTCCATCGCATGTCATCCTCAGTTCAGGCAACAGGCAATCAAACCCCGTGGTCTGCGCCGTTCTATGCCGCCACAAGCGGAAGATCCCCGGTACCGCGGACTGCAGCGGCGGTGAGGATTGGGCACGCGGATCAGCGCGGCAACAGCATTCCGTCGATGGTGACCGGCAGATGGTCGGCGAGTGCCAGGAAATCTGCCGGGGGATCGGACCGGAACGTCATCCATTCTCGAAGAATGGGATGGAAAAACCCCAGTGATACGGCGTGCAGAGCATGACGGCGTTCCGTGGGCTCCTCTCCCGCAAATCGCGGAGCACTGCGAATGGTTCCAAATGCTCCATAGTATTCATCGCCAAGAATCGGATGACCGATCTGCGACAGATGCACGCGGATCTGATGATTTCGACCGGTAAACAGACGGCACTCGACCACAGAATATCCGGGACAGCGTTTCACGACGGTGACCTGAGTTTTTGCGGGCCGACAGGCTTTGGCGTCTGGCTGGGCGGACATCAGGACTGAGTTGCCACCGGGACGCTGTCCGATCGGCAGTTCAATCATACGCTGTTCAAAGTCGGGCGTTCCCTCCACCATTGCAATGTAGGACTTCGTCAGCTTTCCCTGCTGGAAATCGATGGACAGCAGTCGATGAGTGAGATGTTCCTTGGAGGTAACCAGCAGCCCACTGGTCATGCGATCCAGTCGATGCACAATGCCGGGCCGCAGCAATCCGCGGACCGCGGTCTGCTGATCAAGATGCTTCTGCAGCACATTGGACAGTGTGCCTTCCTGAAAATCACCCACAGGATGAGCGACGAGGCCGGCGGGTTTGTCCACGACGACTAACCAGGGATCTTCGTAGACGATGGAGACAGGGGCTTCGCAGGGTTCCAGAAGCTTGTCCGGAGGCTCTACCAGGCGAATGCGAACTCTCTGCCCACGAAAGACACGATCCGGGCATTCGGCCGGCTGATCATCAATCTTTGCCAGTCCTTCGGCCACCAGTCGATGCAGACGCCATGTCGTATAATTCCTCAGGTGCTTCGCCAGAAAGGAATCGATGCGCGAGCCGGAAAGGTATGGCTCAACGATAAACTCGATTTCAGGCGGATGCTGGAACATGCTTCATATGATCATCGAAAGCGGACAGTCGTCAGTGTTTTTTGTTAGAAAACGTCACGGAGTTTTCAGTTGCCGGGCACCTGTTGCTGGGCGAAACTTACTGGTTCCGGAGGCCACCAATCTTCAACTCCCAAAAGATTCAGCAACTGCTTTCTCAGTTCTTTCATGACCACATCCTCGCCGCGAGACTTACGACCGGCCTCTACAAAGATCGGTTCGCCGATTCGGATATGAACGCGCCAGTCCGGTTTCAATGTGATGCGGTCTGTCAGATCTTCTTCGAGGCGGTGAACGGTCTCGGCAATTCTTTCGGGAGTCAGGGGGCCACGAACATTGTCATCCAGATAATCCTGCGGGTACAGCGACAATGACTGCACGTAATAGCAGTCGGTCAGCACGCGCCAAAGTTCCTGTTTCTGTGCTTCGGTCCGATCTGGCTGCATCAGTTCCGGCAGGATGGCGGAACGCAGATCCTTGACTCGAATAATCACGTCCCCCGTTTTGCTGCGGCCGAACCAGCGTTTTTCATAGGGGCACAGCACCGTATCAAGCAGAAACTGGATTCGCTCGCGCAACGGTCCCTGTCGGGAATCCCCAAGGATTTCCACCTCCCGACTGGCCAGCAACGCCACGGCAAGGCGCCGGATCCGGTCTCTGTGAGAACAGTGTTCGAAGGTCTTCCAGAAGGTGCGTTTTTCGAGAGCTGTCAGAGTTGGGCCGATACAATTCTGCAGATCTCCGATCAGTTCGTAGCGAATCGCTATTGGATGGACAACAACCTTCCCTGGAGGATTCTGGTCTGCGCGTTTTCGTGCGGCAACGCGCCCAACAAACGAGACACCATCCATCAATGCCAGCAGGCGATCATTGGAGCGACTGATCACCCCTTCCGCAAAAATCACCAGAGGACGCTCACCGGAAACCACGATCTTTACGGCAGTATCCAGTGCTTCTCTGTCAATGCCTTCCCGAAACACGCTGAAGCCACCCAGCATTCGTGCCACATGTCCCTCGAGGGCGCTTTGACGGAACACATGCCAACTGGCCATGGAGTAAATATGACAGGGGATTTCCCGACACAGCATCCCCATCAGCATGGGGTCAGAGTCTCGGCTGTGATTTGGGCAAAGGATAATTCCGTGCCCTGCGCGGATACTGTCACGAAGGTGCTCAGCACCTTCAAAACGATAGTCCACAAGGCCATAGCGTTTTTTCAGGAAGGGTTTCAGCCAAAGCCTGAACAGCCATGAGAACCAGCGACCACGATAGGGTGGTACAAACTTATATGGTTCGTCCACCACGACCCTGTGCATACGGTTTCAGCCTCTTGCCGAATCCAATCGGCAACATTCCTTGACAACGGGGAACTTCCTGATTTCCGGCAAAAATTGCCACGGCAGATGCAGAGTCCCATCATCGTCCGCCCTGTTGCAACTGAAACGATGGTGGAATTCCTGACCTTCTGCATCGGAACCTTTGCAGGAAAACCTGTCCCGAAGTATCGTCTGCGGCGGAACTTCTGAGAAGTCCTGGTCTGGGGTTAAAAAAACAATTCGAGAACTGGTATTTTGAGCCAAAACTTTGCCGAAAGCGGCTGATTTTCTGCCATTTTTACCCCATGTTGCTCAGATCCCATTGCAAAACTCCCGAATCTCCAGGCTTCCGGATTCGCTGACATGAGCCTGAATGGCGCCGGAAATGCTGGTAAACAGCAGTTTCGAATCCGGAAAGGCCTTTCGCAACGCGGCCCTGTGCCGATCGTCTTTCGCACTGATAATCACGTGCCGAGGAGCCGTCACGTTCCCCAGTGCCCCCGGATTTGCCGCAGGACTTCCATGATGTGGACTCACCAGCACGCTGCAGCCGCTCAGCGAATCCAGCAACTCCTTTTGCCCGGCGCCTTCCAGATCGCCAGGAAGACAGATGCGGTGGCCCCGGTATTCCAGCATCGCCACCAGGCTGCCTTCGTTGTCACTGGCCAATCGCAGATGCTCCGCAGCCTCGGCACTCTGCAGAAACCTGACGCGCAACGTCTCCGTCTGAAAACTGTCGCCATGCAGGACGAGACTTGCAGGAACGTCCAGCGATTGCAAAGCACTCGTCAGCCCGGCAACTTCCGCAGAACCAGACTGAGCAAACTGCTGACTGGTCAGCACCTGTCCAATCGGCATTTTCTCCAGCAGCCCTCGCACGGCATTGTAGTGGTCGGCATCAGCATGGGACAGGATGACGGCATCGACCATCCGATGTCCACGACTCCAGAGGTATCCGGCAATCACATCCGCGGTCCGGTCTCCACGATTCATCGCGCCCGCGTCGAAAAGTAAGACCCGGTCATCGACTTCCACGACGATCGCATTCCCATGGCCCACGCTCAGCACGGTGCATGTCAGGCCCGCTGTTGACGGTCTCTGGCAGACCTGATGAAACTGCACAATCGTCAGCAACAGCAGAGACAGGCGAAACACCTGACGAAAACGAGGGCGAGTTACAAGCACGGCCCCGGCCAGCAAGGCATACCAGAGCGGCAGAAACCACTCAGGCAAATCCGGAATCATCACGAAACCGGTTCTCACATCGGCCGAGTACTTTACCGAAAGGTTCAGCAGCGACAGCAGTCCGCCAAAGGGATAACCCGTCAGGGTTGCCAGAGCAGGCAGCAGACTTCCGGCCGCAACAAAAATGTATCCGGCAATCAGTGTCAGTGTCGTGAGCGGAATCAGCAGCAGGTTGACGACCATACCTGTGAGTGACACAAGGTGGAACTGAGTGGCAATCAGCGGGGCAGACAGCAGTGTGACAGCAAGCATCTGCTGATAACTGCGGCTGACCCACTGCCATGTCTGATGCAGATATTCCTGCAATCGGTCCCGCCATGTGACAATATCCGGCGGTACTGAAGAATCGGCAGGTGTGGAACTGCGGGCGGCAACCCATCCAAGAGCACCGACGGCAAGGAACGATAACCACGCTCCCATATCAAAGGCAATTGCCGGATCAAACAGTACCAGGATCAGTACTGTCAGGCCGATCAGTGTTCCCATGCGGAAGTCGCGATACAGAATCTGACCGGTCACACTGAGCACGATAAACAGGGCTGCGCGAAGAACGGAAGGTCGCAGATCTGTCAGAAAGGCGTAGAGGACACACACCAGGGCCGCCAGCACCAGGGCCCGCGTACGCGGAACCAGCAGCCAGTGGAAAACCCGGACAATGAACACATACAGAATACCAACGTGCAGCCCGGAGATGGCCAGCAGATGCATGGTGCCACTGTAGACAAAATCCCGCTCAATTTCCGGATTCAGGTGACCGCGATTTCCCAGCAGTAACGCTTCTGCCGTGGCACGATTAGTCGCAGACAGATGATTTTCCAGAAGCGCAACGGTGTTCTGACGAAAGGCGGTCAGCAGTCCGCTGGCCGACCAGGATCCTGATCCGTCAAGCGTTCGAATCGCTGCCGGGTGCCTGAGAAACATCATGGCGGAAATCCCGCTGCGACGCAGATACCGCGCGAAGTCGAATTCACCGGGATTCATTGGTGGTGGGGCGAGGTCCAGTCTTCCGATCAGTTCAACGGGATCACCCCATCGCAGCATCGAGACTGCGTCGCCGTCCACTGTCACGCGACACAGGCCACGCACTGGAATCGTCTCGTTCTGAAACCCGACAAACTGTGTCTGCAGAAGGAACATAGTCCGTGATTCCGGCGACGCTGCCCCGGTTCCAACGGCTGTATCCATCGCCGGAATGCTGGCGGCAGTTCCGGTCAGTCGGATGGACATGTCAGCCAGTTCCGGCTGCTCCCGAAGCAGGACGCCAATGTCACGACCGTCTTCGGCGGCACTGCGGACAACCCACATCAGTGACCCCATCAGCAGCACGGCGGCATAGAGCACCGCCCCACTGACACGCGGCGCTCTGCCTCTGAGATACCAGGAAAGCAGCATGCCGGAGAGCACAGCAGGAAAGGTGAAGCGGGCTGACCACTGAAGAGCTTCTGCAATCCGAATTCCGGCAACAAGAAGCAGGGACAGCAACAGCGACGCAGGCATGGCTGGCAAAACGCTTATAGCCCCTGCGGAAGTCTTCGAATTTAAGCCATCAGTGTTCAACGCAGATGATCTCGTCGGCGACTGTCCAGAATGGGCTGTAACTCCTCCACAAAATCATGCACATCCTGAAATTCGCGGTACACGGACGCGAAACGCACGAACGCCACCTTATCCAGTTCTCGCAATGCGTTAAAGACCAGTTCGCCAATGCGACGCGAAGGTACTTCTCGTTCTCCGTCTTCGTAAATCGCGGCCTCTACATTGGCAACCAGTTTGTCGATCTGCTCCGGGCTAACCGGCCGTTTATAGCAGGCCTTTTCGACACCCGAACGGATTCTTTCGCGATCAAATGGGACACGTGTGCCATCCTTTTTAATGACACGTATCGGCGATTCCTCAATCCGTTCGTAGGTTGTAAAACGCCGCTCACAACTGAGACACTCGCGACGCCGACGGATCGAAAAGTCCTGGCTGGTACGGGAATCGATGACTTTGGTTTCATCGTGTTTACAAATCGGACAACGCACTGAAGCAATCCCTGTTGTGGCTCATGTTCCGGGGAAGATTGTTTGCGCCGTTCGACGTCTGCCAGACTTCGATGCCCTTGTTCTTCCGGACGCGATCAGATGCGTTCTGCCGTGGTCGGGTTACCAGAGCAGAAGAAGCACGCACATCCTGACACGTTTTATGTCGATCCAGAGCAGGTTATGCAAGTGCTGAGTTCTCAATCTGAAGACGGAATGGAAAGGTCAGATGCTGCAGCCGCCCCCGGACGGACCTGTCAGGAGGCCGACATGGGGTGAACACGTGCTGCTTTTTGCCACCATTGCGAAGAATCCGCTGTAATCGTTGTAAAAAGGAGCCAATTCCATCGTCTGAGGAAGTCACTTGTCGGCAGGTCTGAAGATTTCGATAATCCACGTGTGCTTGTGATGATCTGCTGGCAGACGGTTGCCATCAGTTCTCGTCACCTTGCAGGCATTGTCGCTCGTTCACGTTTGGGCGACACTTGTCCGCAGTTGGCAGTCTGTTCGTTTCAGAGGCGAGTGAATATGAAACTATTGACCCTGTTGTTTTCGGGAGTGGTGCTGATGACGTCCGTGGTATCCGGGGCAGATCCCAAAAAGGAATCTTTCGGGAAAACCAAAGATGGTGTCCCTGTCGACATCTACACCATTGGCAACAGTAGTGGCTTTTCTGCCCGAGTCATGTCACGCGGTGCGACGCTGGTCAACCTGCATGTCCCCGACAAAGCCGGAAAGCTGGCGGATGTTCTGCTGGGCTTTGATGATGTCTCCGGCTACGAATCCGACAGCAACCAGTACTTCGGCTGTACGACTGGTCGTGTCTGCAATCGGATTGCCAAAGGCAAGTTTTCGCTGGACGGAAAAGACTACACGCTGGCCATCAATAATGAGCCGAATCATCTGCATGGCGGTGTCGAGAAATCCCTCGATAAACTCATCTGGAAGGCGGCCCCATTCGCTGATGACAAAGGCCAGGGCGTGAAGTTTTCCTGCACAAGTCCGGATGGCGACGAAGGCTATCCGGGAACGCTGGACGTGACCGTTACCTACTTCGTTCCCTCAGATCGTAACGCAATCATCATTTCCTACACCGCGAAGACCGATAAGGCCACGCCGGTGAATCTGACCAATCATGCCTATTTCAATCTGGCAGGTGAAGGCAGTGCTACGGTTTTGGATCACATGCTGCGTCTGAATGCCGACCGATACACACCAACCGACGACACGCTGATTCCCACCGGGAAGATCGATCCTGTGGAAGGCACGGACCTGGATTTCCGCAAGCGAACACGCATCGGAGATCGTATTGAATCCGTTGGCAAAACAGCCGCGATCGGGTACGACCACAATTTTGTACTGAACGAACGTGCTGCCGATGCCGACATGACACTCGCCGCTGTTCTGGTCGATCCTGTGTCAAAGCGACGCATGCGAGTCATGACGACAGAGCCCGGCATTCAGTTTTATTCAGGCAACTTCCTGAAGGGACAGACCGGCAAGGGCGGAAAAACCTACGCTCATCGCAGTGCTCTGTGTCTTGAAACGCAGCACCATCCCGACTCTGTCAATCATCCGGAATTTCCAACGACAATTTTGAAGCCAGGTGCAACGTTTGAGTCGAAGACGAGCTACGCGTTTGACATCGACGAACCTGCGCCAGCCGTGCAGAAGAAGTAGTTGCGGAGTCAAAGCCCCCGGGATCAGATCTGCTCCCGGGGCTCCGCTCTGCACATGTGTTCCCAAAGTGGCTCAGCAAAACACAAGAGACGTCCAGTCGTCCATCGCCAACGGCATGCCTGCTCTGGTCATACCTTAGAAAATACGACTTTCCGTTCGCCAAAGAAAACCTGCAATCCATGTGGCCGCAAAGTGAGAAAACTCTGGACCTGCTGAACGAAGTGGCTGACGGCGATCGTTCGGCAGTCAATCGACTGATGGATCGCCACCGAGATGCCATACGGCGAATGGTGCAAATGCGACTGGATCAGGCCGTTGCACGGCGAGTCGACGCCAGTGATGTGGTGCAGGATGTGCTTCTTGAGGCCTCACAAAGGCTGACCGATTATCTTCAAAATCCTGCCATGCCGTTTCATCTGTGGCTTCGCCAGCTGGCCAAAGACCGCATTATCGACATGCACCGTCGGCATCGTGCAGCAAAACGCCGATCTGTGGATCGCGAACAAAATTTTTCAGGGCTGGGGAACGATGATCAATCCGCAGCTGACATGGCAGCACTGCTGCGTGATGCCGAACTCACGCCGGCTGCCGCCGCGCTGCGTAAGGAAATGCAGGCCCGCTTTGTGTCCGCTCTGGATCAGATGGAAGAGGGCGATCGCGAAATCATCATGATGCGACACTTTGAACATCTGGGAAACAGCGAAGTGGCCGAAGCGCTCGGGCTGAGTGCTCCCGCTGCAGGAATGCGGTATCTTCGCGCCATTCGACGACTCAGAGAACTTCTTGGCGTGGACGACGCGTCAATCTCCGGAGCCTGATGTGACGTTCGCTTCCGACAATGACGTGATGCTGCAGGCCCTCAAAATTGCCCGGCATGGTTTCGGAAAAGTGGAACCAAATCCGCAGGTCGGAGCGGTAATTGTCTCCCCTGACAGAGAATGGATTGCCGAAGGTTTTCATCAGGAATTTGGGGGCCCGCACGCAGAAATTCACGCGATCCGAAACGCCGCCGGACGAACTCAGGGCGCGGATCTCTTCGTCACACTGGAACCGTGCAGCCACTTCGGAAAAACACCGCCGTGTGCCGATGCCGTCATTGAAGCCGGATTTCGTCGCGTGGTTGTTGGCTGTCAGGATCCAGCTCCGCATGTGGCGGGCAGAGGCCTGCAGAAACTCCGCGATGCCGGTCTGGAAGTACTCACCGGAATTTGCGAAGACGAAGCCCGATCGCTGATTGCCCCCTTTAAAAAACAGATTCTGCAGCACCGTCCATGGGTGCATGCCAAGTGGGCCATGACACTGGATGGCAGAATTGCGGCCAGCACCGGACATTCCCAATGGATCTCCTGTGAACAGTCCCGAGAAGTTGTCCATCAGCTCAGGGGAAGGGTGGAAGCCATTATCACGGGGGCCGGAACACTTCGAAGGGACAACCCACGCCTGACAGCCCGCCCGCCCGGTCCGCGAAAAGCACTGCGCGTCCTGATCGACTCAGCTGGAACCACGTTGACTCAGGACAGCGCCATTATCCAGACGCTCAGCGAAGCGCCCGTGCTTGTCTGCGTCTCACAGCGATGTTCCCAACAACAGCAAACGCGTCTGGAGTCTTTGGGGGTTGAAGTCCTGCGAACGGTGGATGCGGATCAGACAGACGCAGACCAGACAGACGTAGAACAGGTGCTGCGGGAACTGGGAAGGCGACGGTTGACCCATATCCTGCTGGAATGCGGGCCTCGACTGATGGGCACGTTTTTTGACCAGGGACTGGTGGATGAAGTCCATGTCTTTGTCGCTCCGAAGATTGTCGGAGGAGCGGCTGCTATCGCACCGATCGGTGGAGAGGGGCGACCAGAGATTCCACTGTTCCCATCCATCTCCGGACTGAACCGCAGCTTCTGCGGCACAGATGTGCTGATTGAGGGGCACGTGACGAATCGCGTTCCGGCAGCTCGGAGTCTTTCCGGAGAGACAAGGTAACTGCTGGTGCTGTAAGAAGGCCTGTGGCTCCGATGATTTCAGAACAGGTGCTGACCCATGTTTGGCAGTACTTCCCACCGCGTTTGCTGAACGAAGGTTTACGACGTGTCAAAGGTCTCCACGACGAACAGTTCCATGACCTGCCTGCAGCTGCCATGGCGTATACATTGTGCCGTGTGGGGCAGTTTTATTCTCTGCGTTGTGCTGCTGCTGGCGCTGGAGTGGTCACAGCGCGGACAGAATTTCTGGAATGGGTTTCAGGAGGCGAATGAGTTTCGAAATCGCAGTTATGCCGAGCGTGTTGTCGCGAAAAACCTGTTCCGCACGTCCGCCAACACATGGTCAAATCTGGCCTACGCCGTGGTCGGATTTTACGCCATGGGGTTCGCTGCCGTGGATTTCAGACAATCTGCATTTCCAGTCGGGTATCTTCAGTCCACTCCGACCATGAGTCTACTGTTCGGGGTCGCCTGTTGTTTCCTTGCTGCCGCCAGCGGATTGTTTCATGCATCGCTGACACGCCAGGGACAGCAGCTGGATGTGACCGCCATGTATTCGCCTCTGCTGGTTATTGTCGCTGTGAATATCGGAAGATTGCGACCACGCTGGCGGATTCCGCGACTGGGAACAATCCCCGCATGGCCATGCCTGGCATGTCTGGTGATTGTGGCGACACTGCTGTTTTACATTTACAAATGGTCACTGTCATCGGCTGTAATACTTCCCATGCTGATCGTGATTGTCGCCGGATTTGCACTGCGAGAGTTGCTGAGCTGTGCAACGTGGATTGGGTTTTCCTGTCTGCTGACAGCGATTGCGTCACTGGGAATCGCGGTGGCCTGTCGGGAACTGGATATTCAACGTCGATTCAGTACTCCGGACGCGGTCTTTCAGGGACATGCGGTATGGCACTTGCTGACGGCGATCGCGCTGGCGGCCCTCTACGGATGGTCCCGCTGCTGCGATCGCCTGCATCACTCTGAGAATGCGTCCTGAAACGGTCGTGACCGCATCGCAGACGCTGACCGTCTGCCTAAAGCGTACCGCGTTTCCGTGCCGCAGGGATTCAACCTGCGTCTGTCACTGCATTTTGGGGAGATGGCAGAGAAGCCCATTGCGCACCATCGTTATGTTGTCGCGGCACCAAATTCTGAGACCCCGCCGTCGACGGTGCATTTCCGATCCAGATGCGTGTAGCCGCCGTCAACGTAAATGATCTGACCGGTGGTATGACTGGATCGGGCAGACGCCAGAAACACCACCATGCTGGCCAGTTCTTCGATGGTTGTAAATCGTCGTCCCAGCGGGATCAGTTTTTCAATCGCGGCGCGGGCGGCCTGCGGATCGGGCATGGCGGCCAGACAGCGTTCGTAAAGCGGAGTCCATGTTTCGGCGGGAAGAACAGCGTTGACCCGGACGCCTGCCGGCGCCAGCTCCACGGCCCATTCGCGGGTCAGTCCATTGATCCCACCTTTGGAAGCGGCATAGCCCGAAGTGCCACCCTGCCCTGTTTCACACACTTTAGAGCCGATATTGACGATGCAGCCGCGGGAGCGCCGCAGATGTTCTGCAGCATAGTGGGCCATGGCATAGTAGTGAATCAGATTTCGCTGCAGCGACTGCACAAAGGCCGCGAGTCCGGCATCCAGCCCGGCTCCGTCGTTGACTCCGGCATTGTTCACGAGGATGTCAATCTTCCCAAAGGTCTCAAGCGTTCGGACTACCGCCGTTTCGCAGACGGAAACATCCGTGAGATCTCCATGTACAAAGAGGTAATTGGTCTGCAAAGCCGGATCACTGCCGTCCAGCCCGCATGCATCGGCCGGACTACGGTCAACGTTTACGACACAAGCTCCCTCGGCCAGCAGCATCTGGACAATTCCGAGACCGATACCTTTTGAACCACCAGTGACGATGGCGACTTTACCCTGCAGATCCAGATTCATGAGATTTCGTACCCATCAGGAATTCATTGATGACGGCTGAAAACATTACAGCCCCCCGCCGTGCATAGTCAGTATAACAGATTTCAAGGCAGAACTTCAGCCAACAGACCTGGCCTTCGTTCGCAGCCACCTCAGTACTCACTACCCACCATGGGCCGAGTGTTGGGCGCATGGAAGGCACTGAGTGCCAATGGAAAGTACTGGGCGCCATCTGCCTTAAAGTATATTCGAGATGTCCGGGATTACCCCAGGAATACCAACCCGAAGAATACTAATCCAAAGCGTCAGTTTTGAAGTTGCGCTATTTTTGAGTTTGGAGAACTGGGCTTGCAAAAAAAGCGGAGCTAACCGAAGAGCGGATCTTTGGAATCTCACCACTCATGCGGAAGGACCCGCCATGGTGAGCGTCGTCGAATCTGCTCGTGCGCTCAAGCGATCTCTGTCTCAAACGTCTCTCAACGACTTCACAGGAATGAGGGTCACTCGCATGGTGCTGGCAATTGTTCAGCATTATGGACGGATGTCATGTTCTTCGGCCGCCGGAGAGATCGCTGCGGAATCGATTCATCGCGGTCAGTTGACTCAGCGCTATCAAGGTGCCATGCACCTATAGTCACAAACCGCAGAGCGCTATCAAGGTGCCATGCACCTATAGTCACAAACCGCAGCGCTATCAAGGTGCCATGCACCTCTCGTCACAAACCGAATTGAGTTAAGACCTTACGAAAATCATGTTCGCAAATGGTGGCCACTGGACGCTGGGCGATTTCCGGTGCGGCGGGCGGTAAAAATGCGGCGGCCCAAAATGGCGTTCCAGACAGGGCGTCGGGGTGAGATCATGTCAGGTTGCCGTTT
>CAIQIE010000273.1 GCA_903871805.1 uncultured Planctomycetaceae bacterium | reverse complement strand
TTCCGGCAATCGCCGTACCGCCCGCACGCAGCAACTGCATCACGCCGGCGGGAGTACAGGGCAGAAATCGCGGCCGCCCCTGCAGCATCAGCCCCACGTTTTCCGGATGAAACGCATCCACATCCTTCAGGGGATGCACCGTATCCAGCACCTCTGTCGTATTCAGATGTCGAGGCAACGGTAGTTGCACCAGAATTCCGTGCACATCGACATCCTGATTCAACTGCTGAATCAGCGCGATCAATTGCTGCTGACTGACGTCCTCAGGAAGCCTGTGCAGCGTACTGCGCATGCCCGCTTTTTCGCAGGCCCGCTCTTTGTTACGCACATACACCTGACTGGCAGGATCATTTCCCGCAAGGATCGCCGCGAGGTGCGGGACAACCCCGCGAGCAGCCTTGAGCGACTGAACGCCGGCCGCCGTCTGTGCACGACACTGTTCCGCAACTAGTTTTCCATCAATGATTTCAGCCGTCATCTTCCCGCAACTCCTGCAGTTCATGGGCAGAAAAGGGAGGCATAAAAAAGGGGTCAGGAACCAATAGTGCGAAGCACCCTTCGGGCCATTTGGCTATTGGTTCCTGACCCCTTTTTTATGCCCACATTTGGCTAGTGGTTCCTGACCCCTTTTCTGCCCCCATGGCTCCTTTTTTATTCCCACGTAAGTATAGATTCCAAAACCATTTGCGTCAACAAGACCGAACCAGTCAGGTCTGACGGCACACGTGCAGAATATTTCCCTGTGCTCCCGGAATTCGCGCCCGCGATCGCGGCGGTGCCAGACGCTCTGACGCGTCCGCCCGTCGGGTCGGAAAGGACAGTCGCCCGAACTCGGTCCGGAAGCTGAGAACCACAAAGGGCCTTGAGTAGTCTTTCAAACGGAACACATGTACAGTCCAATCATCTTTTACTTCCGGAGTATTGTACATGCGTTCATGGGCATTCCCCGTTTTTCTGCTGCTTGCCACACTGCCCACGCGTCACGTGGCCGCGGATGTCATCGGTTTCGACATCCAGCTGAACCTATCCGGGTTCTCAACGTCACAAGCGGCCGTGTTTCAGTCCGCTGCTGCCACGTGGGAATCTTATATCCTTGGCTACAAGGACAACATCAATAATACCGTCCTGACAATCACCGCCAGCGCTGCTCCTAACGACGGCGTCGGTGGAGTGCTCGGAGGCGCCCAGCCCACGACCGGAAAAAGACTTATCGGCGGTCGGTTCGTCTACGCGGCAACCGGAGTGATGTCCTTCGATTCCGCCGACATCGGCAGTCTCGAATCCAATGGTTCTCTTCAGAACGTAATCCTCCATGAAATGGCGCACGTCATCGGGATCGGTTCGTTATGGAGCAGCAGCGCGGTCAATGTCGCCGGCTACCAGGAACTCTATGTCGCAGGTTCAGGACAGTACACTGGGGCGGCAGCGCTGGCCGCGTGGAAGTCTGAATTTAACCAGCCAGGCGCCACCTTCGTTCCCGTCGAGCTGGGTGGTGGCGCCGGGACGGCGAACGCGCACTGGAATGAAGTCAATGGTGGTGGCAGCAATACCGGGATTGTCAGCAATATCACCGGCAAGGATTTTAAGTACGAATTGATGACCGGCTGGCTCAATTCACCAGCGTTCATCAGTACCGTGACGCTCGGTGCATTCCAGGACCTGGGTTACAACCTGCGTCCAATCCCTGAACCTTCCACCTGGCTGTTGGCGATGGCACTCAGCGCCGTCGCCGTCCGACACGCACGGCGACGCATGAAAGGTTAAAGGAGCAGCCTTCAGCGGCGGCCGGCAGTCACAATCCGGACATGCGAACTTGCCGCGGCATCCCACGGACATCGCTCCGAGTTTTCTCAGGCTGGTTAGCGCCCCTCGGACAACTGACGATACTTTTCAAGGTACTTGGCGTTCAGTTGTGTGTGTCGGCTGGACAGATCCACTTTCCGCCCCTGAATCCATGCTTGTGTGATCTGAGTTTCTGTTTCGAGGGGATCGCCGGTACTGACGAACAGCGTGGCATCGCGTCCCGGTTCCAGCGAGCCGACTCGGTCCGCGACTCCCAGAATTTGTGCGGGGTACAGTGTGATGGCCCGCAGAGCTTCT
>CAIQIE010000272.1 GCA_903871805.1 uncultured Planctomycetaceae bacterium | reverse complement strand
CCGGGGTTTCCCTATCTCTCAGGACTCCCGGACGTATTGGCGATTCCCAGAAAATCAACGCCGCGACTGCAGGTTGCAGCCGGTTCTGTTGCTATCGCCGGCGGCATGGCAGGCGTCTATCCGCGTGAATCTCCCGGTGGATGGAATCTGGTCGGGCGAACGACGGTATCCCTGTTTGACCCGACACGCCCTCAGCCATGCCTGCTGGAACCCGGCGACGAAGTTGTTTTTCTGGACGAGGCCGCTCAGCGTCTCGAAACGAGGTCCTCTGTATGAGCCGTCAGGTGCGGGTACTGCGGGCGGGCCTGATGACCACCGTCCAGGATCTCGGACGCCCCGCCACACGCCACTGGGGCGTACCTGTCGGCGGCGCCATGGACCAACTGTCTCATCGACTTGCCAATCGTCTGGTCGGCAATCCAGATAACGCCGCAACGCTGGAAATGACTCTGACGGGTGATGTACTTCAATGGGAACAGGACGCTGTGATCGCGATCACGGGAGCGAGCCTCAGGGTGGTCATGGAATCCAGTCACGGTTCTGCGAAATTGCTGATTCCGGGGCGTCCCTGGTTTGTCCCCTCCGGTTCCCGAATCCAGTTTGGAACGGTGCAGCGCGGATGTCGGAGTTACGTGGCGATTGCCGGTGGCTGGGATGTGCCCGAGGTCCTCGGCAGCCGCTCAACACTGCTCCGATCCCAGTTTGGCGGGCACTGTGGAAGAAGTCTGCGCGCTGGCGACACCCTGTCCTATCCCGCGCACAACACGACAATCCCGCGATCAGACCGAACAGTGACTGACGACTGGTATGTGCAGCTTCTGCAGCCACCAGCAGCGACCGGGACCAGCCTGCGATTTCTCCCGGGAACGCATTTCCAGCGACTGACCAGCGAATCACAGCGGTTGATGCAGCAGACCGAATTCGAAGTGCGTGCGGAATCAGATCGGATGGGATATCGACTGCAGGGTCCATCTCTGCAATTTTCCGAATTCCTCCAGATTCGCTCCGAAGCTGTACTTCCGGGAACGCTGCAAATGCCGCCTGACGGGCAATTGCTGCTCCTGATGTCCGACTGTGCTCCGACTGGGGGCTACCCGAGAGTAGGTCATGTGATTTCAGCAGACTTGTCGATAGCCGCGCAGCTGAAACCGGGTGATCATTTCAGCCTCTGTGAGGTTTCTCTGTTAGAAGCGCAGGCAGCGTTGCGTCTTCAGGAACAGCAACTGGAGGGAGCGCTGCGACTGGCGTTTGCGTCTGCAAACCGATAACCGAGAGGCCCATCAATCCCTGGGTACTGGAATATCCGCGCTGGCGCTTTCCATGTAATCGGTACGGTGTTTGCCCTCTGTACCGAAGATTCCAAAACGAATCAAATTGATTCGTTTTTGCGTTTTTGTTTTGACGGGTGATTGCCGATTCGCTTCCGAGTTGTGTAGTTTTCAGGCAACTGAAAAGAGCCTGTCAGAATTGCGTTCAGAAAAGCCTGCCTTTCACGACAAATCGGGCACACAGGCGAAGTCTCGCTTTGTTCCCGATCGGTTCACTGTCTTTTCTTCTCTGTTTTTCGGGGGTGTCGTTATGGTCAGGTTGTTCCCGGGGCGTCAAAAAACTCGTGGCTTTACTCTGATTGAGCTGCTGGTGGTGATCGCAATCATCGCCATTCTGGTGGCTCTGCTGTTGCCGGCCGTGCAGCAGGCTCGCGAGGCAGCCCGCAGAACTCAGTGCAAAAACAATCTGAAGCAGATTGGGCTGGCATTTCACAATTATCACGACATTTACAACACCTTTCCACCGGGATACATCTCCCCGATCGCCAACGGCAACGCAACATCAGAGCCCAGTTGTTACGGCTGGGGAGCTCTGATCCTTCCGCAGCTGGAACAAACCAACCTTTTCCAGTCACTCAATGTCGGTCTGGTGGCTCTGCATGTGAATGCCTCAACACCTGCCGGCCTGGGGCTGCTGCAGACGCCGCTGCCGATGTATCGCTGCCCGTCCGATGTTGGCCCGGTTCTGAACAACTACGTCAGCCCTGCACCGGCAGCCAACTGGTACAACATGAACATGTTCAACGGCTCCGGGGCAGTCCCGATAGCCACTTCCAACTACATTATGGTGTCCGGAACCGGAGTCAGCACGACACCGGCTGCGAATCCATCAAATCGTGCGGCATCTGCCTGCGGCCCCATGGGGATTGGTTTCAGGAATTCGAAAATCAACATGCGTGATATTACTGACGGGACCAGCAATACGCTGCTTGTCGGTGAACGAGCGTGGAAGTACAGCCAGATCACGGTCGGTGCCGGTGTTGCCCTCGGTTTCAGCGCATCCATTGACGATCAATCCTCCAGTGCCAATGTCAAATCCGCAGCAATGGCAGTGATTGGACTGGGCTACAACGGGATCAACTGGAGTGCGAATAATCAGGTCCACCAGACCCGTGGTTTCAGCAGTGCACACACCGGCGGTGCTCAGTTCGTGCTGTGCGATGGCTCCGTTCGCCTGATCAGCGAAAACATTGACTACAAGACCACCGACAATGCGGCTCTCACCGACATGACGCTGCATGCCAATTCCACCCTCGGCCGACTACTGGTGCGTGAAGACGGACAGATCGTTGGTGAATTCTAAACGGTTCACTGATGGTTCCGGGGAGGAGCTTGTCAGTTTTAACGTCATGCTTCTGCGTCATCCATCCCGCTGATGGATGACGCCCCGCGACTTTCTTCCGTTTCCCCAAATCCCCCATAAGGCACTGCGACAGGGCCTCGGACATGGACAGTCCCCACAAGACGACTCCCACGTCTGCAGTGGTTTTGTGCAGGGCCAGGGACTGTTTCAGTCACGAATTAAAGGTGGTGTAGTCATGAAGAGACTTCTCGAAACGCTGTCGTGTCAGCTGATGACTCCGATGACAGTGTGTCTGACAATGTTGCTGTCCATGGGCTGTGGCGGCGGCGACATGCCTGAACTGGGCGACGTGTCCGGAAAGGTCACACTGGACGGAAAGCCGCTCGTCGGCATCAATATTCTGTTCACGCCGGAAAAGGGACGCCCCGCCGGTGGTGTGACGGACGAAGAAGGCTATTACGAATTGGTCTACCTGGACGGCTATTCCGGCTGCAAGGTTGGACCTGCCAAGGTCACGTTTGAGTGGTCTCCGGGTGTGGAAAACACGGTGGCGGTGCCCGCACGCTATATGAATGATGGGTTCTCAGTGACGGTCAAGGCGGGGTCCAATGAAATGGATTTCCCGCTTGAGTCCAAATAGCCCGCTGGCCGGAGGGATTGTGAAAACTCAACTCAATCCGGGCTCAGGCACAACAGCAGCCGCAAACTCCTTGTTGGCATCGCCTCTGATGCTGATCTGATTCGGCCCGCTGAGAGGTCTTCTGAGTCTCGCATAAAAAAATCCCCACCTCTGGTTGCCAGTGGTGGGGATTTTTTATGGTTAGAACGAAAAGAAGGCAGAAAGAAGGCGTTCAGCCCTGATGGCCGGAGAACTTCCGGGATACGTACTCCATAACAATCGCAGGGTACTGAGGATTGCGATCATCCAGGCGGCGCAGGGCGCCCTGTTCCGGCGTAGCTATTCAGGACGAGGCCGTGTCAGAAGTTCCTGGAACTCCAGTGCAAACTGGTCATCTCCAGTGAGGCAACGATTATTCATGGCCAGGATCTTGCGAATCCGCCCCACAGTCAGTTTTGCGGGCCCAGTCAAACGCAGCACAAGGTCATCCGGAGTGAACTGTTCGAGTTCCCGGATGGAGTGAATTCCGAGGAACACAAAGGCTTCGCGAGCCTGTGTATCATTTTGAAACACCACATCCAGTGGTGCGTCGACGGGAATTCTGGACCGCCCGAGTTTGCGAGTTGGCGACGTATCGCGGATACCAGTCGTAATGGTGGCTTTGCGGACACCTTTTTTCCGAGCGGGTGCCTGAGGTTCCGGTTCTGGCGGTCGCACAGGCCGGGCAGGTTTCCTGGTGGCGGTGGGCTTCGAGGGTTTTGGAGCAGGTTTCTTTCGAACCACCTTTTTGGCGGCCTTCTGGGCTGCTTTGGGGGCCGCTGCTCGCGTGGTTGCTTTTTGTGGCCGGGCAGCCTTCTTGATTGCCTTCTTAGCCATTTGTGTATCCAACTTTCATAGTAGAGGCCGTAAGAGAGTTGGAAAATTCCCAATGATCACCAGAGGCACCGGTGATGAAGGTCGAAAAGACCCGTGCGAAACACGCGGTTTCATCAGGGAACACGCCAACTGCAGATAACTCGCTCTGAAATCCTGTTGCCGGGACCGCCAAACTCTGACGCCAGACAAACAGCCAACGCCCGTTGCCGAGTTAATCTGGCAGGTTGGCGTCGGCAAAAGACAGAGAACAGTTCTTCAGTTCCAGGGGAACCGAACGGCGATCGATTTTCCAGGCACTGCGAAGAACTGGTGAATCTCAGGATTTCAGACCCGCCACTATACTGATAACCATGCCCGGATTACTCTGTCAGTCCGTCATGTTCCTCAAAAAAGTCTCGAACCAGTTCCAGTTCATGCGGCGTTAAGAGCCCATTCCCCCACGTTAACATTTCCGGATTAGCTCTCCATCTTCCCAGGATTTCCATCAATTCGCCGTCGGCGGCAGGGTACTCATGTTCAGTCACCTGCTCCTGGGGATCTGAGGACAGGGAGAGTTCCTGCAGAATTCCCCGGGAAAACGTCGATTCCCGAGTCAATTGCAGGCAGCGCGCTTTGGCCGGTAGCCAGTGATCATTCAGATGCCGCAATTCGCGAGGCCCCTCAAATACCACTCGCAGCAGAGGGCTGCTGCGATCCTCGGCGAGGCTGGCCAGCAGTTCGGTGGCTGCGTACAGAATACGGGCGTCCAGCGGGGAAGGAAAATCACTCTGTCGAGTGCTCCAGCGATTCCACGTTCGCAGCACACATTCCATCTGAATCTGGGGTGCCATCCCCTGCAGCGGTGGGTAGAAATGCAGGAACTCGCTGCCTTTCTGTTCCGCATGGGAAGGCGAAAGTGAATACCGCAGCAAGCTGTCCAGTGTCAGTAAAAACGCGGCGCGAAGCGTCACGTATGTCAGGTTGCAGTCCCCCTGACTTGCGGTCGAAGATTCCATATCGGCAGTTGTCCGAAACGACCATCGAAGTGGTCAGTGTAAAAAGTGGGTTGCTGAT
>CAIQIE010000271.1 GCA_903871805.1 uncultured Planctomycetaceae bacterium | reverse complement strand
TCTTTATTTTGGCGTGGCCGGTATCCGGGGCTCAACAGGTGCATGGCACCTGGGTAATTTGGGGTGGTGAATGTTTGGTGGGTTCTGGTGAATCGTGGGCCTGCTGGATTGAGTCAGTACCGAAGATGCAGCACAATAGACACTGGCATATCGAATCAGTCGCGGGTGGCCGGTAGGTCTGGCTGGACGGACTGATCGATCCCGGTATTCCCGTGATGGCGGGGTGTTTGGCAGTGGCGGGGGTGATGCGGTGAAGGCGACAGTCTTTTTGTGCATGTGTCTTGTGACCGGGCTGGTTCGGGCTCAGGAAGTGTCTCCGCCGTCGGAGTTCCAGTATCCGCTGGCGGTTGCCGCGCGTGCTGACGGAGTGATTTTCGTTGCCGACCGCAATTTGCCGGGGATCTGGAAAGTCGAAAACGGCCAGAAGTCCGTGTTTTTTCAGGCATCAAAGAAGTTCCGGACTCCATTGAATGCCGTTCGCTGCCTGGCGATTGACCATGAGGGAAAGTTGCTGGCTGGGGACTCCGCCACCCGTGACGTCTATCGCTTTGACGACAATGGCCAGCCTGTGCCGCTGACACAGGGTTGGATTGGGATTCCGATGGCGATTGCCGTGGCGGCTGATGGAACGATTTTTACGGCGGATCTGGAACTGCATCGGATCTGGAAGATGCCGGCCGCGGGCAGTGCGAAGCCGGATGAATTTGCCGTCATCAATTCACCGCGTGGTTTGGCACTGGATGCGGACGGGACATTGTGGGTGCTTTCCACGTCCAGCAAAGATGGCCAGATTCAGAAGGTATCTGCTGACGGCCAGATTGAATCCTTCATCAAGGATCACCCATTCAATCTGCCTCACAATCTGGTTCGATTGGCGGATGGGACCATGTTTGTGACCGACAATTACGAGCACTGCATCTGGAAGGTGGGGCCTGATGGGAAGCCGGAAAAGTTTGTCTCCGGAACGCCTCTGGATCGTCCGGTGGGACTGTGCTTAAGTGGCGAGACATTGCTGGTCGCCGATCCTCACATTCGCACCATTTTTTCGCTCGGGCTGGATGCAAAACTTTCGGTCCTGATTCAGTCGCCGGTACAGCCCCCGGCTGCGAAGTGAGCGGAAGGGTGGCTTGAGGCAGTTCGCTCTGTCAGGGCGTCTGAGTTAACTGCAAGCGCCGGCCAGCGTTGGATGGTATTGCTCTCCGGCATTCGGAGTCGGGTTATGAAACGTCGTAAATGGCCACTGGAAAATGCCAGCAGCTGGTTTCTGCTGGCAAGTGCCATGGACGTCGTGATGACTCATATCGTGCTGCATTTCAGCGCGACGGGGCAGACCAGTGCCGGGATCATTGAAGGCAATCCGGTAGCGCGTTGGGTCATCAGCCACTGGGGGCTCTACGGCATGGCAATTTTCAAGGCCTCGCTGTCCCTGTTGGTCGTCGCCATTGCCCATATTGTCTGGCGGGCTCGCCCATGGCTGGGCCACGCGTTGCTCTGGGGCGGGACTGCGGTCGTTGGGTCGGTTGTGGTCTACTCCATCCGACTGCTGCTTCAGCATCGACTGCAGGGCGGATAACTGTCATCAACTGGAATGTCGGTCGAACTGCCGGTGGATGATTGACGGCGCTGGCAAAATCCATGAAGCTTTGTGGCAGTCTGCCTTCTGAGCTGGTAGTCTCTGGCTACAGTTTGTTTCCTTGTGTTTTTGAGTTTGAGATTGGGACATGGCGTCACTGCATATTCTGGTGTGTCGCATCACGGGCCTGGCACTGCTGCTTGGCGCAGTACAGACCTCTGCGTGGGGGCAGGCTGCTCGGCCAGAGCCGATCAAGGTCCCGGACGCCATCGCTGCGACTGCTGAGGAAATGAAGCCGTACACGGAGCCGCTGGAGCATACCAGTTTCCGGCTGGAGATGGTGCCGATCCCCGGGGGCACATTTCAGATGGGAAGTGCCGACACGGAAGCGGACCGCGGTGACGATGAGGGCCCCGTACATACTGTGGAGATTTCTCCGTTCTGGATGAGCAAGTACGAGGTGACCTGGAACCAGTACGAAGTGTGGGGCGACAAAGTAGATTCACTGCGCCGTGCTGCGTACAACAAACCCGCCACATCCCGGGACAAAGTCGCCGACTCCGTCACTCGTCCCACCCCGCCGTATACCGACATGAGCTTTGGGATGGGCCGGGAAAACAATCCTGCAATCTGCATGACTCAGCACGCCGCGCGCCTGTACTGTGTCTGGCTCAGTGCCAAGACCGGACGCTACTACCGACTGCCCACGGAAGCGGAATGGGAATACGCCTGCCGTGCCGGAACGTCCACGGCCTACTCGTTCGGTGACGACGTGGCTCAACTTCCAGACCATGCCTGGTTGGCTGACAACAGTGATGGAAAGTACCAGCCTGTCGGGAAGAAAAAGCCAAATCCATGGGGCCTGTACGACATGCATGGCAATGTGGCCGAATGGGTGCTCGACCAGTACGCAGCCGATTCCTATGGCAAACCTGAGGCCTCAGCAAAGGACCCGCTGGTGGTTCCGCTGACCGAGTATCCTCGCGTGGTTCGCGGTGGTGGCTGGGATGACCCGGCGAACATGCTCCGCAGTGCAGTCCGCGAAGGTTCCAACCTGGACTGGAAGCAGCAGGATCCTCAGATTCCTCAGAGTATCTGGTATTTCACAGATGCACTGGGCGTTGGATTTCGTGTTGTAAGACCACTCACAGAACCCTCGGACGAAGAGAAGGCTGTGAAATGGGATAAGAGCGAGCCTCCGCAGAAAGATCCGGAAGAAGGTCCTTCACTGGAATAAAAACAGCCCCGGGTGTCCGTCAGCAGCAGACTGGGCGAGTGTGGTACAGGCTGGTTTCAGCGAGTTACTTTGGCACTCCTGACGACGATCTTCAGCAGGGGTGTCCTGTCTGCAATTGCAGGAGTGTTTGCATTGGCTTTGAACTACGTGATAGCCGCTGTTCCTCGGCGACTGGACGGCACTGCGGCTGAACAACTGGTGGGCCAGCTTCAGGGAGAACTGGCGCAGATGACCGATCTGCGGGATCTGATTCTTGATTTGTCGACCTGCGATTTTGTCTCCAGTGCTGGTATTCGGTATCTGATTGTCGCCAACGAACATTTTAAAAAGCGGCACGGCACCGTGGCCCTCTGTGGTGCCACAGACAACGTGTTCCAGGTGCTGCAGATTTCGGGACTGAATCGTACATTTCGGATGTTTCGGGACACTGCCGCCGCTATGCTGGAACTCGGCCACAACTGAAACAACTACCTGCCGGAACCTCGCTGGCCGACAACGCTGCAGGGAACCGTGAACGGTGTGAAGAATTGACCAGGCGGTTCTGACTGAGTGCTGTGGAGAATTGAATTCCTGACCACC
>CAIQIE010000270.1 GCA_903871805.1 uncultured Planctomycetaceae bacterium | reverse complement strand
AAGCGCACCACGGATCTCGTTGATCACATTCATCGTCGATGCATCAGCGCGCTTCGTGGCAAGGATGTATACAGCGCGGCGACCATTCACCAGAGCGTAGCCTGTCGAAACATCAGCCGCATCTTCAATCGCACCAATGTCACGCATGTACACCGTCTGCTCGCCGGTCTTCAACGGGATCTGACCCAACTCCCGGATGTCGCGAATCATCGCGTTCGTGGGAACTGACGGATATCGATCACCGATATGAATGTTGCCGGACGGACTGATCGTGTTTCCCGATGTCAATGCCGTAATCACGTCATCCGGTGACAGCCCATACGCCCGAAGGCGATCCGGATTGGCTCGAATCACAATGCTGCGAGCCGAGCCGCCAAACGGCGGTGGGGCCGAAACTCCGGGCAGCGACGAAAACATCGGACGGACTTTGAACAGCGCCTGGTCCTGAATCTCTGAGATGGTCTTTGTGCCACTGGAAAGTACCAGATAGCCCACCGGAACACTGCCCGTGTCAAATCGCATCACAAACGGGGGCACCGTTCCCGGTGGCATCATCGCCCGTGAACGATTCACATAATTGATTGTCTCCGCCATGGCCTGAGCCATGTTTGTCCCGGGGTGAAACTGCAGCTTCATCAGAGCCGTGCCCTGCACATTCCGGCTCTCCACATGATGAATTCCGTTGATGTACAGAAAATGATACTCGTAGTAGTTGGTCAGCAAACCTTCCATCTGCGCAGGATCCATACCGCCATAAGGCTGGCACACATAAATCACCGGCAGATTCAGCGCAGGAAAAATATCGACAGCCATGCGTTTCAGCGGCAAGTCCACACCGCGATCTCGCAACCACGCATCCACACTCACGGGACGAATCACACTGAGCCCGATCAGCACGACCGTAATGAGCAGCACCATCACCGTCCGCGGACGTCGGAGTGCAAAATTGATGGGATTCATCCGATTCCTCTGCCCAATACGTCACACCGCAGAAATATCACCGCTGACCGTCAACTTCGTTGCTTCCATCATGCGATCCCGATTATCTCAGGGATCGTCAAAAACAGCGTAACCGTTCCAACGATTTGTCACACCAACCTGCAGTTTATCCCCCTTCCGGTCGGAATAGAACTCTCCGTCGAGAACATTCCATTCTGCCATGTTCCAGCGAAATTAACTGCGAGCACTCGCCGAGCAGCTCCGAGATCTCCCTCGCCAAATGGCTTTCCACTGTCCCAATCAACGGCATTCAAGGCCATGAGAGACTTTACGTGAATGAGATTTGCGGGGCCTGTTCGAAGTGGATACGCAGTACGCCCACAACCACCTGCGCAATCTGCAGCAACTGGCCGCTCTGTCCACCACTCCGATGGTCCGGATCAGACCAGATTCCCGAATGCACACAAGCCTCTCTGGCGCAACTGGCCGTTCCGGGGGCCGATGTCACCGAACGGCACATGTCTGGTCTGCACCATTCAAACCCGTCGCGACAAAATCATTTCGCCAGTATCTCATGGCGATGCAGCACGCGAAACGATACGCTTCCGGCCTCCGAGTCATCACCGATCATCAGAGTCTCAGCCGGAGCCGTTCACGAATGAATTCTTCCCGTGATACCAGTGTGGAACTCTTTCGTCACTGGGGACTCTACGACCGTATTATCCTCGGCAATCACATGCGACATCAACAGATGGCACTCGCTGTCACGAAGGCAGCTGAGTCCCTGAACGCACCATGCCGCGTTCTGGATCTCGGCTGCGGTGATGGTCAATTGGCAGCGATGGCACTATGCAACTGTCACTGTGAATGGTGGCACGGCGTCGATCTTTCCCGCGCTGCCCTCGATTCCGCACCTCAATTATTTCCCGGTCAGACCACTATACAGTTCACTGAAGGTCATCTGACCATCGTCACGCATCAACTGGCGGAACAGTGGCTCGTGGGACGGTCCACGCCGCCTAACCTGCTGCTGGCCAGCTATGCCCTGCATCACCTTAGTGAGTCGCAGTTGCAACAAACACTTGCTGATCTGGCCTGCGTTCCACAACCACGTGCCTTCTGCTGGATCGATCTGTATTTGTCAGAAGGTGAGTCGCGGCAGGATTGGCTGCACCGATTTCATACAACAGCACTGCCCACATGGAGCAATCTCACAGAAGCGGAAGTGTCCGAAGTCATCGCTCACATGCAGACGTCTGATTTCCCCCTGACAGAATCGAGACGTGTGGAACTGGCCACCCAATTCGGGTTTCAGTCACACGAAGTCCTGTTCCGTGATGACTTCTATCTCGCCTCGCTGTTTCGATGAATTGCATCAGCTCCAGCCGACACTCACCCCTTCTCTGCTGTGTCACGCTTTCGCTGGGGCAACCCCAGCACGCCCGGTCCGCAGGTGCAGCGGCGTCCACATCACATTGCGGGAAACTCGGCCACAGCCTGGCTGCGATCTGAAAGCCTCGTGGATCTCATCGCCTTGGACGAAAGCATTCAAACAACCCGGGACCGGTCATTGCACGCTTAGCCCCCTCCTGACTCTGCAGAATACTCAGCGGATTCCGCATCGCCTGATGCAAGTCGGGCAAACGCCGCACATCCTCAGAATTCAACACGCCACGTTGCACTGCAAATGTGGCAAGATCGCGACCTTGAATCCAGATCGTCCCCCCATCACGCTGACTCACGTCTTCAATCACCGCCGCAAGATCGGTAACGTCCGTCATGGGACAGTTGCTTTCGAGCTCCGTCCCTAACAATTCACCCATCGCGATATTCAGACAGATCCCCCGCAGGTCCGGCCATTCAGTCCTTGCGATTCGTAACGATCTTTCCAGTTGTGACCAACCCGTTTTTGCATTGACCTTCCGCTCGCGCAACTTGATCTCTGCAAATAACCGCGGCGCAAAAACTGAGCCCGCAACAAAATCGAGCTCATGGTAACGCAGAACTGCTCGCCCTCTGCTGTCAGGCTGCCTGGAAACGAGGATCCGTTCGTCCACAGAGTTTTCCACAACGGCCCCCAGGAGCTGCTGCACGACAGACTCCCAACGCCTCAGCTCCATATTGTAGTCCTGCGCAAACGGATCCCGACGCCGATCACTCTGCGTCCGCTGCATGTTGGCACGACACCACGCTCGATAGCCTGAATCTGTATCAACGACCAGACTTGCTGTTCCGGGAGTCCGCTGGGGCATTGAGACCTCGCTCTTCCTGTCTGTTTCCTGATTTGGGCACACTTCGAATTGCCTGGCATGCTCACGGATATGGGCATACGCCGCATGGCAACTGTCAAAGGTTACACACAGTGCCTGGACACCCGTCTGTCCAGGCTGTTGCTGCCGACGCTCAGTTTTCCGGAATTCTCGGAATCCGCGGTCCCGATATCTGTCTCAGGGCAAATTTCCCGGCGCGAAGCTCGCTTAAAAGCCCCCTTCACTGTCGGGCAAACCTGGTTGAACAGATGATGCGGACTCACACCGCAAACTGAATGCACTCCCCGCCTGCGTTGCTCAAACAACGCCACAGCAATCATCGTTCGTGATCTTTCAGACCGCCCCCGTCCCACCTGCCGCCCGGAATGGCAAAACAGAAGTAGAACAGCACGAAGACGCACGCAGCACTTTCATCACCAATCCGCTCACCAATGGTGCTGACGTCCCTGCGTTTTGCCTTGGAACTCTGTGTCCTCTGTGGTCTCTGCGTTGAATAAAAAATCGCCTCGAGCGCCGACGTTTCGTCATCCCACCTGCCGCCTCCTGCTCAGACAACAGCCCTTGAGGGGTTTGCAGCCTCAAACAATCACCACCGCGGCAGGCTCACTTCGTGTTCTCCCCATCGTACGACGCTGCCATGAGACGCAGATCGTCCCGAATTGCCTGGACCAGTTCCGGCGGCTCCAGCACTCTTGCCATCGACCCGAAGCCCATCACCCAACTCTTGATTTCTTCCAGATTCTCCAGCGTCAGCGTCAGCAGTACGCTGCCGTCAGCAGTCTCAACCAACTGCTGACTCCGATGCCATTGCGACTCACGCACGGTGCCGGCCACCTGCGCCGCAAACCGAATCCGAATGAAATAGCTGCGTCCCGACGGACTGAAAATGCCAAAGGATTT
>CAIQIE010000269.1 GCA_903871805.1 uncultured Planctomycetaceae bacterium | reverse complement strand
AAGCGCACCACGGATCTCGTTGATCACATTCATCGTCGATGCATCAGCGCGCTTCGTGGCAAGGATGTATACAGCGCGGCGACCATTCACCAGAGCGTAGCCTGTCGAAACATCAGCCGCATCTTCAATCGCACCAATGTCGCGCATATACACCGTCTGCTCGCCGGTCTTCAACGGGATCTGACCCAACTCCCGGATGTCGCGAATCATCGCGTTCGTGGGAACTGACGGATATCGATCGCCGATATGAATGTTGCCGGACGGACTGATCGTGTTTCCCGATGTCAATGCCGTAATCACGTCGTCCGGTGACAGCCCATAGGCCCGAAGGCGATCCGGGTTGGCGCGAATCACAATGCTGCGCGCCGAGCCGCCAAAAGGTGGTGGAGCAGATACGCCCGGGAGCGACGAAAACATGGGGCGCACTTTAAACAGGGCCTGGTCCTGAATCTCCGAGATCGTTTTCGTGCCACTGGAAAGTACCAGATAACCAACCGGTACACTTCCCGTATCAAATCGCATCACAAACGGAGGAACCGTCCCCGGAGGCATCATCGCTCGTGAACGATTCACGTAATTGATCGTCTCTGCCATGGCCTGGGCCATGTTCGTCCCCGGATGAAACTGAAGTTTCATCAGAGCCGTACCCTGCACATTTCGGCTCTCTACATGATGAATGCCGTTGATGTAGAGAAAATGATACTCGTAGTAGTTGGTCAGCAAACCTTCCATCTGCGCGGGATCCATGCCACCGTAAGGCTGACACACGTAAATCACTGGCAGATTCAACGCAGGAAAAATATCAACGGCCATGCGTTTCAGCGGCAACTCGACTCCGCGATCACGCAACCAGGCATCCACACTCTGAGGACGAATGACACTGAAACCGATCAGCACCACTGTAATCAGCAACACCATCACCGTCCGAGGACGTCGGAGTGCGAAATTGATGGGATTCATCCGATTCCTCTAACCACTACGTCACCGCGCGGAAAACATGCGCTCGAACGGTCGCCCCCGTCGCTGCATCTGCGATGCTCCCGAGCGTTCCGGATAATCGCCACAGACCGCGCCGCTATTCCACAGATTTATCAGCCTGCGTCGGAGTTTACCCCCCTTTCCTTCGGAAAAGAAATCACAAACAGCAACAATCTGTTTTACAGCGAGTGAAACGGCAATCCGTATGATCCACACGGCGACATTTCCAATGTCCCCGGCAGGCTGGTTTCACCCGTCCTGAACAGGGAGCACGGACGCATTCATGTTATTCCACAAGGATGATGAATTCGCCACCTTGTCTCCGCCATGCGAACTGCACACCAACACTCAGCAACACCAGTGAACCCCTTGAATCTGCTGAGGAACTCTGCGGTCCGCTCCGATGGGCACGTCACGATGGAAGACGTCAGACCCTGAGTAACCAGGCCACATCATTGTCCCCGCACACAGTTTTTGATGTCGCCACACCGGCACACTCGATTGGCGGGAATAATGCAGGACTCTCTGCAGACCACGCGATCATCGGCACCTTATTGTCCTGCCGACCTCGGGACGATACCCTCCGCACGACGTAGTTGTGGAACAACCTCAGATCTGGTGCCGATCGAGCCTGACTTCGAACAGGGACAATCCTTCAGTCAAGTCACGGATAAACTGACTGAGACTGAGACTGAGATCGCTCCAGGGGCGGTGTCATCAGGATTAGCAGACGACCGATGCCAGTTTCGACACCGGGCTCCGCAGCCTCCGACACATTGCCCAATTGACTGAGATCTCAGGCCGAGCGAATATCTCAGGGAGGCTTGAACTGTGATCACCACTTTGCCCGCACTGCAGGCTTAATGACAGGAAGATCAGCATGAATTCGTCCCATGATTCCAGTGCGGAACTCTTTCGCCATTGGGGACTTTATGATCGCATCATCATGGGCAATCACATGCGACATCAGCAGATGGCACTCGCTGTCGCTCAGGCTGCCAGGGTACTGAACGAACCCTGCCGCGTTCTGGATCTTGGCTGCGGTGATGGACAACTGGCCGCCATGGCACTGCAGACAATCCCCTGTGCGTCGTGGCATGGGGTTGATCTCTCCCGCGCTGCCCTCGATTCCGCACCTCAGTTACTGCCCAGCCAGACCACCATACAGTTCACTGAAGGTCATCTGACCACCGTCACTCATCAACTGGCAGAACAATGGCTCCAGGGACAGTCCACGCCGCCTAACCTGTTGCTGGCCAGCTATGCCCTGCATCACCTCAGTCAGTCGCAGTTGCAACAAACACTTTCTGATCTGGCCTGCGTTCCAAAACCCCGCGTTTTCTGCTGGATCGATCTGTACACAGCGGAAAATGAGTCCCGCGAGGACTGGCTGAAGCGTTTTCATACGACCGCACTGCCATCATGGAGCAATCTCACCCCCGCTGAAATTTCCGAAGTGATCGCTCATATGCAGACTTCTGACTTTCCAGTAACCGAGTCGCGACGGGTGGAACTGGGCACCCAATTCGGGTTTCAGTCACACGAAGTCCTGTTCCGTGATGACTTCTATCTCGCCTCACTGTTTCGCTGAAATGCATTATCTCCAGCCGACACTCTGCCCTTCGCTGATGTGTCACGCTTTCGCTGCGGCAACGCGAGCACGCCCGGTCCGCAGGTGCAGCGTCGGCAACATCACATTGCGGGACACTCGGCCATAGCCTGGCTGCGATCTTACAGCATCGTGTGTCTCATCGCCGTGGACGAAAGCATTCAAACAACCCGGGACCGGTCATTGCACGCTTTGCCCCCTCCGGACTCTGCAGAATACTCAATGGATTCCGCATTGCCTGACGCAATTCAGGCAGGCGCCGCACATCGTCAGAATTCAACAGGCCACTTTGCACAGCGAATGCGGCAAGATCGCGACCTTGAACCCAGACCGTACCCCCATCACGCTGACTTACGTCTTCAATCACCGCCGGCAGATCGGTGACGTTCGTCATGGAACAGCTGCTTTCGAGCTCCGTCCCTAACAATTCACCCATCGCGATATTCAGACAGATCCCCCGCAGGTCCGGCCATTCAGTCCTTGCGATTCGCAACGATCTTTCCAGTTGCGACCAACCCGTCTTTGAACTGACCGTCCGCTCGCGCAACTTGATCTCTGCAAACAACCGCGGCGCAATAACTGAGCCCGCAACAAAATCGAGCTCATGGTAACGCAGAACCGCTCTTCCTCTGCTGTCAGGCGGCCTTGAAACGAGGATCCGTTCGTCCACAGAGTTTTCCACAACGGCCGCCAGGAGCTGCTGCACGACAGACTCCCAACGCCTCAGCTCCGTATTGTAGTCCTGCGCAAACGGATCCCGACGCCGATCACTCTGCGTTCGCTGCATGTGTGCACGACACCACGCTCGATAGCCGGAATCCGTACCACTGACCAGAACTGTGCTTGCCGAAGTCCGCTGGAGCATCGAGGCCTCGCTCTTCCTGTCTGTTTTCTGATCTGGGCACACCTCGGATTTGTCAACATTCTCACAAACACGAGTCACCGAAGCGTGGGAATAAGAGCAGGTTACAAAGGGTGCCTGGACAACCCTCTGTCCATGCTGAGACGGCAGAACGAAGATTCTTCAGAATTCTCCAAATCTGTGAATGCGACGGCTTTCCCGAACCAGAAGTCCAGATCTGCAGACTCGCTGACCGCGCGAGTCGCCACTGACGGGCTCAGAAGTCTGGTTTATCGACCGCCCTCGCCAGCCTCGGCCTGGGATGGCGAAACGCCGCGAACCCTGCCAATAGTCGCGTTTCGCTCCGTGGAAACGTGCACCCAGCCTTTTCACTGCCGAAAACCCCAGACCACGACCTTTCCGCAATCAAGCCGAAACGCCCCGGATTTCCCGTATTGCCATCGTTTCGCCATCCCACCCTCGGCATCGTTCATGCGTTCGTCCCTTCATATGACGCCGCCATGCGATGCACGTCGTCTCGAATGGCCTGCACCAGCTCAGGCGGTTCCAGAACCCTGGCCATCGACCCAAATCCCATCACCCAGCTCTTGATTTCTTCCAGATTCTCCAGCGTCAGCGTCAACAGTACGCTGCCGTCAGCAGTCTCAACCAACTGCTGACTCCGATGCCATTGCGACTCACGCACGGTGCCGGCCACCTGCGCCGCAAACCGAATCCGAATGAAATAGCTGCGTCCCGACGGACTGAAAATGCCAAAGGATTT